>NZ_OZ075108.1:641875-962812 GCF_964186625.1 Asticcacaulis sp. MM231
AGCTTCTGGGTGATAATCCGGACGGCAACCTGACCGAGGAACAGGTCAAGTTCGCCCAGACCATCCAGTCGTCGGGCAATGACCTGCTGGCCCTGATCAACGATATTCTCGATCTCAGCAAGATCGAAGCCGGCCAGATGGAGATTCGCGCTGAAACGCTATCGCTCAGCCGTCTGATCAAGGATATGCAGCGCGTCTTCGATCCTATCGCCGGCCAGAAGAAGCTCGATTTCAAGGTGAAGGTGGCCAAGAATCTGCCCGACGCCATCGAAGCTGATCGCCAGCGCTTAGAACAGGTGCTGAAAAACCTGCTGTCCAATGCCTTCAAGTTTACCGAAAGCGGTTCGGTCGAACTGGCCCTGTCAAAGGGTGCTGACGATCAGATCGTGATGACCGTGACCGATACCGGCATCGGCATTTCGCCCGATCATCAGGATGCCATTTTCGACGCTTTCCGACAGGCCGATGGCACGATCAGCCGCAAGTATGGCGGCACCGGCCTTGGCCTGTCGATTTCTCGGGAACTGACGCGCCTGCTCGGCGGCCGCATTAGTCTCAAGAGCGCCATGGGCAAGGGCAGCGCCTTCTCGCTCACCCTGCCGATGGCCTATGATCCGGGGGCCGTCGTGCCGCGCGCCATCATGCCGGGGATCGAGCGCGACGATACGCTGGAGATTGCCGCAGCGCCTCACGTCAACTCACCTGTGATGGCTGAGAGCAAGACCAGAACGGCCAAACCGGTGCTCAAGCCGGGCCGGGTGCAGGATGATCGCGACAAACTCGATCCGTCGCGCCGTACCATCCTGGTGGTCGAGGACGATGTCTCCTTCGCTGCTATCCTCTACGACCTGGCCCATGATCAGGACTTCCTTTGCCTGGTGGCGACCACCGCGGAAGAAGCGCTCGACATGGTGCAGCAATATACGCCGTCGGCCGTGGTGCTCGATATCGGCCTGCCCGATCATTCCGGCCTGTCGGTGCTCGATCGTCTGAAGCGTGACAACCGCACCCGCCATATTCCGGTTCACGTCGTCTCGGGCAGCGACTACCAGCACACGGCCCTGTCGCTTGGCGCGGTCGGCTACATGCTGAAGCCCGTCAAGCGCGACGAACTGGTGGACGCCTTCAAATCGCTGGAAGAGCGCCTGAGCCAGCAGATGCGCCGTGTCCTGATCGTCGAGGATGACGAGGTCCAGCGCGACAGTGTGGCGCGCCTGCTGAAAAGCAACGACACCCAGACCATCGCGGTCGGCACGGCGGCGGAATGTCTCGAACTACTCAAGACGCAGACTTTCGACTGCATGGTGCTCGATCTCACTCTGCCCGACGCCACCGGCTATTCGCTGCTGGAAACCCTCAGCCACGAGGATGCCTACGCCTTCCCGCCGGTTATCGTCTATACCGGCCGCGATCTCTCCTACGACGACGAGCAGAAGCTGCGGCGTTACTCTTCGTCGATCATCATCAAGGGCGCCAAGTCGCCGGAGCGCCTGCTCGATGAAGTGACGCTGTTCCTGCACCAGGTGGTGTCGGAACTGTCGCCCGAGCAACAGACCCTGCTCAAGAAGGCCAAGAGCCGGGACGCCATGCTGGAAGGCCGTCGTATCCTGGTAGTCGAGGATGATGTGCGCAACGTCTATGCCGTCACCAACATCTTCGAGCCACTGGGCGCCATCGTCACCATCGCGCGCAATGGTCGCGAGGCGCTCGATGCGCTGGAAAAGACCAATGACCACAAGGACAATCCCGACGCCGTCGATCTGGTGCTGATGGACGTCATGATGCCTGAAATGGACGGCTTGACCGCCACGCGCGAAATCCGCAAGCGCCGTGACTGGGCCAAGCTGCCGGTGATCATGCTGACGGCCAAGGCGATGAAGGACGATCAGGAGCGCTGCATTGACGCCGGCGCGAATGACTATATGGCCAAGCCGCTCGACGTCGAAAAACTCATTTCCCTGGTGCGCGTATGGATGCCGAGATAATGCCCCCAAAGACGGAGGACATCGAGATACGGCTTCTGCTTGAGGCCATCTTCCGTAAGTACCACTATGACTTTCGCGGCTACGCCATGGCGTCGATCAAACGCCGTCTGTTGCAGGCGCGTGACCATTTCAACTGCCAGACTGTATCGGCCTTGCAAGACATGGTGCTGCATGATCCCGGCATGATGACCGCCATGCTGCCCTATCTGACCGTGCAGGTGTCGGAGCTGTTTCGCGACCCGCTCTATTTCAAGGCCATCCGCGAAAAAGTGGTGCCGCACCTCAAGACCTATCCCTCGCTCAAGGTGTGGATCGCCGGTTCATCGACCGGCGAGGAGGTCTATTCCTTCGCCATCCTCTTCCGCGAAGAGGGGCTGTTCGAGCGCACGATGTTCTACGCCACCGACATCAATCACGACGCACTGAAAAAGGCCGAGGCCGGGGTCTACAGCCTTGAGCGCATCAAGCTGTTCACCGAAAACCACCGGCTTTCGGGCGGCAAGGGTTCGTTGTCCGACTATTACACCGCCGCCTATGGCGCCGCTTCGTTCGACAAGACCCTGCGCAAGAATGTCGTCTTTTCCGATCACAGTCTGGCCACCGATGCCGTCTTCGCCGAAACCCACATGGTGTCGTGCCGCAACGTATTGATCTATTTCGATCGCGAGCTTCAGGACCGCGCCATTACCCTGTTCAAGGGCTCGCTGGCGCGCAAGGGCTTTCTGGGGTTGGGCTCCAAGGAGACACTGCGCTTTTCCTCCAGCGCGGACGCCTTCACCGATTTTGCTCATGATGAGCGCATCTACCAGAAAAGGGATGTGACATGAGTACCGTAATGAAAAGCCGTAAAGCCTCGGATATTATCGTGCGCCATACTGAGCCCGAAGCGGTGGTGATCGGCGTGTCGGCGGGTGGTCTGAAGGCTTTGTCGGCGATACTGCCCACCCTGCCGGCTGACTATCCCCTGCCGATCATGATCGTTATCCATCTGCCGCCCGATCGCAACAGCATGGTGGCCAAGTTGTTCGATGACAAGTGCGCGCTGACCGTGCGCGAGGCTGACGACAAGGAGGACATCCTGCCCGGTCATGTCTATTTCGCGCCACCCGACTATCATTTGCTGATCGAGTCGGATCGCCGTCTGTCTTTGTCGTCCGAAGAGCCTGTGCTGTTCTCGCGCCCCTCGGTTGATGTTTTGTTCGAGACCGCCGCGGATGTTTACGGTGAAGGGCTGATCGGCATTATCCTGACGGGCGCCAATCCCGATGGCGCCGCCGGCCTCAAACAGGTCATCAAGGCCGGTGGCCGCGCTCTGGTGCAGCGTCCCGATCTGGCCTATGCCAGCGCCATGCCCGAAGCCGCGCTGGCCATGTCTCCGCAGGCCGAATCCCTGACACTGGAACAGATCGCCGATGAGCTGATCAAGGCGGTGCAGGTATGAAACCGGCCTTCACCATACCCGTTCCCATCCTGATCGTCGATGATCTGCCGGAAAACCTGATCGCGCTCGAAGCCGTGCTGCGCCGTGACGGATTGGAGTTTATCAAGGCAAGCTCCGGCACCGAGGCGCTGGAAATCCTGCTGAAGACCGAGGTCGCTCTGGCCCTGCTCGATGTCCAGATGCCGGAAATGGACGGCTTCGAACTGGCTGAAACGATGCGCGGCTCCGAACGCACGCGCCGTATTCCGATCATCTTCCTGACCGCTGGTGTCACAGACCGCTCGCGCCGTTTCCGCGGCTACGAGGCGGGCGCCGTCGATTTTCTCGAAAAGCCGCTTGAAGCCGATATCCTGCGCTCGAAGGTGGCGGTGTTCTCCGAACTATACGTGCAGCGCCGGCAGATCGCCGTCCAGCGCGACAATCTGAAAACCTTCGCAGAAGAAAATCTGCGTCTGCTCAAGGATAGCCGCGATAACGCCCAGGCGCTCAAAGAGGCCGATGTGCGCAAGGATGAGTTCCTTGCCACACTTGCCCACGAACTGCGCAATCCGCTGGCGCCGATTCGTAACGGTCTGCAGATCCTGCGTATGTCGCCGGAAGGGCCGCGTGCCGAGGCCGTGCGCGGCATGATGGACCGGCAACTGACCCATCTGGTGCGGCTGATCGACGACCTGCTCGATGTGTCGCGCGTGTCGCGGGGGCGCATTGATCTGCGCAAGGAGCGCATGCGCCTGCAGGATGCTGTGCAGGCCGCCATCGAGACCAGCAAACCCCTGATAGACGCCAATACGCACAGCTTCACCCTGGATATGCCGGACACGGCTCTGTGGGTCGAAGGCGACCTGACGCGCCTGGCGCAGGTGATCAGCAACCTGCTCAACAACGCCGCCAAATATACGTCCGAAGGCGGCGATATACACCTGAACGTCAAGGCGCATGACGGCCAGGTTGATATCGAGGTCATCGACAACGGCCTTGGCATCGAGGCCGATATGTTGCCGCGCGTCTTTGATTTGTTCGCTCAGGCCGATCGCCATCTCGATCGCTCGCAGGGCGGTCTGGGGATTGGTCTGGCGCTTGTCAGCAAGCTGGTGGAGATGCACGGCGGCACCAGTCGCGCCTTCAGCGACGGGTCGGGCACGGGCAGCACCTTTACCGTCAGCCTGCCGCTGGTCGATGAAGCCGGCGGCGCCATCGGCAAGCCGCTGCAAAAAGCCAGCAAAACTGCCCACCCGCTGAACGTGCTGATCGTCGATGACAATGTCGATTCCGCCCAGACAAGCCTGTGGATGCTCGACCTGATCGGCCACAAGGCGACCGTGGCGCACGAAGGCGCTAAAGCGCTGGAAATCGCCCGTGATCTGCTGCCCGACGTCATCCTGCTCGATATCGGTATGCCCGGCATGGACGGCTATGAGGTCTGCCGCGCCTTGCGCCAGATGCCGGAAACCCAACACAAGGTGTTGATCGCCCAGACCGGCTGGGGCCAGGAAAGCGATCGCCAGAAGGCGTTTGCGGCCGGATTTGACCACCACATCACCAAGCCGGTCAGTCTTGACCTGCTGACGCAACTGCTGGCAGATATAGCCGAGCCAAAAGCGTCCCCTACCCACACTGCCCAAGCGGGAGAACCAACCCATGGCTGACGGAACAGGCACGGCTGACACCATGCGCATCATGATTGTCGAGGACAATGAAGCCCTGGCGCAGACGACCGGCTGGCTGGTCGAGATGATCGGCTATGAATACAAGCTGGCCGCAGATGCCAAGCAAGCCATCGCCACCTATGCGGACTATAGGCCGCATGTTTTCATGATCGATATCGGCCTGCCCGGCATGAACGGTTACGACCTGTGCCGCGAACTGAAATCACGTCCGGATCTGGCCAATGCCATTTTTATCGCTCAGACCGGCTGGGGCGAAAGCGAACACCGCCGTTTGACGCAGGAAGCCGGCTTTGACCACCATCTCGTCAAGCCGCTTTATCTCGAAACCTTAGAGACAGTGCTCGCCGAAATCGCTGCCGCTAGGTAAAGGTCCATCCTTGGTCGATTGCGTCGCAGTCGTCGCTAGTGGGTACTTTAGTACCCGCGTCGCTAGCCGGCTAGTGTTGCGGAATCAACGGATGGATTCCCTTGATCTTGCAAATATGCGAGTTCTGTGTCGATGGACATGGACAAAAGGCTGTTGCTGTCGCCTGAGGCTCGGGTGCGGTTGGAAGGTTGGGTGGCGGACCGGAACACGCCGCAGAAGCTTGTTTGGCGTGCGCGGATCGTGCTGATGTGGGCGGACGCGGCGAGTTTGGCGTCGATTGTGCGGACGCTGGGCAAGACCAAGAAGACGGCCTACCGCTGGCGCGATCGTTATCTTGAGCAGGGTGTCGATGGGCTTGGGCGCGACGCGACCCGGCCTGGCCGTAAGACGCCGTTGAGCGCCGAAGTCATTGCGCGTGTGGTCGAGATGACGCTGCGACAGAAGCCACCGGCTGCCACGCAATGGAGCGCGCGCACGCTTGCCAAGGCGGTGGGTCTGAGCCACACCAGCGTACAGCGCATTTGGAGCGCGCATGGGCTCAAGCCCCATTTGACCAAGACGTTCAAACTGTCGAACGACAAGCAGTTCGTCGAGAAGGTGACGGACGTCGTCGGTCTCTATCTTGATCCGCCGGACCGGGCACTGGTGTTCTCGGTCGATGAGAAGTCACAGATCCAGGCGCTGGACCGCACCCAACCGGGCCTGCCAATGAAGAAGGGGCGGGCGGGAACGATGACCCACGACTATAAGCGGCATGGCACGACGACACTGTTCGCCGCCCTCGATGTCGCCACCGGCAGGGTGATCGGCGAATGCATGAAACGTCATCGGCACCAGGAATGGCTCAAATTCCTTCGACTCATCGACCGCAGCACGCCCAAGGGCTTCGACCTGCACCTGATCGCCGACAACTATGCCACCCATAAGCATCCGGCGGTCAAAGCATGGCTGGCCAAACATCCTCGCTTCCACATGCATTTCACCCCCACTTCGGCGTCCTGGCTCAATCAGGTCGAACGCTTTTTCGGCTTGATAACAGGCGATCGCATCCGCTGCGGCGTGTTCAAGAGTGTCGCCGAACTCGAAGGCGCAATTCAAGACTATCTCGATCATCACAACGCCGATCCAAAGCCCTTCGTTTGGACCAAATCCGCTACAGACATTCTTGAAAAGGTCGCCAGGGGGCGACAGGCGTTAAAGTCACAACACTAGCACGCAACTCAAGGCTGAACCTCTACCGCATGGGCGTTTGATAAAGAAAAGAACTCACCCTCCCCTGTAGCGGGGGAGCGGGGCGACACCGTAGCCTCTATGCCACCCTGACCTGAAATCGGAAGCACGCACCGCCAAGCGGATCGGGCCGCAATGCCTGAACTGGCACAAGCAACAATGCGCTGCCATGACCCTGAACGATCTGGCGGGCCAAACTCAAGCCCACGCCGGTGCCGGTCACCTTGGTCGAATAGAATGGCATAAAGACCTGATCGGCGCTCTCGGTCGGGATACCCTTGCCGGAATCCTCGACCTCGAAAACCATCACATCGCCCTCGCGTTTCAGGCGCAGACGCACGCGCGCATCCGGCTTTTCCAGCGCCGCCTGCGCGCCATTATTGAGCAGGTTCGACACCCCCAGCCACATCTGGTCCTCGTCCATCAGCAGCGACAGGTCGGCGCCATCTGTCTCCAGCTCAAAACGCACCCCCTTGTCGGCCCACTGCGCTTCAAAACTCTCGGTCAGCACGTCCAGCCACAGACCAAGCCCGCACGGCCGGATCACCGGTGACGGCAACCGGGTGAGCGCGCGATAGGCGTTGATAAAGTCGGTCAGCCCTTCGGTGCGGGCCACCACGCGCTCCAGCGCTTTTGCCGCCTGAGCGCGAGATTCCGGCGTGTCGTCGCCCAGCAAGTCGAGTGCGCTCTTGCTCATCGAAGCCACCGGCGTCAGGGCGTTCATCAGTTCGTGATTCAGCACTTTCAGCAGATCGCGCAGAGCGCTGGCCTCGGCTGCGCGCACATCGGCGGAGATATCGGTCAGCACGGCCAGATGGGACAGGGCGTCCTCTTCTTCCATCTCGGCCAGATGGACGGCGAAGGTCTGGCCCTTCCATTTGATCTGGCCACTCATATGGGCCAATCCGAGAGTCGTCGCCTCGCCCAGCAGCGCCTTGCGCGCCGCCACCGGCAGGGCGTAGGAGACATCGAACAACTGCCGGGCGGCGCGGTTGACCGCGATCAACTGCCCGCTATTGGGTTGCAGCAACAAGGGCGAGGGGGTCTGGTCAAGCAGCACCTGCAGGCGCCGGCGGCTCAGTTCGGAGGTGAAGGTGGCTCCTGTCTGGCTGCGTTTCAGCAGATCGCGTCCGAAAGAGAACGCGTTATGGGTCAGTCCCATGGTGGCCAGGGTAATAGCCCCCAGGGCGCAGACCAGGGCGCTGGCATAGAGTCCCTTGGTGAAGGCCAGCCAGGCGAAGGCACCGAGCACGAAGACGCCGCCCTGACCGACCAGTGGAAGAAGGACGCGCCTATAGTCCATGCTTTTCCATTCGCCGGTAAAGCGCCGCGCGCGTGACGCCGAGATCCTTGGCGGCCTGGGAGATATTGAACTGGTGGCGGTTCAGCGCCTCCTTGATCAGTTCTTTTTCCGAGCGTTCCAGATTGAGATCGGCCGGCGGCACGGGCGAACTGACCGCGCGCGGTGCGGCCAGGGCTGCATGGATGCTGGCCATGAAGCGCTCATTGTTCCACGGCTTGACGACGAAATCCTGTGCCCCCATCCGCATGGCCTAAATCGCGATGCTCATGCCGGAATGGCCGGTGACCACCACCACGGGCAGGGCCGGGGTCAGCCGCATCTGCTCGGCCAGAAAATTGAGGCCGGCCTCGCCCGAGGTATCGCCGCGCCGGTAATTGAGATCGAGCAACAGGATATCAACCGGCGTGGCGGCCAGCTTTTCGCGGGCCTCTTCGGGCGATTGCGCCTTGATCAGGGTCATGCCGTGGCGCGTTAAAACCAGCCCGGCGGCGTCGAGAATATCGGCGTCGTCATCAAGAAACAGAGCGGTGCGCGGCGGCTTGGACATGTTCGAAAACGGACACTTTTGAGTGGTTATGATGCCGCATTAAGCGGTCAAAAAGCCTGAAAGTCAAATAAAAAGAGTGGTTTATGTCTATGGCGAAACCTGTGTTAGCCTCTTATCATGCCCGATAGTCTTCAAAAAACAGCCCGCACCGATCGTCTGCTCACCAAGCCCTGGTGGCGTCGCCGCCCTGTGCAGATCGGCGCGGCCGCCGCCATCGCCCTTGCCCTGACGCTGACCGCCTTCGTCTTCATGCCGGCCGCCAACACCGCGACGGTCGCCGCTGATACGCTCGACACCGGCGAGGTGACCATGGGCGCGTTTCAGGACTATGTCGCCCTGCGCGCCGGCGTCCTGCCGCTGGAGATCACCTATATCACCGCCGAAACCAATGGCCGTGTCATCAGCGTGGTGGCGTCGGATGGCGCGATGGTCACGCCCGGCCAGCCGCTGGCCATGCTCGGCAATCCCGATCTGACGCTTCAGGTATCGTCGCGCGAGGCCGATATCTCCGCTCGCCTGAGCGACACCAACAACCAGCTCATGAATCTGCAAACCTCGCAGCAGGCCAGCGAACAGGCCATCGCCGATGTCGCCTACGCCCTGCACAGGGCCGAGGAACAAATGGTGAAGTATAAGATGCTGCGCGACCATGGTGTGCTCAATGACGCCGCCGTCCAGACCTATATCGACGAGGTTGCCTATCAGAAGCAGCGCCTGGCTGCCCTCAAGGCGACGCAGGCGCAACAGGCACAGTTCTACACAACGCAGGCGGCGCAGATTCGCGCTTCGGCCGATGATCTGCGCCGCAGCCGTGACGAGGTGCGCAATGGCCTGAACGCCCTCAACCTGACGGCGCCGGTCGAGGGCCGCCTGACGGATTTCAACCTCAAGCCTGGCCAGGCCGTTAAGATGGGCGATCCGCTTGGTGAGGTCGACTCTGAGGGCACCTACAAGCTGAAGGCCGAGGTTGATGAGTTCTATCTGTCGCGCCTGAGCACAGGCCTGAAAGCCAATGCCAATGTGCACGGCAAGCCGGTGACGGTCCATATCAGCAAGATTTTCCCGCAGGTCAATAATGGCCGCATCACCGTTGAGCTGGAATTCGATAACGCCATGCCGAGCGATCTCAAGCGCGGTGAAACCATCGATGTCCGCCTGTCGCTCGGCGCCACCCAACAGGCCCTGCTGGTGCCGTCCGGCGCCTGGCTCAATGACACCGGCGGCGCCTCGATCTTCGTGCTGGATGGCAGCGGCAATAAGGCCAGCCGCCGTGTTGTCACTGTCGGCCGTCGCAATCCGGAATATGTCGAAATCCTTAGTGGCCTCAAGCCCGGCGAACACGTCATCACCGGCGGCACCTCCAATTTCCTCAAAGCCCAACATCTTCGTTTAACTCAGAGCGCAAAATGACCAACCTGATCGAACTCCAGAACATCACCCGTCTCTATCGTTCGGACGAGGTTGAGACCACGGCGCTGCATAATATCTCGCTGCATATCAAGCGCGGGGAATTCGTCGCCATCATGGGGCCTTCGGGTTGCGGTAAATCGACCCTGCTCAATATCCTGGGCACCATCGATCGCCCGACATCCGGCGCCTATCTGTTTGATGGAACGGATCTCGCGAAGATGAGTGAAACCGGCCTGGCCAAACACCGCGCCCGTCATCTTGGCTTCATCTTCCAGAGCTTCAATCTGGTCGATGACCTGACCATTTATGAGAATATCGAACTGGGCCTGCTCTATCGCGGCGGCCTGAAAGGCTCGCGCCGCAAGGCGATCGAAAGCGCCATGGACAAGGTCGGAATCGCTCACCGCGCCCGCCATTTCCCGCACCAGCTTTCCGGTGGTCAGCAGCAGCGCGCCGCCATCGCCCGCGCTATAGTCGGCTCGCCCGACCTGATCCTGGCGGACGAACCGACCGGCAATCTCGACACCGAAAACGGCGCGCAGGTGATGCAGATTCTGCAAGGCCTGAATGCCGCCGGCGCCACTATCATCATGGTCACGCACTCGCAGAGCCACGCCGATCAGGCCACGCGTCAGGTCGATATCCTCGACGGCCAACTGGTCGCTTCTGTCGCGCAGGTGCTGTGATGCTCAAGAGCGCCTTTACCGCCTTTTATCGCTCGTTTGTTCGTCACCCGCTCTATGCACTGCTCAACCTGCTGGGCCTGAGCTTCGGCATCGCCGTCTTCATCGCTCTGAGCCTGCTTTACCGCTTCGAGACCTCTTACGAAAGCTGGAGCCCGGAGCGGCCGCAGATTTACATGATGGGCACGCGCTACCATTTTCCCGGCATGAACGATGATATCCAGATGGGGTCTATGGGCGGCCTGCTGGAGGAGCTGAAAACCGCCTATCCGCAGATCGAAGGCACGCGCGACTGGAGCGGTGATGTGATCGTCCATAAGGGCGCGGAGGTTTTCGGCGAACAGATCGAACTGGTGGACGCCAATTTCCTGACCTTCCTGAAAGTGCCGATGCTGCGGGGTGATGCGGCCACCGCTCTTGCCGAGCCGTCCCGGGTCGTGGTCAGTGAAGCGATGGCGCGCAAGTATTACGGCACCACGGATGCGATAGGCCGACCGCTGACCTTGAGCGATGTGGAAGGCTACAAGACCTATACGGTCAGCGCGGTGATTCGCGATCTGCCGAAGAATACCGATATGAAATTCGGTATTCTTCGGCTGCTGACCCCGCAACGCGCGGCCCTTGAGCCGCAGACCTGGCATCATTGGGGATCAAGCCAGCTCTTCACGTTTCTGAAGTTCAAGACGGCCACCGAAGCGAAGGCCTTCGAGACGCAGATGCCGGCCTTCACGGATCGTCAGGTGGGCAACGCCTTCGGAGCCGATGTGAAGCCGCATACCCTGCTCGAACTGAAGGTGGTCCCGCTTTCGGAAATCCATTTGCTGGATCCGAAGCTCAAGTCGGCGATCGTTTCGCTGGGTCTGGTCGGCATCGTGGCGCTGGCACTGGCGCTTATCAATTACATCAATCTGGCAACGGCGCGTGCCGGTATGCGGGCGCGCGAGGTGGCGGTACGCAAGACCCTCGGCGCTGCGCCTGCGGTCCTGCGGCTCCAGTTTCTCGGCGAGGCCGTCCTGACCATGCTTCTGGCCTTTCTGGTGGCCTTGTCAGGCGTTGAATTGAGCCTGCCCCTGATCAACAGTACGGGGGGGCTGTCTTTGTCGCTCGATTATCAGAATGATGGTGTGTGGATTCTCTCGTTGCTGGGCGCTGTGGTGGGCGCAGGGCTTCTGGCGGCGCTTTACCCGGCCTTTGTGCTGGCGGCTTTCAAACCGGCGCAGGTTCTGGCGTCCAGCCGTGCGCCGGGCGGCGGCCGCATGGGCGGTCTGGTGCGTGCGGCGCTGGCCATGGTGCAATTCACGGCCGTCGTCACGGCCTTTGTTCTGATCATGGGCTTTATCCAGCAAATCGACCATATTCAGAAGGCGGATATCGGTTTCAAGCGCGATAATGTCATGCTGATCAATGCCTTTCGCAATGTCGGGGTGAGTCAGGCCCAGCGCGACGCCTTCATGACCTCGGTCAGGGGCGTGCCGGGTGTCATCGCCGCGAGTGTCGGCAACGCGATTCCTGGTGACCAAAACACAGTCAACAGTTCTAACATTGTCAGGCCGGGGCAGTCGGATAACATCAGCCTATCGCCCACAGTGAATTTTTCGACCGTGGGTACGGATTATTTCGAGCTGATGGGTGCGAAACTCATCGCCGGCCGCTTCTTCGACACCCAGCGCGGCGAAGACCAGATGTGGGACTGGGCGAAGATTGACAAGGAACGTGTGTACAACGTCATCATCAGTCGTAAGGCCGCGAAGTACATGGGATTCGCCACGCCACTGGCCGCGATCGGTCAGCCGGCTACCTTCAGTAATGACTATCATGTCCGTATTATCGGCGTCGTCGAAGATATGCGCTTTTACAATCCCAATGAGGCGATCCCGCCCAAGCTCTATCTGTTCGATGCCCATGCCGCCTATGCTGTGGTCGGCATGGTACGTTATCAGGGCGTATCCGAGCCGCAGATGCGCGAACGCCTGCGCGGCCTGTGGCGCCAAATCGCACCTGGCGTGCCGTTTGAAGTGGCGTCGGTGGCTGCGAACCTCGACAAGTATTACAAGCCCGAACGCGATCGCAGCCATCTCTTCAGCATCGGCACGGGCATCGCCGCCCTGATCGGCTGTTTCGGTCTTTACGGTCTGGCCGCCTTCAATACCTCGCGCCGTATCCGTGAAATCGGCGTGCGCAAGGTGCTCGGCGCCTCGCGGGGACAGGTTGTCAGGTTGTTGCTCCTGCAATTCCTGCGCCCTGTCGCCATCGCCAGTCTGCTGGCGTGGCCCCTCGGCGCCCTGGCCTTGCAGCACTGGCTGGCACAGTTTGATGACGCCATCTCCATGCCGTTATGGATTTTCCCGGCAGCTTCGGCGGCGGCCCTGATCATCGCCCTGATGACCGTGGCGGGCGTCGCCTTCGGTGCGGCCAGCACGGAACCCGGCAAGGCTTTGCGGCACGACTAGGGGTGATCTAACCTGACAGGGGATACTGACGGCAATGGGTCAACGCGTGAGAAATTCACCAACCCATTGCTGGAAAGCCGCCACGGCCATTTCGTGCCTGGGCGATAACCGGCCGGTCTCGTAAACCCCGGCATTGAGGTTCTCCTGCACCTTTTCGGCGATCCACTTGTCCTCGGCCGTCACCTGATCTGACATGGCGAGGGTGGCGTCCGGCACAGGTTCGCCACCCGGCGTCAGGTAGAGGTAATCGAGCTGGGTCTGCTTGTGTCCGACCGGTGACATGCGCTCGATCATCAGGCCGCGGTTATAGACATTGATGCCGATATTGGGCCACACCCAGCCCCACAGGCCATCATAAACAGCCTCGGGTGATTTCGGCGGCGCATCGTGCAGCACGACCTTGCCATCGACCGTCACCTTATACTGCTCGGAGATGATCTCGGCATCGAGCGTCGGGTGCATGGCCGGCACATGATAGCCTTCGAGATAGTTCTCGACATAGGTTTTCCAGTTGCACTCCAGCAAATGTGTGCGCCGTAAACCGCCCCTGAGCCCTGACCAGTCGGCATCGCCCAGCCGCGCATCGAGTGGCGCCATCTGGCTCAGCAGATCGGGCAGGTCGTCGCCAATGCCGGCAAAGATGAGCCCGCGCCAGATCTGCAGGCGCACCGGGAACAGACCGAAATCGCGCGGATCGAAATCGGACGCTGCGCCGAAATCACGCGCAGCGCGCAGGCGGCCATCCAGCGTATAGCGCCAGCCGTGATACTGGCAGGTCATCGCTCCGTCGCAGGTGCCGGCGTCTTCGCGCACCAGCGGTCCGGCGCGGTGACGGCAGACATTGTGAAAGGCGCGCAGGGCACCATCATCCCCGCGTACGATGATCACCGGATAGCCGGCCAGTGTATCGGCGCGCCAGTCGCGCGCATTCGGCAGGGCGCTCTCATGCGTCAGGAACTGCCAGTTGTTGGCGAAGATGTGTTTGCGCTCGATCGGCCAGCAGGCGGGATCGGCATACCAGATCGCCGGCGCGGTGACCGGCGCCTTTTGCTTGGGCGGGGTGTCAGTGGTGTCCATTCAGGCTTGACCCTTGTTGCGGAAGGCGTTGACGGCATAGATGGCCGCGCCGATGGCGATGAGAACGGCAGAGGCGATCAGAAGCTTGAGAAAGACGCCGAGCGGATCGGCCTCAGCGGGGCTGGGCGCCATGCTGCCCATGATAGCGCTGAAGGCCACGACAAAGCCCAGAACCGCCAGGGCCTTGGCGCCCGTTTTACCGCCGGGCGTGCGCCAGTCGAGTTTGCGATCCGATTGGCCTTGCGCTTTCCAATAGGCGATGAACATCCATAGATAGGGGATGATGAAGGTTAGCACGCCCATGCTAACGACGAAATCATAGGCGCCGGCCAGGGTGGAGCCGAAGGTGCTCAGACCCATGACGATGACGACGAGCACGGCCTGAATGAGGATGGCCACGGTCGGTGCGCCGGTCTTCGGGTCGGTATGGCCGATGGCCTTCGGCAACATGCGGTCAACCCCGATGGCGAAGGGCAGGCGTGCCGCCGCGCCGAACCAGGCGCTCATGCCGCCAAGGAAGGTCAGGGCGGTGGCCGCCAGCACATAGGGTTGCCAGGCATGGACGTGCAGCCGGTTCAGCGCCACGCCGAGCGCATCGGGCAGACCGCCGAGCCGCGACGCCACGTCCTGCGGCACGATGGCCAGCATGGCGGCGGTGCCGCCGGCATAGCCGAGGGTCTGCAGCAGGCCAATCAGGATCAGGGCCGAAACGATGGTCTTGACCCCGCCCTTCAGATCATTGCGCATCAGCGCCACGCCTTCGATGCCGCCAAAGGCAAAGACGATGGTGGCCCACAGTATCGCGCCATTGGCATCGAACGGGGGCGTGTAGTCGGCGGCGGCGAAATTTGTGGCGGGGCCGTAGATATCGGTGAGATAAAAGGCGGCCCACAGGATGAAGAACAGCAGCGTGACCGAGACGGCGGCCGAGGCGATCGGCAGCCATTTGCCGACACCGAAGCCCCGTGCGTGCATCGCCGCCACCCCGGTCAGGATCACCGTGGCGGCGGTGAAGGCACCAAGCGGCTGGCCTATCACGACGCCAACGGGTTCGCACCCCGGGATACCGCGCAGCGCTTGACCGAGCAGGTTGACGATGAAGAAAAGCAGGCTGGCGAAATAGGGGATATTGCAGGCCCAGTAGAGCCAGCCGGTCATGAAGCCGGCGAAAGGGCCCTGGGTCTCGCGCACCCAGGCATAGACGGCGCCTTCTTCGGGATAGCGGGCGGAAAGCTCCAGCGTGGCGCAGACGAGCGGGATGAGAAACAAAACGGCAGCGGCGATCCAGATCGGCAGGGCCACAAGACCGGTGGCAGCACCGGTGGCCAGCCAGCGGATGCTGAAGTTCATCGCGGCACCGTAAAGAGCGATGCCCCACAGGCCGGTTTTTCGGTTAACACTCATGACAGCCCCCTGCTCCGAAGACGGATGATTGCGGCCGTAACGGTCTTACGTCAAGGGCAAAGCCGTCAGCGCATCGCCCAGCCTGACCGTGCCGCTTTCCAGTACCCGCGCTGTGATGCCGCCGTGGCTGCGCACGGCGTTGTAACCGCCGACGCCGAAGGTCTCCTCCATGCGCGAACAGGGGTGACATTCACCGGTCATTTCCAGCAAGGCCGTGCCCAGCCGAAACAACTTGTCCTTGAGTGCCAGCAGGTTGATGCCGCTGACCACAATGTTGCGGCGGAGCTGTTCGGGCGTGACGTCCTGGCCGAGGTAACTGGCGATGGCGCTTAAGTCTTCGCGCTGGATCAGCGTGACGTGGCGCGTGCCGCGTCTGGGGTTGTTGTAGTGATCGCCGATCACGCCGGCGTTTGTATCCAGTTCCACCGTCTCGACCACCGTCAGCGGGCCGCGCCGTTGTGAGCGCAGGCCGATCCATTCGATCGTGCCCGGGCGCATGTCGGCATGGAGCAGGGCGGAGAGAGGGGATTTGGGATTGAGCATGCGGCTTTCCGAATGGCGAACCCAAGGCTAACGCCGCAGAGGCCAGACCGCAAGCTGTCCTTTGTGTCGCCGAAGCTCCGGGGAAATCCTGTCAGCCAGATTTTAAGACTTGCGGGTTAGGTTGGTCGTACGGCTTTCGCGACAGGTTTCGCCTGCGCCGTGACGTAGGGCCGCCAGTACAGGTGGGTGCGGTATCGAGTTGTGGGCCATATGACAAAAGTACGGACGGCCAGCGGCGGTGGGCGCTCCCTTTTCAGACGTTTGACCTGGCTCGTTATGGGCTTGGTAATGTTGTCAACCCTGCCGGTCGCCGGCCTGTTCATCGTGCGCGAAACCACGCGCGAAGCCAAGTCGCGCTGGTCGGTGATGAAGACCGCGGCCGATATTCTGGCCTCGGGCAGCGAAGATGCCGTGGCGATGAACGACCGCGGCCGCGCCTTCAATACCTTGCGCTCCGTCACCCGCACCCCCGGTATCACCTATGCGCGCGTCGAGGCGCATGACGGCTCGGTCATCGCAGAAATGGGCGCTGCCGTGGGCCTGAAAGGCGCTGTGTCGCTCGATGCTGAAAGCCGTCACCCCAGCGTCATGGCGCTGGTGACGACCCGCACGATTCAGGTCCACGCACCGGTCATGAATGGCGGCCACCAGATCGGGCAGGTGGTCATCATCCACCGCTCGGAGGATTTTACCCGAACCCTGTTGCAGGCCCTGGCGGGTGTGTTCGGACTGGTGATCCTGGCGCTTGGCATCGCCCTTTACATTGTGCGTCGTTTGCACGGCGCCATGATCCGGCCCCTGACAGAACTGACCGCCTCGGTGGAGGCCATCTCGTACCATGGCGACTATTCGCGCCGGGTCGAGACAAAGGTCGATGCCAGGGATGAGATCGGCACGCTGGTGACCGGTTTCAACGCCATGATCGATGCCATCCGCGTCCGCGACGGCAAGCTGGAAGCGCATCTGATTTGTCTGGAAAACCAGGTGGCCGAACGCACCCGCGATTATCAGGATGCACGCGACGAGGCGATGGCCGCCAACACCGCCAAGTCGGATTTCCTCGCCACCCTAAGCCGCGAAATCCGCACGCCGATGAGCAGCGTGATGGTCATGGCCGAACTGCTGGCCGCCGAAAGCCTGCCGGCGCGCGCCAAACGCCACGCCCGCACCATCGCCAAGTCGGGCCGCACCTTGCTGGCGGTCATCAACGATATTCTCGATTTTTCCAAGATCGAGGCCGGCAAGCTGGAGGTCGAAACCTGCGAGGTCGATATCCTCGATCTGGTCGATGACACGGTCATGCTGTTTCAGGACCGTGCTCGTGAAAAAGGGCTGGAACTGGTGGTCCATGCCCATCCGGACGCACCGCGTCTGGTGCCGGCGGATCCGGTGCGGTTAGGACAGGTCGTCTCCAATCTCGTGTCCAACGCGCTGAAATTCACCGAAAAAGGCCATGTAATCATCGCCATTGAGCCCGACAAAAAATCCGGGTTCTGGCGTCTGGTCGTCAAGGATACCGGCATCGGTATCACGCGTGACAAGCTGGGTACGATTTTCGCCGCCTTCAGTCAGGAAGACCAGACGACGACGCGCCGTTTTGGCAGTACCGGCCTAGGTCTGTCGATGTCCAAACGCCTGATCGAGGCCATGGGCGGCGCCATCGCCGTGACCAGCGAGCAGGGTCCAAAACCTAATCAAGGTACGCAGGTCCATGTGCGGATGCCGGCACTCGACGACAGCATGAAAACCTGCGCGCCGCCTGTCATTCATGATCTGGTGCGGCCGGTCGTCCATGTCTTCGTGCGCGGGGATATGGAACATGATGCGGTGATGCAGCGCTTCCAGCAGGCCAATGTCCGCTTCGGTCCCGATAAGCCGCGGCTTGTGCTGGCCGATGCAACCGGCCGCATGACTCTCGATGCCGGCGTGGCGCCGGAGCGTCTGGTGCTGCTGGCCCATCCGGAAGACCACGAGGCGGGGCAATGGGTCAGCGAAGGCCGTGCGGCTTGCGTCCTGCCGCGTCCTTTACGTCATCGCGATATAGACGCCCTGATCGAGCGTCTGCGCGATGATGATGATTTCAAACTTCATGATACCGACGCAGATCCCGAAGGCGTCGACGCCAGCTATCCCACGGCGCGCGTCCTGGTGGTCGATGACGACGAACTGAACCGCGAAGTCGCTATCGAGGCACTGGCGCGTTTCGGTATCCAGGCCAGCGTCGCAGTCCATGGCGCCGATGCCCTGGCGAAGATGGCGGCGGAACCGTTCGATCTGGTGCTTATGGACGGCTCCATGCCGGTGATGGATGGCTTTGAGGCGACGCGGCAATGGTGCGCCAGAGAGACGGATAAGTGCCTGCCGATAGTGGCTCTTACTGCCCGCATTATCGGCCCTGCCGCCCATGCGTGGAAAGAGGCGGGCATGGACGATGTGCTGCACAAGCCTTTCACCCTGCCAGATATGGCGCAGTGTCTCCGCTCGCTACTGCCGGAAACCTTGCGTGAAGCGCCGGTGCGCGACATCGTGGCCGAGGAAGCGGTTCTGGTGTTGCCGGAGGACGACGCCGATCTGTTCGATCGCGCCGTGCTTGGCTCTCTGCTAGAGGGCATCAACAAGGGCCGAGGTGATTTCGTCCGCCGTGTTGTCGGGCTTTATCGCAGCCATGGTCCGCAGGCCATCGCCGCCATGCAGGCCGCCCACGCCGAGGGCGACGAGGACCGTCTGGCGCGTTCGGCCCATGCGCTGAAAGCGATGAGTCTGAATATCGGTGCCAAGGCGGTCTCCAGCGTGGCTGGCGCGATTGAGCGCGCCATCCGCGTCGAGCACCGTGCCGTCTCGGCCGAAGAGATCGCCCTGGCTGCATCATGGGTGGAACGGACGCTGGCCGGTCTGGCCGTGATCATCGCGGATGAGGCCCAATCTGAACCCACCAAGCTGGAACCAGCGAAAAGCAAGACCAAGAAAAAAGCCGCGTCCGCCGTGGCCGCGTCAAAGGACGATCCCGAAGCGACGCTGGTGCTTGAAATGGAGGCCGATATCGCCGCCAATGCCTTCGAGATGGAATATCAGCCGATCTATGACCGCACCGGCACCGAGGTCATCAGCGCCGAGGCTTTAATGCGCTGGCATCGCGGTGACCGCGCCCCCATCGGTCCGGCTGTCTTTATTCCAGTGGCCGAGCGTTCCGGCCTGATCACACGTCTGGGCACCTTCGCGCGCCGCCGCGTCCTGGAAACCGCCGCGGGCTGGGATATCCCGGTCGCTATCAATGTCTCGCCGATCGAACTCGACAAGCCGGGATTTGTGGCTGGCGTGCGTGCGCTGCTCGATGAGACCGGCTTTGATCCGAAACGGCTGGTGCTGGAAGTGACCGAAACGGCCTTTCTTGGCGAGCCTGACCGCGTGCGGCAACTGTTCAGTAAATTGCGCAATCTGGGCATTAAGCTGGCGCTCGATGATTTCGGCGTCGGCTATTCTTCGCTGACGGCCTTACACCGTTTCCCGTTCGACAAGATCAAGATCGACCGCGAATTCGTCATGGCGCTTGATGGCGAGCCGCGCGCTGCTCTGGAAGCTTTGGCGATCATCCAGGCCGTCACCGGCATAGGCCGGGCCTTCGGGATGCAGGTGGCGGCCGAAGGCATCGAAACCGGTAGCCAGCACAGCCACCTCAAGGCGGCGGGTGTCCACGCCATGCAGGGCTATCTGTTCGGCAAGCCGATGGCGGCGTCATCGTTGGCTCACCTGATCGGCAAGCCGCCGGTTAAAAGCGCAAAGTTGTAATCGATAACAACTCATGATTATCTGGCTTTCAAGCGGGCAAAAATAGCCAGCGGAGGAAAGCCCATGCACGTAACCAAAGCCATTGGCCTGAGCCTGTTGTTCGCACTCGCCGCCTGTTCCGGCCAGCGTCCGATCGACGGCACCTCATCGACCTCCGGCGCCGACTGGGCTGTCTATCACGGCAACGCCAACGGCACGCACTATTCGACGCTCGACCAGATCAACACCGACAACGTCAAAAACCTTAAAGTGGCCTGGCGCTTCGATACCGGCGATGGCTTCGGCGAAGGCGGCAGCGGCTCCGACATGGAGGGTAATCCGCTGATCATTCGCGGCCAACTCTATGCCGTGTCGCCCAAGGGGCGCATCTTCTGCCTCGATGCTGCCAAGGGCGAACAGCTATGGGTTTTCGATCCGGCCTTTGGTGATGTGGTGAACACCAAGCAGCGGCTGCGCGGCGTTTCGTACTGGTCGAACGCCGGTGAAGAGCGCATCCTCTTCACCTTCCGCTCGAAACTAATGGCGGTCGATGCCCGCACCGGCGCGCTGATCGACGGCTTTGGCCATAATGGCGAGGTCGATCTCAAGGCGGGCCTCGGCCGCGATCCGTCCACCATCTCGGTCAGCAATGTGACGCCCGGCGTGGTCTACAAGGACCTGATCATCATGGGCTCGACTGGGAATACGCCGGGTCATATCCGCGCCTATGATGTTCGTACCGGCGCTCTAAAGTGGATATTCCACACCATCCCGCATCCGGGCGAGGCGGGTTACGAGACCTGGCCGAAGGACGCCTGGAAGACCGCCATGGGGGCCAACGCCTGGTCGGGGCTGACGCTTGATCCGGAGAACGGCATTGTCTATGTGCCGCTCGGTTCGGCCGGCATGGGCAACAAGGATTTCTACGGCGGCGATCGCGCCGGCGACAACCTTTTCGGCACTTCGCTGGTGGCGCTGGATGCCGCCACCGGCAAGCGGCGCTGGCATTTCCAACTGGTGAAACACGACGTCTGGGATCGTGATCCGCCGACCCCGCCGACCCTGATCACAGTGGCCGGCAAGCCGGCGTTGGCGCAGGTCACTAAGGCGGGCGTGGTCTTTATCCTCGATCGCCTGACCGGCCAATCGCTCTATCCCTTGCAGGAACTACATCCGGCGCCCTCCGATATTCCGGGCGAAATCACTTCCCTGACGCAGGTTTTGCCGCTCAAGCCGGAGCCGTTCACCCGCCAGACCCTGACGGCCGATCTGCTGACCCATCGCACGCCAGAGGCCCATGCGGCGGTGGCCAAGACCTTCGCCACTGTGCGTTCGCGCGGGGCATTTGATCCGCCCTCGATCGGCGGCACGATCCTGCTGCCCGGCATGGACGGTGGCGCCGAATATGGCGGTGCGGCCTACGATCCGCAGACCGGCCTGCTCTATGTCAACGCCAACGAAATGGCGTGGATTCTGAAGGTCAAGAAACAGCCGCCGATGATCGCGGGGCGCAGCGGCGAGGCGCTTTACCAGAACGCCTGCGCCACCTGTCATGGTGTCGAGCGCAAGGGCTCTCCACCGGAATTTCCGTCTCTGGTCGGGGTGGCGCAGCGCCTGACCGACGCCCAGATCGAACGCCAGATCACGGTAGGTGGTGGACGGATGCCGGCCTTTGCGCAGTTCGATGCGGCCGACCGTGCCGCCCTCATCGGCTATCTCAAGGGTGATCCGAGGCAGACCGCGCAGAAAGAAGCGCCGGCCTATCCTTCGACTGACGGTGACCCTTATGTCTTCGATGGCTATACGCAATTCCTCGATCCGGACGGCTATCCGGCCATCGCGCCGCCGTGGGGCACGCTGTCGGCGATCAATGTCAACACCGGCGAATATGCCTGGAAAATCCCGCTCGGCGGCTATCCCGAACTGACCGATCAGACGACCGGCAGCGAGAACTATGGTGGCGCGGTGGTGACGGCCGGTGGCGTGGTTTTCATCGCCGCCACGGTCTACGACAACAGGTTCCGCGCCTTTGACAAGCGAACCGGCAAGCTGTTGTGGCAAACCATCCTGCCGGCGGCCGGTATCGCCACCCCCGCCACCTACAGCGTGGGCAAGAAGCAGTATGTCGTCATCAGCGCCGGCGGCGGCAAGAACGCCAAGGTTAAGCCGGGCGGAGAGATCATCGCCTACAGCCTGCCCTGAGACCCAGCCTTCTTTGAAAATAGAGTGGATTTCTTATTTTATTCCGGCGATGAGGAGCGCCTGTAACCGGCGGAGACGAGCATGACATACCTTGGACTTGGCCTGATCGCACTGGCCGGAATGGCGCAGGCCGAAGCGCCGACCGAGGTCATCGTCCGCGCCCATCGTTTCAGCGCCTATGTGGGTGATGCCGCTTTCAGCCGTGTCGATATCACGCGCGATGCGCTCCAGCGCGGCGCGGCAGCGGACCAGACCTTGAAAGACGCTGCGCAGGCCTCGCTGTTCCGCCGTTCCTCCAGCCTGACCGCCAACCCCACTGTGCAGGGCATGAGCCTGCGCGCCATTGCCCCTTCCGGCGCCGGTCGCGCTCTGGTGACGCTGGATGGTATTCCGCAGAACGACCCCTTCGGCGGCTGGGTGATCTGGGCCGCGCTTCCGCCTGAAGCCTTGAGCAGCGCCCACGTCGTGCGTGGCGCCGGTGGCGGCGCCTATGGTGCCGGCGCGCTGACCGGCGTGGCCGATCTGTCACTGGTGCCGCCGCAGGCCCTGCAGCCCTATGCCGAGGCCAGTCTCAGCGATAACGACAGTCATGTTTTTGCCGGTGGTTTTGCGGTCGGCGGTCTGGGCATCCACCTGCTTGACCAAACCCTGCACGGCGATGTGCCGGTGCACGGCAGCCAGCGCGGCGCGGCCGATGTCGAAACCTACGGCCGCGATAAAAGCGTGCTGGTCAATGGCCAGTGGACGGTGGGTGAGGGCGAGCTGTCGCTGCTGGCCGGCGGCTATGACAGCGTCCGCGAGACCGGCCTCAAAGGGGCTATGGCGCGCTCCAGAGGCGATCAGGTCAGCCTGGCCTATACACGCGCTCCGACAGCGGATCGCAACGGGTATCGTCTGCAAATCTGGCACAAGGATTCCGATCTCGCCAACCGCTCGGTCTCGGTGCAGGCGGGCCGCGTCGCGACCACGCTGGCCAATGATCAGGTCAAGACACCGGCCACAGGTAATGGCTTCAATGCCGCCATACGTCACCAAACGCCGAAATCAGAATGGGAGATCGGCATCGATGCCCGCACGGGCGATGGAGAGTCGCGCGAATATTACCGCTATATGGCGGGCGCGCCGACGCGCTATCGGGTGGCCGGTGGCGAGAACACCCTGATCGGTGTCTACGCTGAGGGCACGCGTTTTCGCGGCCTCCTGACCCTGACCGGTGCGCTGCGTGTCGATCAGTGGCGCACGTGCAACGCGCATCGCTATGAGACCGACCTGACCACCCATCTGCCGGTGCTCGAGCTCGCCCTGCCGGGCAAGGAACAGACCCTCGCCTCGGCGCGTCTTGGGCTGGCCTATGCGTTGACGCCGCAGTCGACGTGGCGTGTGGCGGCCTATAACGGTTTCCGGCCGCCCAGCCTCAATGAGCTTTACCGGCCGTTCCGCGTTGGCAACGATATCACCGAAGCCAATGCCGACCTGAAACCGGAAGCCCTGACAGGCGCCGAAATCGGCTGGCGCTTTGCCGGCGCGCGGCTATCGCTGGATAGCGATCTCTTCTACAATGTGGTAACCGATCCGATCACCAATGTGACGCTCGGTATTGGTCCTGGCACCTTCCCGCTGGCGGGTTTCGTGCCGGCCGGTGGCGCCTATCGCCAGCGCCAGAATGTCGGGGAGATCCGCGCCTATGGTATGGAAGCGCAAGGCCGCTATGTGCTTGGCGAACGGTTAAGCCTGACATCCTCCCTGACCGTGACCCATGCCCGCGTCGCCGGCGCGTCAGGCGCGGTCAATGGCAAGCAACCGGCGCAGGCGCCCGATTACAGCGCGTCCGTCGGCATGACGGGACGGCTGGCCAAGGTCGATTTGCGCGCCGATGTGGTGTTTGAAGGTCAGAGCTTTGAGGATGACCTTAATGCCCTGCCGCTAAAGGCTTACAGCAAGCTAAACCTGTCCGCCGGTTACGCCTTTACGCCCCATATGGGGATATCGGTGCGGGTTGATAATGCGCTTGATGCGGCGGTGCCAATCCAGCGCAGCAACGATGGCACGATCAACTACGATACTGGCCGCGCTGTCTGGCTGAGCCTGAGCTATCGTTAAAGTGAGGCGATAAAGGCGCGACTGTCTTTCAGCGATTCGATGGCCGGCTTGAGGAAGGGCGGTTCCTGCTCAACGAAATAGGTCTTCACGCCCAGCTCCTGCGCGGCGGCGAAGACGGGCTTCCAGTCTATCATGCCATGGCCGACTTCGGTTGAGCGGAAACCGGCGGCTTGCTTGTCGTCCCTGATCATGTCCTTGATGTGCAGCAGGTCGAGGCGATCGGCGTATTTTTTCATCGTGGTCACCGGATCGAGGCCGGCCACCGCCACCCAGCCGATGTCGAGTTCGGCGCGCAACTGCGCCGCCGGGGCCGCCGACATCAGGATGTCGTAGCCGGTCTGGCCGCCGCCCAGATCTTTGAATTCCATCGGGTGATTGTGATAGGCGAATTTCAGCCCGGCGCCGGTGACGATCGGTGCGATCTTCGCCATATGCTCGGCGTTCATCTTCCAGGCGTCGGCGGTCATGGCCTTGGTCATGCCGACGATCCAGTCGGAACCGGCGGGCAGGGGCGCCGGTGTCTTCGGTGACGAGCACACCAGCCATTCGGCGCCAAGCGCCAGGGCATCGGCGATATCGCGCTCCATATGATCGATCAGGCTGGGCATGTTGGTGTGGGCCGAACGAATTTTGAGGCCGGCGGCTTCGATGAAGGCCTTATACTCCACCGCCGTCTTGCCTTGGAGGCCGGCGGTCTCGACCACATCATAGCCTGCAGACTTGACGGCTTTCAGTGTGCCTGGAATATCCCTGGCCAGTTCGGCACCGACCGTCCAGAGCTGCATCCCGACCGGCCAGGTATCCAGCACGGATTTTGTTTTGGGCGCGGCGGTGTCGGTGGCCTTGCTGCACCCGGCCAGCAGGCCTGCGCTCAAAAGCGCCGCACTGCCGAACAGCATATGCCGACGTGAAGGGATGAAAGGGGTCATGGTATCTTCCTGCCTGTAGGTGCGATCTGTCGTCGCGTGACAGGAGAAAAGCACGAATTGTAATCGTGTACAATCGTTAACCGAGACATGTCCGTCTTGTTTTGTTGGACCGGAACATATATAGAACAGTCCTATGGCCCGTGACTTCATAACCCTGCCGCCGCTCTATTACCGAGATCATTTTCTGGAGATGATCGGCTTCGTGACGTCGGTCTATGGCGCCATGCTGGGTGAGGACGAACAGGCCTTTATCAGCCGTTTCGGTGAACTGGATGAATGGGCGCAATGCCTCTATATCCGCATGGTCAACCGCAAAAAGGTGGTCTTCTCGCCCGGTGACCTGGCCTATCAGGAGATCGGCGACCTGTGGGGTGGGCTCGATCAGTTACGCGAACATGGCTTCATCCGTGAGATTTGCGCGCAGGATTATCGCGCCTGTCTCGACGATCGCGCCAAGCCCGATCTGCACGATCTGGCGAAGGATCATGGGCTTGAGGTCAAATCCGGCTGGTCAAAACCAAAGCTCGCCGACCATCTCCACGCGCATCTGCCCTATGACACCTTCGCCTCCGGCTTCCTGCGTTCGGATCATCTTGTGCCGGAACACAAGGATACGCTCGGCTTCCTGCTCTATCTCTATTTCGGTCGCTTAAGCGACAACATGACCAGCTTCGCCCTGCGTGATCTCGGCGTGGTATCGGTGAAGGCGCGCGACAGCTATCAGGCGCGCTTCGATAATCTGCAAAGTGCGCGGGCCGGCTATTTTTATGCGCGGCAGTTACGGGCGTTGAAGCAGGGCGCGGACGCCAGAGCGCTGGCCGATAGCATTGACCAGTGGCCGTCGGCGGAGAGCGAAGCCAATCAAGGTTTGCGTGATACCTTGCTGCACCAGATCGGCCTGGTGTTTGAAAGGGGCAAGGATACGGCTCGCGCGCTCGACATCTATGCCCGTTCCGGCGCTTTCGAAAGCCACGAGCGCAGTGTTCGCCTTCTGTATGCTATGGGCGCGACCGAAGAGGTCAAGGCGCGGCTCGAAGCCATGCTGCAAAGCCCGGCGCATGATGAGGAATATATCTTCGCCAGCGATTTCTATGCCCGTAAGTTCGGCCAGCAACGCATGGGGATCTTCACCCATCTGCTGCGTTCGGCCGAGACGCTAGAGGTCGATGAACTGTTCCGCGGCGATGCCGAGTACGCCGCCATGCAGGCCTATGCCAAACAGGGCTGGACACCGTGGCACAGCGAAAATGATCTGTGGGCGGTGCTTTTTGGCCTGTTGTTCTGGGAAGAACTGTTTGAAAGCGCCGCAAGCTTTGGTTCGGATTTCGATTACCGGCCACAGAGCCTGAAAGATCGCACCTTCCACACGCGCTTTACAGATCGGATCGCGCAAAAACTGGCTTGGGCGCGCGCAGGTGAGGTGGCGGATTTCGTGCGCGATACGATCCGGCGTCACCATGGTGAAAGCAACGGGCTGTTTGTCTGGTTCAAGGGCCTGGAAGACCTGATCACTACCTTCCTAAACGCCGCCCCGCGCGACGCTGTGGCGGGTTTGCTGCAAAACATGGCCGAGGATTTTTATGGTTTACGCGATGGTTTCCCCGATCTGGTGCTGATCCGCGACGACGCGGTGCGCTTTGTCGAGATCAAGGGCGAGGGTGATTGCGTGCGCCGCCACCAGTTGGCGCGGCTGAACCTGCTGCGCGGTTTGGGGTTCGCGGCCGATATCTGCCGGGTCAGTTACCGCACCGATCCTGATCAGGTTTATGTTGTGGTCGATGTCGAAACCACCGGTGGCCGCCCGCCTAATGATCGCGTCACCGAGGTCGGCGCGGTCAAGGTGCAGCACGGTCGCGTCATCGGTGAGTGGTCGTCCCTGATCAATCCGGAAAAACGTATCCCCCAGTTCATCACCCAACTGACGGGAATCAGCAACGATATGGTGCGTGATGCGCCTAAATTCGCCGATATTGCCGACGACTTCGCAATGTTTATCGAAGGCGCCATATTTGTGGCGCATAATGCGACATTCGACCATGGGTTTATCGCCAGCGAGTTTCGTCGGTTGGAACGGTGTTTTCGCCACCCCAAATTGTGCACCTGCGCCTCGATGCGCAAACATTACCCCGGCCACGCCTCCTACGGCCTGGCCAATCTGTGCCGTGCGTTCAATATCGAGCTGAAAAATCACCATCGCGCCCTGGCGGATGCACGCGCTGCCGCCGAACTGCTTCATCTGATTAATGAAAAACGCCTCGAAGGCTTGTCATACTGCGCTTAAGTTGACTAAAAGAACTGATCCAACGCTGCCTAGAAACCTTATAAGACATATGAGCTAAGTTCTAAGCGCCTTGAAGAGGGGATTTCATGTCTGAAGAGTCGTCGCAGGTCTTGATTGTTATTGATGTGCAAAAAGGCTTTGTGACGCCACAATCTGAGCATGTGGTGACGGCGCTCGAGAACCTGCAATATGAGTTCGATTATGTCGTCTTCACCAAGTTCTACAACCCCGACCCGTCGCCGTTTCGCAAGCTGCTGAACTCTGGGTCCATGCCGCCACAAAGCCCGGAGACCGAACTGGCCCTGACGCCACGCGACGATGCCGTCATTATCAGCCGGCCGCTCTATAGCTGCGTTACCGAAGCCTTGCTGGTGCGGTTAAAAACCTGGGGTTTAAAAGAAGTCTTTATCGCCGGCATAGGCACGGAGACCTCCGTGCTCAAGTCGGTGACGGATTTGTTTGAGCTGAATATCCGCGCATGGGTTTTGAAGGATTTGTGCGCCAGCGAGAAGGGCGCCGAATTTCATGATCCGGCCATCGCGATCATGAGTCAACTCATCGGTCCGCAGCACATCATCACCTGCAATGGCACCGAGGCAAATATGGCGCGGAGTTAAGCGCCTTCCGACTCTTTAGGGTGCGGAAACAGACGGTTTTTTCCAGCCCAGATGCCGCCTAAAATGGCCAGAACGCCGATACCGGCCAACCCTGCCAGGGTCAGGCTGGTTTTGGGCATATTACGATAATTGATGAGAAGACGTTCTGCCTTCATGCTCAATGTGTCTTTCACCAGAGGCGCATAGGGGGCGGCCGTGGTCGGGGCGTCGATATAATCCATGATTCACCTGTGCGAAAAGCCGAACTCTAATAGCTGCTGGGGGGATCGCTGGCAGGGAAGCTGTCATCGATCATCGAGTTCGATCTGGTCTTCATCAAGACGGTCTCGCATGTCCTTGTCGCGCCGCAGATGGGTGCTATGCGGCGTGGTGCGGAAAAAACCCTTGAGGAAACCTTCGATAAAGTTGCTGACAATGGCAAGTGTGGTCGCATTGCCAGTCCCTGGTGCCTTGTAGCCCAGTGCAGCCTGTGTGGCGTTGACGGACTCGGCGTCGCTGATGGGCTCATCCGCCACATGATCGGGCTTGATAAGCGTCTCATCCGTGCCCTCAGGCGCGAAGGGATCGCTGGCCCCATGGCCTTGCGCCACCTCAGCCAAGGATGTGCCATCACCGGCATCAGGGGCTTGCGCACCAGCCTGATGGGTATCGCTGATATCTTTAAGATCGGGCATAAATGTCCTCCTGTTTGACGCTCAGTATAGACTCTGGCGGATAAGGACACGCTGGCGATCAGGCGCGCCTTGCGTAAGGTGTTGGTAAGCGGCTTGAGAAAATAGCCGCGCCATGACATAGAGGTGCGCCTCGCCACAGGAGCCCTCATGATCACTGAAATCGCCACCCTGCGTATTGATTCCGCCAAGTCGGCAGACTTTGAAGCCGCGGTTGCCGCCGCCGCGACCTATTTCAAGGCTGATGCCGGCTGTCATGGCATGTCGCTTGAAAAGGTGATCGAAGAGCCGGGCGTCTATAATCTGCGTGTCCTTTGGGAAACGGTCGAGGCCCATACGGTCGGCTTCCGCGACAGCGATAATTTCCAGCAATGGCGCGCCCTGGCCGGTCCTTTTTTCATCGAACCGCCGAAAGTTGTCCATTGTGAAACCGTCGGCAACTATTTCTGATACAATGAGGGCTTCCTAAGCGCGGCCTTACCCTTTATGGGTGACCGCAACTTATGAGATTCCAGTTATGAACGATACCCCGCAAGAACCCGCTCGCACCACACGCCTGTCGCTGCTGACCCCGCTCGAATTCGCCAAAATCGCCGATCTGGCCTGGCGCACCGATCCGCGCGGTTCGCTGGCCCGTCAGATCTCCGAAGCCATCGGCGTTTCGGAAAGCTCGATCGAGCGCTGGCTGAAAGATGAACGCCACCCGGCGCCGCCCGAACGCATCGCCGAGGCCCTGCGTCTGGCCGATAAACGCATGCATGAAAATTCCGACTTTCTCTACAAGGTCGCCATCACCCTGTCGCAAAATCCGGCTTAACGCCTGAAGATGATCCGCAGGGCCGTGGTCACCGCCACGGTCAGGCCGATACCTGCGATGACCGTCATGGCGATATTGAGCAGGTCGTCAGAATCTGGCTGCGTTTCCGGAACGCCTTCGGAGCCGCCAAGCGGACGTTTGGCCTGAAGTGGTGCTTCAGCGGGCATCCACTCCCAGATGCCGGGATATCGGCTCTCTGACTCCGGCATGTTGATATTGACCGACGGGACGCAGGCGGAGGACGGGCTAACGGGCAGGGACAACTTTGGCATGGGGTGCTCCAGATGGATGTGGAACCGAACGGCCATCATACGCCGATTTTAAAATAAGTCATCAATCTTGACGTTAACGTAATTCGACACGCGCGTCTGTACGTGGTGATATGGCGCAATTTTACGTGAGGCCGAAGACGATTGGCCGGGCCAGATATAGGGATTGGTGGGACCGAAGGCACGGTGGTGGAGCTATGCGGATTCGAACCGCAGACCTCCTCATTGCGAACGAGGCGCTCTACCAACTGAGCTATAGCCCCGTGCCGTTTCGATCCCGTGTTATTAAGGCAAGTTTGACCGCTGTCAAGCGCTCCTTAACTTGTAGTCGCTAGGAAATACCCTATATTGACATGAGTTTAACGCGCAGGGGCAACCGCACGCATGGCCGGATTTATTTTCTTTATCATCAATGGACTTTTTTCGTTTGTTATCTGGTCGTTGATCCTGAGCGCGATCCTGAGCTGGCTGGTGGCCTTCAACATTATCAATACCCGTAACCGCGCCATGTACATGGTCATGGACATCCTTGACCGGATCACGACGCCAATTCTGGCGCCCTTCCGTATGCTGATCCCGCCGATGGGCGGCCTCGATATCAGCTTTATCGTCGCCTTCCTGGTGATCAAGGGTATGCAGATCTATCTGCTGCCGCCGGCCTACATGACCCTGCAGCAACTGATCGGCTAAGCCCTTATGCGGCTTTATGTGCGCCTGACACCGAAGTCGTCGGTCGAACGAATTCGATGGCTGGGATATGGACGACAAGGGGCGGCGTTTTCTGAAAGTTCGGGTGCGCGCCGCGCCGATCGAAGGCAAGGCCAATGAAGCGCTGATCGCCTTTCTCGCCAAGAGCCTGAAGGTGCCGAAATCACGGCTTACCCTGGTGACGGGCGACACGGCGCGCCTCAAGCAGATTGATATTGATGGCCTTGATGAAGCGGCTTTAGCGATTAGTTTTCCAGATTAGGCATGCCCAGAATACATATGCGATTGTCGGCGCTTAAGGCGGGTATATCGAACGGGCCAAGGGTAGCCCCTCCGAGCTGAATAAACAGCGTGTTGTCGTGGCTGAGCGCATCGACCAGGTCCTGCGAAGCCGGCAGGGCCACTTGGGTTGCATCGGTCACGCCGTAGCCTTTAAAACTACTGCCCTCGGTCATGATGACGAAGGGCGTATACCAGTCACGCGGCAGGTTCAGGGTATCCACCGTGATCGCCAGTCGAAGATCGCCTTGTGTCGTCTTGTCGAGCACGATCAGTGTGTCGAGTTGAGGCTCCAGACTGACGCTGCACGTCGTCTCATCGCCGACCATGCGCCATACCGGCGCCGCCTGGCACGGCAGGGCAGTCAGCCCTAAGAGAGCGATGGCTGATAGAACTAAACCTCTCATTCGCCTCCCTTCCACGATTGCGCAATGCACCAAGGTTAGCGTGCGTCCTTGCCGCTCGCCAGACAAAAATAAGGGTTCCAGAGCCGAAGCCCTGAAACCCAAGTCTACCTTTGCGAGGTATGCGAAGACTTTACGCGGCGACTGTGGCGCTTTCACGAATTTGAGCGTTGATCGCCGCAGAAACCTGCGAACCGGAGGCGGTGCCGCCGAGATCGCGCGTCAGCACGCCCTTTTCGACCACGGCATCAATAGCCGCGTCGAGTGCGTCAGCTTCTGTCAGCAGATTGAGCGAGAAGCGCAGCAGCATGGCGACGGACTTGAGGGTGCCGATCGGGTTGGCGAGATCCTTGCCGGCGATATCCGGGGCGGAACCGTGGATCGGCTCATAAAGACCCTGACCGGTAGCGCCCAGCGAAGCGGAGCCCAGCAGGCCGATCGATCCCGGCAGAACCGAGGCGAGGTCGGAGAGAATGTCGCCGAACATGTTCTCGGTTACCACCACGTCGAACGAGGTCGGGCGGGTGACGAGGTGCATGGCCATGGAATCGACCAGGGCGTGCTCCAGATCGACGTCCGAATACTCTTCCTTATGCAGGCGGATGACGGTTTCGCGCCACAGGCGGCTGGTCTCGATGACATTGGCCTTATCGACGCTGGTCACCTTGTTGCGGCGCTTGCGGGCGGCTTCAAAAGCGACGCGGGCGACGCGCTCTACTTCAGCGACCGTATAGACGCACTCGTCGGTGGCGGTGGTCTCGGTGCGCGTCTGCTTGCCGAAATAGAGGCCGCCGGTCAGTTCGCGCACGATCAGCATGTCAGCGCCTTCGACGACCTCACGCTTGAGCGGCGAACGGTGCACCTGTGAGGCCTTGACGTCCATCGGGCGGAGGTTGGCGAACAGGCCCATGGCCTTGCGCACGGCCAGCAGGCCCTGTTCGGGGCGTTGCTTGCCTAAGTCCCACTTCGGGCCGCCAACGGCGCCGAGGATCACAGCGTCAGCCGCGCGGCAGGCCTTGTCGGTGTCTTCGGGGTAGGGGTTGTTGTCGGTATCGATGGCGATGCCGCCGATGCGCTTTTCGTCGAAATTGAAGGTGTGGCCGTAGACCTCGCCGATGACCTTCATGGCCGATACGCCGGCAGCGGCGACTTCGGGACCGATGCCGTCACCCGGCAGGACGACGATATTAAAACTGCCCATTATGCGGCTTCCTTGTTGTTGGCTTTCTCGTAGGCTTCGATGGCAGGCAGGCGCTTCAGCACCCAGCCCATGGCGTCAACGCCTTCCAGCAGACACTGGCGGGCGAATTCCTCGACCTGGAAGGTGAAGACGGTGCCGTCTTCCAGGGTCAGGGCGCAGGTTTCCAGATCGATGGTGACGCGCTGCTGCGGGTTGGCGAGCAGCTTGTCATAGGTCACCTTGTCGACGACGACCGGCAGCAGGCCGTTCTTCAGGCTGTTCGACTTGAAGATGTCGGCGATCTCGGTCGAGATGACGGCCCTGAAGCCGTAATCCATCAGCGCCCACGGGGCGTGTTCGCGCGAGGAGCCGCAGCCGAGATTGTTGCCGGCCACCAGCACCTGGTGCTCGCTGGCATCGATGGTGTTGAGGATGAAATCCTTGTTCGAACCATCGGCGTTGTAGCGCCAGTCATTGAAGGCCACCTTGCCCAGACCGGCCTTGGTGGTCGTGGTCAGGAAGCGGGCAGGGATGATCTGATCGGTGTCGATATTGGCTTCCGGCAGAACGACGATGCGCGACGAAAAGCTGTTGTTGGATTCTTGATTGCTCATCTTTATGCGCTTTCCAGAGCCATGAATTGACGGGGATCGGCGACATGGCCGGCGATGGCCGAGGCGGCAGCGGTGGCCGGCGACGCCAGTACGGTGCGCGAACCGGGGCCCTGACGGCCTTCGAAATTACGGTTCGAAGTCGAGACGGCCAGTTGGCCCGGCAGGACGAAATCGCCGTTCATGGCGATGCACATCGAGCAGCCCGGCAGACGCCATTCGGCGCCGGCATCGGTGAAGATCTTGTCGAGACCTTCCTTTTCGGCCTCAAGACGAACCCACTCAGACCCCGGCACGACGAGGGCGCGAACGCCCGCGGCGACCTTGCGGCCCTTGAAGATATCGGCGGCGGCGCGCAGGTCGGACATACGGCCATTGGTGCAGGAACCGATGAAGACGACGTCAACCTTGGCGGCGCTTCGCGAGTCTCCACCTTTCAGGCCCATATATTTCAGGGCGCGTTCTTCGTCTTCGGTGTGTGCCAGCGGCACGCCCTTGACGATGGGGGCGCCCTGGTCAGGCGAGGTGCCCCAGGTCGCCATCGGCTCGATGCTTGAGCCGTCGATACGGATTTCCTTGTCGAAGGTGGCGCCTTCGTCGGAGGCCAGCTTGAGCCATTCAGCAGCGGCGGCATCGTAGTCGGCGCCTTGCGGTACATATTCGCGACCACGCAACCATTCGACCGTCTTGGCGTCAGGGGCGATCATGCCGCAGCGGGCGCCGGCTTCGATCGAGAGGTTACAGACCGTCATGCGGCCTTCCATGTCGAGCGCTTCGATGACCGGGCCGGCATATTCCAGCGCGTAGCCGGTGCCGCCGGAGAAGCCGAGCGTGGCGATAATGGTCAGGGCAACGTCCTTGCCGGTCACGCCGGGCTGGAGCTTGCCGTCAACAGTGATGCGCATGGTCTTGGGCTTGCGCTGGGCCAGGCACTGGGTGGCCAGAACGTGGCCGACTTCCGAGGTGCCGATTCCAAATGCGATACAGCCGAAGGCGCCGTGGGTCGAGGTGTGCGAGTCGCCGCAGACGACCGTGTAACCCGGACGTGTCAGACCCATTTCCGGCCCGATGACGTGGACAACGCCGCGGTTTTCGGCGTCATAGCCGAACAGGCGCACGCCGTTCTTCGCTGCGTTGTCTTCCAGCGTATGGACCTGAATCTCCGCTTGCGCCGTGATGTAGGGGCGGTTGCCATCGGCGTCGGGGCGCAGGGTGGGAATGGAGTGATCCAGCGTGGCGAAGGTGCGATCCGGGCGGCGGACCTTGAGGCCGCGGGCTTCCAGTTCGGAAAAGGCCTGCGGGCTCGTGACTTCGTGGACCAGGTGCAGGTCGATATAGAGCACGGCGGGGCTGGTGGCGCCCTCCGGCTCGACGACGTGCGCGTCCCATACTTTTTCAAACAGCGACTTTGGAGGGCTAGATTGGGCGGTCATGGTTTCGTCTCGTTATTTAAAGGAAGCAAGACGCCCCACCACTACGCCGCAAGGGCGGCGCGGTCCCCCTCCCCGACAAGTCGGGGAGGTATAAGATTAGCTTTTCCTATATCTCCCCAGCTAGCTGGGGAGGGGGACCGCACGACGCCGAGCGTGCTCGGCTAGATGCGGTGGTGGGGTTTCTTACTTTAAAAGTTTACTCAGCCGGAACAGTGGCCTCGATCGGGTCGAGCCAGCCGAAGCGGTCTTCCGTCGTGCCGTTGAACAGGCCGTGGAACAGGGTCATCAGGCGCTTGGTGACCTTGCCCGGACCGGCGGCGCGGGTCGGGATGTCGTCCACCGAGCGGATCGGGGTGATCTCGGCGGCTGTGCCGCACATGAAGACCTCGTCGGCGAGGTACAGCATTTCGCGCGGCAGGGCCTGTTCGATGACTTCGATGCCATCGGCCTTGGCCAGCTTGATGATCGAGTCGCGCGTAATGCCACCCAGGATGGAGGCGGCGACCGGCGGGGTGTGGATCTTGCCGTTCATGATCAGGAACAGGTTTTCGCCAGCGCCTTCCGACAGGCGGCCATCGGTGCCGAGGCCCAGACCCTCGGCATAGCCACGGCCGCGTGCTTCCTTGCCGATCAGGTAGGACGACAGGTAGTTGCCGCCCATCTTGGCCGCGTTGGGGATGGTGTTCGGTGCGGCGCGCTGCCACGAAGACACGCAGACGTCGACGCCCTTGGTCAGGCCTTCTTCGCCGAGATAAGCGCCCCATGGGAAGGCGGCGACAGCGAAGTCGACCTTGATGTTGTCGCCCTTCGGCGTGACGCCCAAGCCATTTTCACCGAGGAAAGCGACCGGACGCCAGTAGGCGCTCTTTAAGCCGTTGGCGGTCAGGGTGTCCTTACAGGCCTGAATCATTTGATCCAAAGTGTAGGGGATGTTGATACCGTAGATGCGGGCGGAATCTTCCAGGCGCTGCAAGTGGTCGCGCAGGCGGAAACCGACGGAGCCATGCGGGGTTTCGTAGGCGCGGATGCCTTCGAAGACCGAGGTGCCGTAGTGCAGGGCATGAGTGAGGACGTGGACCTTGGCGTCTTCCCAGTTGAGAAGTTGGCCGTTCATCCAGATTTTATCAGCGAGTTTGGTCATGTGTTTCAGCAATCTTGAATAGGTTCGAATTGGGAACTCTGTACGCCTTTTCACAGGCGCCAAAAAGAGGGGTTTTGCTAAGGCGTGGCAAAACCGCATACTTGCCCGGGGCCGCGACCACGGCCCCGATACCCCAAATCCCCAATGCTTGATGTCATCGCGTGAGGGTTCATGCGCTGACCTTATTCTTTATGGCCGATGTCGTGACGCCGCGCGGATCGGCGCTCAGGCGCCTGATGCCGTAGAGGCGGTCGATCTGAAGCCCAAGTGTTTCGAGATTGCGCGAGGCTTCACGCGGACGCAGCGTCAGCGACAGGCCGCGCTTGTCCTCACCGAGATCATAAAGCTCAGCGCCATCGATGTTGAAACCCCGGCGCTCCACGAGCCCTAAGATACGCAGCAGGGAGCCTTCCAGGCGATCCAGCTCAATATGAATCAAGTGGTTCATCCCAACGCTCCTCCATCATTTCCGCATTCGACGCGCCCGGCGGCACAAGCGGCCAGACGTTTTCGCGGGGATCAATCAAAACATGCAACAGGGTCGGACCCTCGGCGGCCAGCAGCTTGTCCAGCGCACCCTCGACCTCATGGCGATGGGTGATGCGGAAGGCTGAGAGACCAAACGCCTTGGCGACCTCGACGAAATCGGGATTATCCGACAGGTCGATTTCACTGTAATTTTCCTGGTAGAACAGTTCCTGCCACTGGCGCACCAGGCCGAGTGAGGAGTTGTCCAAAAGAACGATCTTCAGAGGGATGTTATAGCGGTTAAGCGTCGCCATCTCCTGAATGTTCATCATAAAGCTGCCGTCGCCGGAAATGGTGACGACGTGGTGATCCGGGCGCGCCAGCTTGGCGCCGACACCGGCCGGCAGGCCATAGCCCATGGCGCCGGAACCGCCCGAGGTCAGGTGGCCGCGATTGTGGGCGAACTCGCAGTGCTGCGCCACCCACATCTGGTGCTGGCCAACGTCACAGGCGGCGACGAACTTGTCGCCGGCCTTTTCCGACAGCGATTTCAGCAGGCCGGGCGCATAGACGCCCTTGCCGGGAGCATTGTACTTGAAGCGGTGCTCCCACTTGTCGGCCTTGCACTTCTCAACCCACTTCTGGATACCTGAAACCTTGGGGTTCAGGGCTTTCAACGCGGCTTTCAGATCGCCGACCACGGCGACATCGGCATGGCGCAGCTTGCTGATCTCCGCCGGATCGATATCAAAATGGATGACCTTGGCGTTGGGCGCGAAGGCGTTGAGCTTGCCGGTGGCGCGGTCGTCGAAACGCGCGCCCAAGGCGATCAAAAGATCCGTTTCCTGAACAGCGGTATTGGCGGCGCGTGTGCCGTGCATACCCAGCATACCGAGCGCCAGATCGTGCGTGGTCGGCAGCGTGCCGAGGCCCTTGAGGGTCGAGACGACGGGGATGCCGGTGCGGGCGACAAAATCGCGCAGTTCCTGGGTGGCATTGGCCATTTCAACGCCGCCGCCGATATAGAGCAGGGGCTGTTTGGCGGCTTCAATCATTTTCGCGGCGGCTTCGATCGACTTCGGATCGGCGGCCGGCGGTGTCCAGGTCGGGAAGGTGGCGACCGATGAGACCTCGACCTTCGAGGCGGCGACGTCCTTCGGAATATCGATCAGGACCGGACCGGGGCGACCCTCGACGGCGATGGCGAAGGCCTCGGCGATGATGGCGGGAATGTCGGCGGCATCGCGGACCAGCCACGAGTGCTTGACGATCGGCAGGCAGATGCCGAGGATATCTACTTCCTGGAAGCCGTCCGTGCCCATCAGGTGCGTGGCGACCTGGCCCGTGATGCAGACGAGCGGGACTGAGTCCATATAGGCGTTGGCAATGCCGGTGATCAGGTTGGTGGCGCCGGGGCCGGAGGTGGCCATGCAGACGCCGACGCCGCCGGTCGAACGCGCATAGGCGTCAGCGGCAAATGCCGCACCCTGCTCATGGCGGACCAGAATGTGCTTCAGGCCGGAACCAGCCAAGGCGTCGTAGATGGGCATGATGGCGCCGCCCGGATAGCCGAACACGGTCTCGACCCCCAACGCTTTCAGCGTGGAGATGACCAGTTGGGCGCCTGTGGGTTGGTTGCTCATCTTATCTTACTCGGTGTGTGTGACTTGGTAGATCTTCTCCCCATGAAGAGAAGAAGGGTGGCGACGGACCCGCCTAGGTCCGCCGCCGCTGTCGGATTGAAACCCGATCAATCCTGACGTTCTTTTATCGATGCTTACGCCTCGACATTGGCCTTGTTCTGCAGCCAGCTCATGCGCGAACGCAGATCCTTGCCGACCACTTCGATCGGGTGCTCCAGATCCTGACGCATCAGGGCGTTGTAGCGCGGACGGCCGGCCATGTTTTCCAGAATCCAGTCGCGGGCGAAGTCGCCCGACTGGATGTCGGCCAGCACTTCTTCCATGCGTTCGCGGGTTTCTTCGTTGATGATGCGCGGGCCGGAGACCAGGTCGCCGTACTTGCAGGTTTCCGAAACGAAGGAGTGCATCTTGGCGAAGCCGCCTTCATACAGCAGGTCAACGATCAGCTTCAGTTCATGCAGAACTTCGAAGTAGGCGATTTCCGGACGGTAGCCGGCGTTCACCAGGGTCTCGAAGCCCATCAGAACCAGCTCGGTGGTGCCACCGCACAGGACGGCCTGTTCGCCGAACAGATCGGTTTCGGTTTCTTCCTTGAAGGTGGTCTCGATCACGCCACCGATGGTGCCGCCGATGCCACGGGCATAACCCAGCGCCTTGCGCGAAGCCTGGCCGGTGACGTCACGGTCAACGGCGAACAGCGACGGCACGCCGCGGCCGCGTTGATATTCGCGACGGACCAGATCGCCGGGGCCCTTGGGCGCAACCAGGATGACGTCGAGGTCGGCGCGGGCGATGACGCGGCCGTAAAGCACCGAGAAGCCGTGGGCGAACAGCAGGGCGGCGCCCTTCGGGGCGTGCTTTTCGATGATGTTCGAGTAGATTTCGGCGTGGCTCATGTCCGGGGTCAGGATGGCGATGATGGTCGCGTCCTTGACGGCGTCGGCGATCTCGGCAGTTTGCAGACCGTCGTGCTTGGCCTTTTCCTCACCCGAACCACCGGCGCGGACACCGACGATCACGTCGGCGCCGGAATCGCGCAGGTTCTGGGCATGGGCGCGGCCCTGGCTGCCATAGCCGATGATGGCGATGCGCTCACCCTTCAGGCTGTCGGGGGAAACGTCGTCATTCGTATAGATCTTCACAGTAGGCTCCGTAGTCTTTTTAAGTAGAAGGATTGGGATGGGATCAGGCGCCGAACATGCGGGCGTAACGTTCGCCGGGGGCGAAGGATTTCGGCGCATGGGCGTTGAAGGTTTGAGCGCCCTTGGCCGCGTCGTCGCTCATCAGGTCGATGCGGCGGGCGGCAAGGTCGATGTGGATGGTGTCGCCGTTACGCACCAGCGCGATGGGGCCACCGGCGGCGGCCGAAGGCGCGACATTGGCGATGACGCGGGCCATGTAGCCGTTGGTGGCGTGGCCAACGCGGCTGTCGGTGATGATGCTGACCTCGGCCAGCCCCATGATATCCAGCGACCGGCTGATGGCCGTCAGGGCCTCGGTGGAGGCGCCGCGCATGATGATGATGTCGCCGTCGGTGATGTCACCGGCCATGATCGCGTCCTGTGCCGCTTCGGCATGACCGAAAACACGGGCCGTGCAATCGAACGCAGCCTCGAACATATCGGTGCGGATGACGCAGCCTTCGGGCGCCAGAGTGCCGTGCATAATCGCGAAACCACCCGTTTGCGCGCCTACAAGTGCGCCGGCGCCGTAAAACGGAGCGGAGGTCTCTTGCTTTCTCAGGGGCTGGATGGTCACGATAAACTCTCTTTTCAGGTGCGTCTGGGTTTAGATGTGCGAAAAAATCCCGCTCGGATCAGGAGCGGGAGGATGTTGATCCTCAAAGTGCGGGTGTTTAAACCTGCGCTACCACTCCGGAAGCATGGGGCGTACAATTACGCCCCCAATAAGCAGCGATACGAGGTCGAGTACGATGACAGCCATGGCAAAAGAAACAGCCAGAGCGATAAGCTCTTGCGTCTTGTCTTGCTTCAGGGTGATGGCCTTGGCCATGGTCATGGAACCGCTCCGCGCTGCCCGGTGTGGGTGCGTTGAAGCCATATAGTCAGATGTTTTTGAAAATTGCAAAGGAAAAATTGGAAAAATTTTCCTGCATTTCAAGCTATTACGGCATTGCAGCAAAACAATTTGCCTTCAATCGGGCATTTGCGGGCGAATTATTTCTATTTAAGGCGCTGAATCACGAAAAAGCGCGGCAGTCCGGCGGAAAAATCGCAACAATCTGTCCCCACGCAGAAATAACCATAACGCTGCGGAAAGCGCCCTCCCTTGCCAAGCGGGGCGCGAGGTCTATCATGCCTATGCCTTATAAAAATAAAAGGGAGCTCCATGAAACTGATCGTCGCTGCGATTCTGAGCCTGTTTATCTCGTCTCAGGCCACGGCCGAAACGCCGCGAAAGCCGGGTGATTATCCGCTCGGCCCTGACTCTGAGGTCAAGGCGGTGCCGCATGGCCAGGTCATCGGGCCGGTCGAGTTTCACGCCAAAGCCTTTCCTGGCACGGTGCGCCGCTACTGGGTCTATGTGCCGGCCGGCTATGACGTCAAACGTCCGGCCAATCTCTTGGTGTTTCAAGACGGCCAGCGCGCGCTCAATCCCGGCGGTCCGCTGCGCGTCAATACCGTGCTGGACAATCTGATCGCCGAAGGTGCTATCCCGCCCACGATCGGCGTCTTCGTCACGCCCGGCAATCTCAGCGAACGCTATCCGGATAATCTCGGCATGAGCAATCCCGATCATCGTGCCAGGGAATATGACGCGGTGGGCGATGACTATGGCCGGATGCTGATCGAGGAGCTTTTGCCCGAGGTGGCGAAGACCTATGCCTTTTCGAGCGATCCGAAGAAACGCGTCATCGGCGGCACCTCCTCTGGAGCTATCGCCGCCTTTACCGTGGCGTGGAATCACCCGGAAGCGTTTGGCAATGTCATCAGCCTGATCGGCTCCTATACGTCGATCGGTATGCATCCGGCGACGGCGACCGCGCCCTTTGTTCCCGGCGGTGACATCTATCCCGGCCTGATCCGCAAATCGAAGATCCGGCCCTTGCGCCTCTTCATCCAGGATGGTTCGAACGATCTCGACAACGAACACGGCAACTGGTTCCTGTCCAATCAGCAGATGGTGAAGTCACTGGAATGGGCCAATGCCAATGCTGACCCATGGAAGCTGGGACCAGCGCGCTATGACCTGAAATATGTCTGGGGCGATGGCAGCCATTCCGACCAGCACGGAGGCGCGATGCTGCCGGATATTCTGCGGTGGATCTGGCGCGATGATGTGAAGTAAGGCCACCCACAGATGACACAGATTTTTAGAAAGAGAAAGAATCCACAGATAAGCACAGATAGCCCGTTAGGAGGTGGCTGGGACTAACAGTCTGCTGAAAAAGGCTTTGCCTTTGGCCTTTCCGCATTTTTGCGTAAGTCTCTTGGTCTTTTATGTGTCTTCATTCGTTGTTGTTTTTGTTGCTTTCCTAAATTTAGACGGACCCCTCCTATGCGGTTAGCAACTTGGGTATCCGGATGAGGTTGTAGGCTATGAGATTGAGCAGAAAATCTCCAGCTACAGCTTCAAGGCCGCGATGCTTTGTCTTACGCATCGTGCCGTGCTGCTTGCCCCAACCGAAGATGCACTCGATCATCTTTCGCCGGGTCTGTGACATTGCGTAGCCATCGCTGGCGGCCGTTTCATCGTCGATGATGGTCGTTCTGGTCTTGCCGGTTTTAGTCGTGGCGTTATTACGGGCGACATGCGGCTCCACGCCAAGATTGCGTAAGGCTTCGCCATGTGCAGCGACATCATAAGCCTTGTCTTCGCCTACGGTCGCCGGCTTGCCGGTGTGCTTGACCCTAACCGCCAGCATGGCTTCGGATGCCTCGCGCTCGGCCGTGCCGGTGGCTTGGGTGACAACGCTACCAACCGCCAGTCCGTTGCGGTTCTCCATCAGCGCGTGGCCCATGTAGCACAGCTTCGCTTCACGGCCCTGAGCCTTGCGGTACAAGCGGCTGTCGCCATCGGTCGTCGAGACGTGGGTGTCATTGCCGCGTTTCTGATTATGGAAGTCAGACCCGTCCGTATCGTCCGGCCCGTCCTTCGGCTTGAAGCTCTTGAACGAAGCCCAGGCTTCAATCAGCGTGCCATCCACTGAGAAATGCTCGTCCGAGAGTAAGGGCGTAACCTTTGGGTGGCACAGCAAGGCCGTCATGAACTTCGTAAAAACATCACCCTTCTGCAGGCGCTCACGGTTCTTGGTGAATGTCGTCGCCACCCACACAGCCGCGTCGGGTGACAAGCCCACGAACCATCGAAACAGAAGGTTGTAATCCAACTGCTCCATCAACTGGCGTTCCGAGCGGACGCCGTAGAACACCTGCAGAAGCAAGGCGCTCAGTAACTGTTCCGGTGGAATGGAAGGGCGCCCTTCCTCAGAATACATCGCCGAAAAGTCCGCGTTCAGGTCGACCAGAACCGCGCGAACCAACTCACGAACCTTGCGAAGAGGATGCGTATCCGGAACGCGTTCTTCCAACGATATGTACGAAAATAATCCGCCCTGATCCCGAAACTCGCCACGCATTGGTTCCTCCTTCTCGCTCAAGAAGGGAATCACGGCAAAATCAAAATGACCAGAGGTTTTTCAGCAGACTGCTAAAGCTTATTGAGCGCCTTTGGCGCTCGGACGGCACGAACAAAGAGTCACCATCCCCTAGCACACGCTCTGACCATCTGCTTATCTGGCTTATCTGTGGATTCCTTCCCTTCCTGATCCTTCCTCTAAATCTGTGCAATCTGTGGACCGCTTTTCTTCACTCCACCTCAAAGCCATCGCAAAAATCATTGCCTAAAACCGCATGAGGCCTATATAGAGCCTCATCCCGCAAAGCCTTGTTTCTCTTATATTTGCTTACACAGGTAACGACCATGCCCGCTTTACGCTCCCGCACCACCACCTTTGGCCGCAACATGGCGGGCGCACGGGCGCTCTGGCGCGCGACCGGCATGAAGAACGAAGACTTCTCTAAGCCGATCATCGCGGTGGTCAATTCCTTCACCCAATTCGTACCCGGCCACGTCCACCTGAAGGACCTGGGCCAGCTTGTGGCGCGTGAGATTGAAAAGGCCGGCGGCGTCGCCAAGGAATTCAACACCATCGCGGTTGATGACGGCATCGCCATGGGCCACGGCGGCATGTTGTACAGCCTGCCGTCGCGCGATCTGATCGCCAACTCGGTGGAATACATGGTCAACGCCCACTGTGCCGACGCCATGGTCTGTATCTCCAATTGCGACAAGATCACGCCGGGCATGCTCAATGCCGCCCTGCGCATCAATATCCCCGTCATCTTCGTCTCCGGCGGCCCGATGGAAGCCGGCAAGGTGGTCTGGCCCGACGAGAACGGCGTGGCCAAAATGCACGCGCTCGATCTGGTCGACGCCATGATGCAGGCCGGTGATGAACGCATTTCCGACGCGCAGGTGCAAGCCGTTGAAGAGGCCGCCTGTCCGACCTGCGGGTCGTGCTCCGGCATGTTTACCGCCAACTCGATGAACTGCCTGACCGAAGCGCTGGGCCTTTCGCTGCCGGGTAACGGCACCACGCTTGCCACCCACTCCGACCGCGAGCGCCTGTTCTGCGAAGCCGGCCGCACCATCGTCGATCTGTGCGAGCGCTGGTACGATCAGGATGACGCCAGCGTGTTGCCGCGTTCTATCGCCACGCGCGAAGCCTTTGAAAATGCCATGACGCTCGACGTCGCCATGGGCGGTTCGACCAACACCGTGCTGCACATCCTCGCCGCTGCTCAGGAAGCCGGCGTCGATTTCACCATGGCCGATATCGACCGGATTTCACGCAAGACGCCCTGCATCTGCAAGGTGGCGCCGGCCTCGGCCGATGTGCATATTGAGGACGTTCACCGCGCCGGTGGCATTGTCGGGATCCTGGGCGAACTGCACCGCGGCGGCCTGATCCATGGCGAACTGCCGACCATTCACAGCCCCTCGATGGCGGCGGCGCTGGCGCACTGGGACATCAAGTCTTCCAACGATTCTTCGGTGGCTGAGTTCTTCAAGGCGGCGCCGGGCGGCGTGCGCACCACCCAGGCCTTCTCGCAATCTAAGCGCTGGGATGATCTCGATACCAACCGCCAGTCGGGCGTGATCCGCTCGGTCGAAAACGCCTTCACCAAGGATGGCGGGCTGGCGGTACTTTACGGCAATATCGCCGAAAAAGGCTGTATCGTGAAGACGGCCGGAGTTGATGAATCGATCTGGAAGTTTACCGGCAAGGCGCGTGTGTTTGAATCCCAGGACACGGCGACGACGGCGATCCTCAACAACCAGATCGAGGCTGGCGATGTGGTGGTGATCCGCTACGAAGGCCCCAAGGGCGGACCGGGCATGCAGGAAATGCTCTATCCGACCACCTATCTGAAATCCAAGGGCCTGGGCAAGGCCTGCGCGCTTCTGACCGATGGCCGTTTCTCTGGCGGCACGTCAGGCCTTTCCATCGGTCACGCTTCGCCGGAAGCGGCCGCCGGCGGTCTGATCGCGCTGGTGGAAGATGGCGATTCTATCGAGATCGACATCCCTAACCGCACCATCCATCTGGTGCTGTCGGATCGTGAGATCGCCGAGCGCCGCGCTGCCGAGGAACATCGTGGTGAGGATGCCTATACGCCGAAGAACCGCGAACGTTATGTCTCGACGGCGCTCAAGGCCTATGCCGCCATGGTCACCTCGGCCGATACCGGCGCCGTGCGCGATCTCAGCCTGTTGAAGCGCTGATCTTAACGCTTGCGAACGGCGGAAATCTGCCGCACCTTGGCGCCCTTAAGACAGGGGAGCCGGGGCATGGACAGACGATATGTGATGGCGGGGGCTTTAAGCCTCTTCGCGCTGGGACTTTCCGAAGAGGCTTTGGCCAAGCTGGGTTTGTCCGACAAGGATGCGCAAAGCGGCCTGCGCCAGATTCTGAAACAGGGCACCGAAGCCGCCGTGACGCGGTTGTCGCAAACCAACGGCTACTGGAACGACCCGACGGTGCGTATACCCTTGCCGAAGACCCTGGCGCAGACGCAAAAGCTGCTCAAGCCGATCGGTCAGTCCGGTGTGCTCGATGATCTGCACCTGCGCATGAACCGCGCCGCTGAAACCGCGGCGCCGGTGGCCAAGGGGTTGTTCGTCGATGCCATCCAGTCGATGACGATCAAGGACGCGGTCGGCATCGTCAAAGGTGGCAACACCTCCGGCACCGACTATCTCAAAAAGACGACCACGCCGCGCCTGACCACAGCCTTTAAGCCGCCGATGCAGAGCGCCATGCAGGCGACCGGCGCCGTCGATTATTTTGATCGTGCCATCCGCCGCAATAATCTGCAGAGCTATTTTAAGACCGACGCCAAGACCTATCTGGGGGATTATGCTGTTGGCCTCGCCCTGCAGGGGCTGTTTCATTATGTCGGCACGGAAGAGGTTGCCATTCGCCGCGATCCGGCCAAGCGCACAACGGATATTCTGAAGACGCTGTTTGGCTAACTCCAAAATTCTATGAATTTTGGCAAGCGTGACCACGCGCCCGAGCTGTTGCGAGGCATCTCTTACTAAGAATTTTAGGCGACGAGAACCTCGACGTCCGCCTTCACCTTTTCGGACGCTTCGGCGACATTTTGGAAGGTGTGATTGATATGGCCAAGGCTGTCATTGATCTGGCTGATCGCTGAAACCGCCGACTGCATGTTTGCGGTAATTTCACTCGTTACCATGTCCTGTTGCTCGATGGCGCCGGCCACCGAGGTGACGTTATCGAGCACATCGTTCATCGAGGTCGAGATCAGGGTGAGCGCATCGACCACTTCGCCGGTAACCGACTGCATGGTGGCGATCTCGGCGGCAATGGTCTTGGTCGAGGCCGCGGCCTGATTGGCTAGATTTTTCACTTCCGAAGCGACGACCGCGAAGCCCTTGCCGGCCTCACCAGCGCGGGCGGATTCGATGGTAGCGTTGAGCGCCAGCAGGTTTATCTGGCCGGCGATATTCTGGATCAGGGTGACGATGTTGTTCATCGCCGCCGCCGATTTGTCGAGCGAAGCGGCCGAGTGATTTGCATTTTCAGCATGGCGGAACACGCCCTGTACACTGTTGCGCGCATTGCCCATGCTGTTGGAAATTTCGCGCACACTCTGGCTCAACTCTTCCGAGGCGGCAGCCACCGAATTGATGATCGCGCCGGTTTCCGATGAGGCGGTGGTGGCCGATGACGTCATCTGCGTCGCCTCGGTCATCTGCGTCATCACGTCGCCGAGGTCGCTGTTGATGGTGTTGCCGAGAGTCTCGTTGCGCATGCGCTTGCGCACCGCCTCGGTGGTGTCGATGGCGAACTTGACCACCTTCACAACGGTGCCGGTATCATCGAGGATCGGGTTGTAGGTGGCCTGGATATAAACTTCGCGGCCACCCTTGCCGAGGCGCTTATACTCCGCCGCCTGGAACTTGCCTGCGCGCAGGTCGTCCCAGAAACGGCGATAGTCGGCGGAGGCGACATAGGCCGGTTCGCAGAACTGGCTGTGGGGACGGCCCCTGATCTCGTCGATACGGTAGCCCAGCACACTGAGGAAATTGTCATTGGCGGTGATGACCTCACCCTGCGGCGTGAATTCGATGACCGCCTGCGAGCGTTGCAGGGCGTCGATCTTACCGCGCTGGTCGATCTCGTTCATCTTCGCCGCGGTGATATCCGAGGCAAACTTGACCACCTTGATGACACGGCCGGTCATATCGCGGACCGGATTATAGGTGGCCTGCAACCAGACAACCTTGCCGGCATTACCGAAGCGCTTGAACACATTGGACTGGAAGCGGCCTTCGCTGAGATCGCTCCAGAAGCGACGATAGTCGTCGCTGGCGGCGTAGGATTTGTCGCAGAACAGACTGTGTGACTTGCCCACGATCTCATCGAGCCGATAACCCATAGTCTCCAGGAAGTTCGCATTGGCGGTCAGAATTTCGCCCTTGGGCGTAAACTCGATGACAGCCTGTGAAGCGCTGAGCGCAGCGACAATACCTTTAGTTTCGCTAGCGGCCTGTTTGGAGAAAAACATGATCCCTGGTTCCTTGGGACATTTGCCCCTGTATTTGCGAAGACATAAGCCTTGTGAGACGCTTTTTTGTATATGCATTGCGGTTAACAAGCTCTTAGCGGATGCCCCTTTCAGGGGAAATAATCATTGAAATTTCAACAACTTGAACGGTTGTTTCTTGGCGGGCATGTCTTCATGCGGGAAAAGTATAACTTCGTTCTTCAAAGTCGGTCGAATAGTTTCCGCAAGGTGAGGCGCAAGATTTTGTTTCCCAAGGCGACCTCTTCAGGTTAACCTTCACGTAAAGTGGGGCCAACCCGCGCAAATTACAGATTAAGGGAAACGTGCCATGCTGGGTCTGATGATGGATGCGCCTTTGCTCATCCCCTCCATCCTTGATTATGCGTCGAGATATCATCCGAACACGGAGATCGTGTCGCGCAACGAAGACCACAGCCTGCATCGTTACACCTATGCCGAGGCGGCGGTGCGCACGCGCAAGCTGGCCAATGCGCTGAAGACGCTGGGGCTTAAGCCCGGTGATCGCGTAGCCACCCTGGCGTGGAACAACTACCGCCATTTCGAACTCTATTACGGTGTGCCCGGCGCCGGCATGGTGTGCCACACGGTCAATCCGCGCCTGTTCAGGGAACAGATCGAGTTCATCATCAACGATGCGCAGGATCAGTACATCTTCACCGATCCCTGTTTTGCGTCGCTGGTCGAGGCCATGATCATCAACCTGCCTTCGGTCAAGGGCGTGGTGGTGATGGGCAGCCGCGAGCAGATGCCGGGCAATATCCTGCATCGCGCCCTGTGCTACGAAGACCTGATCGCGCCGGAATCACCGTTGCATGAATGGGAGCCGTTTGACGAGAAGACGGCTTCGGGGCTTTGCTACACCTCGGGCACGACCGGCCATCCGAAAGGTGTGCTCTATACCCACCGCTCGACCGTGCTGCACGCTCTGGCGATCAATCAGCCCGGCATGTTTGGCTTTGGGCAGAACGAGACCGTCCTGCCGGTGGTGCCGATGTTCCACGTCAACGCCTGGTGCGTGCCCTATGCGGCGCCGCTCGTGGGCGCGCGGCTGGTCTTGCCGGGGCCACGTCTCGATGGTGCCGGCCTGCTGGAGGTCATCCGCGGTGAGGGTGTCACCGTTTCGGCCGGGGTGCCGACCATCTGGATGAACCTGCTCAATTTTTGCGATGAACACCAGCAGTCGGTGGCGCCGATGCGCCGAGTTGTGGTCGGCGGGGCCGCCTGTCCGCAGACCCTGATTGAGCGCTTCGCCGCCCACAAGGCGCTGGCCATTCAGGGCTGGGGCATGACCGAAACCTCGCCGCTCGGTTCGGTGAGCGTGCTCGACGCGCGCCACGAAACTTTGAGTGAAGAGGCGCGTATGGGGCTGATGCTCAAGCAGGGCCGCAGCCCCTACGGCATCGAAATGCGCATCACCGATGCCGAGGGCAGGGCGCTGCCATGGGATGGCAAGGCGCGCGGCGAGCTTGAGGTGCGCGGACCATGGGTGATCTCGGCCTATTACAATCTCGATGACGACAGCCAGTTCACTAAGGACGGCTGGTTCCGCACCGGCGATATTTCGACCATTGATCCGGATGGATTCATGAGCATTGTCGATCGCGTTAAGGACGTCATCAAGACCGGCGGCGAGTGGATCAGCTCTATCGAACTGGAAAACCTGGCGCTGCAGCATCCGAGCGTGCGTGAGGCCGCCGTCATTGCCCGCGCGGATGCCAAGTGGAGCGAACGCCCGCGCTATATTCTGGCCCTGCATCCCGGCAAGACGATCACCGGGCCTGAGTTGCGCGCCACCATCGAGCCGTTCGTGGCGCGATGGTGGATTCCGGAGGATTTCATCGTGGTGGATGAGATTCCCCACAGCGCGACGGGCAAGATCCTGAAGACAGAACTGCGGGAAAAATTCGGCGCTGAGCAGCACCCTGCCGCGCTAAAGATGTAGCGCGCTATTTCAGCGGCAGAAACAGTTCAACGACCACATCATGCGTCGATCTGTCCGGAGCGAATGAGAAGTGCCGCTGACAATAGATCGGAAAGTCACGCGCCTCTTCGCCGCTGGCGGGCAGCCAGTCGCGATAAAGATAAAGCGCGGCTGGCTCCAGGTTGTGGGTATTTTGCACGACGCGCAATACTGCGCAGCGTCCACCGGGTATCACGCCCGCTTGCATGATATCGTCGTCAGGGTCGATCGGCAAATTCGTCCCGACACACAGATCCATGCTGTAATCGGCCGGGTTCGCGGGGGTTCTCTCCGAACGGAAAACGTTGAAGGTCGGGCTCGTTTCGGGTGACAAGCCGGAGGCCTTGCGCCAGGCAATGAACCGCTGGATGGTCTCTTCGAGTGTGGCCCGGTCACCGCGATGCTCCATAATCGCTACCGGCGTGGGGGCAACATCCCGGATCAGGACGTCGTTGTGGTCATAGGTGATCGGCATAAGCTTGCTCCTGGCGTTGTCGAGAGGCCCGAAGGCCGAAAGCCACGGCGCCCAGTCGGGCGATTTCCGGAAGGACGATGGCGATTGCCTGAACCTTTGCCGAAAGGCGCGGGCGAAGGCGTCCGGGGCATCGTAACCGGCATCCATCGCTATATCCGTGATGCTTTGGCCGTCTATGTTAGCCAACTGATGCGAAGCGCGTTTCATGCGGGCAAGCTGGACATAGCGATGCACGGACAACCCGAAGGTTGAGGTGAACTGCCGGTGAAAATGGAACTTTGAGAAGGCTGCGACTCCGCTCAAGCTTTCCAGGTCCAGATCACCGTCAAGATGCTGGTCTATGTAGTCCAGCACCCGTTGCATCCGGGCATGGTAGTTTTGAAGCACCGCCGTCATCGTCTTGTCTCCGTGGCGGAACCATCTAGCCGTACAAGCCTATAACACGCTCGACCGATCTTGCGCTTTGGCGATCAAGTCAAGGCGCGTGAAGATGCAGATTTCAGGCGCGCTTCGCCGTCGCCAGATCGAGATAGGGCAGGACATCGCATTCCGGCATCGGACGGGCGAAGTAATAGCCCTGCACCTTGCGGCAGCCGAGTTCCATCAAGGTGGCCAGTTGCGCCTCGGTCTCGACGCCTTCGATGATGCACTCCAGGCCCATGTCAGCACACAGGGCTGTCAGAGATTTGACGATCTTGAGGCTGACCGGATTGGTGTTGATGTCGGTGACGAAGCTGCGATCGACCTTGATCTTGTCGAGCGGCAGGCTGTGGACGTGGCTCAGCGACGAATAGCCGGTGCCGAAGTCATCGAGCGAAATCCCGACGCCCAGTGCCTTGAAGGTGGTAACGGCGGCGCGCGCCTGGGCGAAATCATGCGACACCGAGGTCTCGGTGATTTCGAAATCGAGGCGTTTGGGGTTGATACCGGAACGATTGATCAGGGCGATGATCTGAACGACGCTCTCGGAGTCGGACAGATCGTGCGCCGACAGATTGAACGACATGCGCATATCAGCCGGCCATGTCTTCAGCGCCGCCAGCGCCTTTTTCAGCAGGGTGCGGGTCACGCGACGGATCAGGCCGGCGCGTTCAGCCAAGGGGATAAACTGATCCGGGCCGACAAAGCCAAGCGTTGGGCTATGCCAGCGTGCCAGGGCCTCAAACGCAATCGTCTCGCCCGTCGTCGTATCGATTATCGGCTGGTAAATCATGGACAGTTCGGCGTCGAGATCAGCGTTTTGCAGGGTGCGTTCGATGATGCCGTGACTGCGTATCTCTTCTTCATGTTCCTCCGAAAACACGACCATATCGCCGCGATGATGACGCTTGGCATGGTAAAGGGCATAGTCGGCGCGTTCAAAAAGCACGTCAGGCGTATCGGCCGATTGCGGATAAAAGGCGACGCCGATTGAGCAACCGAGCTGCACGCTCGAACTGCCGATGCTGAAGGGCAGGCGGAGCTGGTTGCTGATGCTGTCAGAAAGCGCCTTCAGGTCCTCCGGTGCGGGATTGCGGCTGGCGATAAAGCCGAACTCATCGCCGCCAAGCCGGGCCAGGATGAGGTCGTCAGCGCAGGCCTGTTGAATGCGCTGCGCTGCTTCCACCAGTACGCGGTCGCCGGTGGTGTGGCCGTAGGTGTCGTTAATGGGTTTGAAGCCATCGAGGTCGATGATGCCGACCGCAAAGCCGCGACCATCGATCAAAGCGCCGGCGTATTGCCGCTCAAGCTCCGCGAAGAACAGGCGGCGGTTGGCCAGTTGGGTCAGGCTGTCGAGATTGGCAATACGGAAGTTTTCATCGCTGAGGCGGTGCGTTTCGTTGCGAGACGCCACCAGCCGGGCAAAGTCACGCGAATAGATCATTAGTACGGTGATCATGGCGGCACAGACAAAGGTGAGATTAAGCGCCATGGCCTTCAGGCTGATTTGCGGCTGCATGAGGAAAAAGGCGATATAGGGTATGTTAACGACCAGCGTTACCGAAATCGCGGCGGAGCGCAGGTGCATCAGGCAGAAGATGCAGCCGATGACGGTAACCGCCATGTAGAAGGAAACGTGTGCGTGTGCATAGGTATCGCCATAGCCATATAGACTAAGGGCCCAGGCCGTGAAGCCCGCGGCGATGATGATGGCCAGCTTGTTGGTGCGGCGCAATTGATGCAGCACATTGTCATCGTCCAGTTCGGTCCTGGCTTGTCGTGCCCAATGCACCAACCGCGCCACGCAAAGCGCGAAGAGCAGGGCGGGCATGTAGATGCCGAGCCATGGCGGCGCCAGACGGGCATAGGTAAAGGCCACGGCGATTGTATTGATAGAGAGGAGGACATAAAGCAGCGGGATTTGTTTGGTGAAGGCGCTATATTGCGCGCGCGCCAGTTCCATATTGTCGGTCGGCACGCGAAACAATGCGAACAGCGCCGTGGCCGCAGATTTAAAATGGCCAATCTTTAAAGACGATATTTTCAACAACAACGCTCTACCGTGCTTCGGAAACTCCGAAGTCCCTGCACCGCCTGATGCGGCTTATGACAGCTCAAGGTAGCATCGTTATGTGTATAATCAGTTAGTATACGGTCACATGGGTTTCAGGCGGATTGGCGCCTGAGCGTTGCAGATATCGACCGCGCCCGCCGAATGGACAAAAAACGCACCCGAACGGTTGGCGCGCGCCCTGACCCACGCCGAGAAGCTCTGGCTATCGCTATCCAGAACCTGATAAGCTGGCCGCTCCGCAGTGGGCAGGTCAGAGGCCATTTTCGTTGAGACGATCTTTATACGCTGGCTGTCGTCCTTGTAGAAGCCAAGCTCTTCTGTACCGCGCGCGCGGTTGGTGAGGAATTCCATGCCCCCGACCACCCGCCCGACCACGGCGAGGTTGCGATCGAGATGACGCGGTGCATGGCCGATCACTGTATAGAGCTGTGTACCGGAACCTGTATCGGGCGCTACGTCACGTGCCACGCCGATCATGCCGTAACAATGGATCAGCCAGTTCGTCTTGCCGTCACTGGCCACCGGCCATGACTTGATGTGCCCGACCTTCTCGGCATAGGCGTCGCGGTTGGGTAGGGTCTTGAAGGCGCCGGGCGCTGCGAATTCATATTCGGCCGGCGGGGTAGCGTTGATGCCCTTGGCCTCGGTCTTGTCGTCATCGGCACGGCCCCATTGCACGACATAGGCGTCCTGCACGCGGATGATCGAGGCGCCGTCAAAATACCTCGAACGCACTAGCTGGCGGATATTGGCGACGTGCTCGGGCGCGAATGCGCTGGCAAGCTGATAGCTGACCCTGGATCCGTCGGCCAGGGTCATGATCACCAGATCGTCGGGCTGCACATCGGTCCAGGCACTGGCGGGGGCTGCGTCGAGCACCTCCTGCGGCGAGGCTTGCGTGGAGCTGCCCTGTTGGGTGATGGGGGCGGCCCCCATCAGGAACAGAGCGGCGGTGCCGCTCACGAGAAAGCGCTTGATCATGAAAGGCTCCGAACGTGTTTCGAAAGAGACTACGCGCCCCAAACAGGCGCGCAAGTAAAATTCTTTTTTAACCACGTCTCTTCACCGTGTTTTCGCATCCCGTCTGTAAGATGACACCCTGAACAGATGGAGTTTCGCCTTGTCCCGCGCCCGTAACATGACCTTCATGGTCCGCACCTGCCTTGTGGTTCTGACCGTAACCATAGGCGTTCTGGTCTTTGGACCTTTCAGCGGCCTGGAACAAAAGGTCGGCTTCACCGACAAGGAAGCCCATGCGCTGGCCTTTTATGCCCTGACAGTAGTGGCTCTGCTGGCGCTGCCGAAGATCCGCAAGTGGGATGTGGCCCTTGCCTGTTTGGCGCTTGGTGGTCTGGTCGAGGTGGTTCAGGCCATGGTGGGCCGTGATGGCAATATCGCCGACTGGCTGGCGGACGCGCTGGGCGTGGCGCTTGTTATGGCGCCGTTGGTCATGCTGTCGCTGCGCCGCTCGATGCAGGGCCAGCGTCCGTCGCGTCGTCGCACCGATCGCGTCGGTTCGCATGCTGATAAGGCTGCCGGCAAGGTTTAAAGCACGTTTTTATAGTTGTCGAGGTAAGGTGAGGGGGAGCCTTGCCGCCCATACTTCAGCATTCTGTGTATCTTTTTTGCCGCAGAATGCATTCAAACGCGTTGACAGGCTCGATTTCAATATATTTTTTTGATGGTGACCTGTTGCCACCAAACAGCTCAAACGCTGCTTCTCATATTACCCTGCACATGTCAGACGCTTCACGCGCGACCGTCTGACGCAATCTTAATGCCACCGCTACAACTCACGGTATGTGACTGCCTGCGTGGAAATTTTGCAATATTTTGCAACCCATACGTATTTATTGTCCGTTTTACGAAGTCGCTTTTTTAAAGATCTGAATTAAAAGTATTTTTCAAAAAAGCTCGAAAAAAACTTAACAAAGTTATAACGGTGTCAAACCAAATATTACCGCCGTTTTTCAAATCTATTACCTATAAAATTCTTTTATAAATGAGTTGGTTGACGCGGCAGGGCTTGAAATAGATCTGCAATGTCCGGGTTAGTCCTTTTTGCATACTTTTGATGCGCCAATCTCTCCATGCAGTTCTACTCATACGTGATTTTCATTAACTTGCCGGTAAGTCTTGCGACATAACCGTGACCAGCCAAGTTTATTGATCACTGGTGCAGTTACTGATTTGTGAGGCTTACATGAGTATGAGTTTATTACGATATGCCGGGCGGATCGCTTTGGCATGCGCCATTCTGGTGATGCCGCTGACGGCTAATGCCGACGGGGCGCGCGAAGTTCAGGTGGCCGGGCGCACCCTGACATTTCTGGATAATGGTCCTACGGGTCGGGTGACATTCGCTGTCGTCTTTGATCCTTCAAAACCGGCGTCGGTGGCCGAAAAAGATGAGGTCATGGCAGCCTTAGGGGCAGGTATGGCTGTCGGTGCGGTCACTGTGGTCGGCAAGGCTGTTGATGTCGGATCAGTGGCCGGCACGAGTGGTGTGGGCGCCTTTTATCTCACCCACGGCGTCAATTACGCGGCTGTCGGCGCCGCCGCCAAAAGCAAGAAGACCTTGAGCATCAGTTCTGACATGGCCTGCGTTAAGTCTGGCGCCTGCGTCATGGGCGTAGCCGCCACGCCGAAGGTTGAAATTGTCGTCAACTCGGCTTCAGCCGCCGCCATCGGGGCTTCGTTCAAGCCCGCCTTCAAAATGATGATCAAGGAAATCTAGGCTGAAGAGGCCTTCAGGAGAAGCGTACCATGCGTAAGTTCACCCAATCCCTTTGCGCGGCCACAGCGGCCCTGCCCTTAATGCTGGCGGCGGTACACGCCTCAGCGCAATCCATTGATTACGGCTCATTGGAGTCCCTATTCAACGAGCCCGTCACGACATCGGCGACCGGCTCACCTCAGCGTGCCGCCCAGGCTTCCGCCAATATAGAAATCATTACGGCCGAGGATATTGACCGGTCAGGCGCCCGCACGATCCCCGATATATTGGCTCAGGTGACGGGCATGGACGTACGTCGCTCATCCATGGGCGGCGTCGACGTCAATGTGCGCGGTTACAACCAGCCCATGAGCGGCAAATTGCTGGTCCTCATCAATGGCCGTCAGGTCTATCTGGATCACTATGGCTTCACTTACTGGGACGCCCTGCCGGTGGAACTGGCGGAAATTCGGCAAATCGAAGTCGTCAAGGGACCGAATACGGCTCTGTTCGGCTTCAACGCCGTTTCTGGCGTCGTCAATATCATTACCTATTCGCCTCTCAACGATAAGACCAATGCTGTTGCCGTCCGTGGCGGCTCGCAGTCACTGGGGGAGGTGTCGCTGGTGACGACGTTCAAGCTCGGCAGCAAGGTCGGCATACGCTTATCGGGCGGAACCTATACGGCGGATGAGTTTTCGGACGCCAACGCTGCGGTGCCAGGTATTCCTTCCAGCCCGCGCCGCAACAGTTTTTCAGCGGACGGTATTATTCAACTAACTCCGAAGACGCAGTTGGAACTGGAAGCGACCTATTCAGACATGTCCCGCATGAGCGAAACACCATTCTTTGCTTCGGAAGTCTCTAACGGCAATACCAAGAGCCTGCGCGGAAGTGTGATCTCCGAGACCAAGTTCGGTCTCGTTAAGGCCAACGTCTACAGTAATCACTTCTGGAATACCCTCCACGCGCCAAACCGTTTCATATTTGGTAACGAGGTGGTTGTTGCTCAGGCGGAAGATCTTTTAAAGATCGGCGCAAATCATACGGTGCGCCTGGCCGTTGAGCATCGTGACAACCATGCAACTGGTGCTTTTGAGACGGCGAAGATCCAGATCACGAGCGGCAGCGCCATGTGGTCGTGGCAGGTTTCAGATGCCCTGAACTGGACGAATGCCATTCGTTACGACACGGTTCATCAGTCCTATCAGTATATCGGTAAGCGTTATGACGCGACGGGTTTCAATAGCACTGTGGTCTATAAGGCAACCGACAAGGATACATGGCGTTTTTCGGCAGCCCGAGGTGTATCGGCGCCTTCTCTGATCGATCTAAGTGCAAATGTGACGGAAAAACCCATGTTCGTCAGCAATGCCGAGGTAAGCTACAGCCATCATATTGATGCTGTCAGGGGCAATGTACGCCTAAGTGCCTTTACGGAAAAGTTCACCGACGTAAAGGGCTTTAACCCCGGCCTGACGACGAATTTTGGCGATAGTTCCTCGTCGGGTTTTGAAGCTGAAATTACGGGAAAGACAGGCGATCACCTCGACTGGAAACTTGGCTATATCTACCAAAGCGTCGACGATAAGCTCGATAACACGACAAACGGAATTGTTTATACGCAGCCGGGCGCTTACGAACCAGGCACGTCAAAAGGCATAGTTGTCGGTCAGGTGAGATATGCGACCGGCGCATGGGATTTCGGCCTGTTCGCGCACAGCGTCAGCGAAAGTGACCAACTCTACTATGTCGGCACAGGTTACCTGCTCGATCATGTGCCTTCGTATGTCTCCACGGGCGCACGTGTAGCTTACAAGATCAATCCGAAACTGACCATGGAACTGGCCGGTCAGGACCTGACCAACAATAAGACCAAGCAGTTCAGCCTCTATCGCATTGAATCGCGCACCTATCTGACTCTTAAAGCGCGTTACTGAAGATCTGAACATATGCACTTATCCTGAGCCTCATCTGTTTTCAAACCCGATCACAGGTGAGGCTTAAAATCTGGTTCATGTCGGAGGATACCGCACTTCATACGGCTTTTAGAGCCATCTTGAATCGATGATCCAGTTAACACATCACAATCAAATTATATCGCTGCGCCGGGGAGGCTCTCGTTCAGTGTTAGGGAAATACAAAATGTTCAAGCCAGGAAAAGCCATAGCTTCGTTTGATATTTTGAAGCCGTCAGGCTGGCCGTTTATACTGAAATTTCTGGCGCCGGGCGCGGTTTCGGTCGTGTTGATTGTCGCGCTGGCTATAAGCGCCAGTGTTGCGTTGACCACGCAGACCAAGCGGATGGAAACGGTTGTCAAGGGGGCCCTGCAAAACGCAGTCTTTCTAGGACACGTCCGTTCCGAACTGCGTGGTGACGCTCGTGATCTCTACAGCATCCTGGCGACGAGTGACCCCATGTCCAGCATAGAAGCCGCCGCCAAGGTCAGCAACAATCTGAAGCATCTTCAGGATGAGGTCAAACAGCGGGCCGCATCGACGGTGGATGCCGAGGATAAAAAAAATCTGCAGGCCCTAGTGACGGAAATCGGGACGCAAAGAGATTCGGTAGATTTGATTTCCTCCATGCTTGGGATAGATATGGAGGCCGCGAAGTCTTTCATTGAACCTTATAAGATGTCGGAAGCAAAGACCGATGCCATCGTCGAAAACATAATTCAGGCCACCAATCAAAAAGCCAAGGCTTTGGCGGCCTTGAGTGTCAGTTCGGCACGCAGCCAGACCATGGTTGTGATCGCCATTTCTGTTATTGCCGCTCTCTGTGCGGCCGCATTCAGCCTGCTGATTGGCCGCTCCACCGCGAAATCCATTCAGACGATCGCTGTGGCCACGCATCGGCTGGCCGAAGGTGATATGACGGTTGAGACGGAAAGTCTGGTCCGTCATGACGAGCTAGGCCAGGTCGTAGAAGCCCTCAGCGTCTTCAAGGACGTAACGCAAAAAAGCCGGGCCCTGAGTGCAGAACAGGAAGAGGGGGCCAAGACACGCCTGGAGCGCGCTAGCCAGATGGAAGCGCTTATTTCGCAGTTCAACACCGATTTTTCTGGTCTTATCCGAAGCGTTGAGAAAGCTTCCAGCCATCTTGAGCAAAGCGCCTCTATTCTGACCACCACCTCCGCTGATAATACGACCCGTGCGCATTCGGCCGTCAACTCCATCTTTGGTGTGCGGGATTCCATGAGCACGGTGGCCGCGGCATCGGAAGAATTAGGCGCAACCATCGCTGAGGTCGATCGTCAGGCGACGGCCTCGGCCAATGTGGCCCGCGACGCGACGGAACGGGCTGAGATTACCCAGAATTCTGTGGCCCAACTGACCTCGGCCGTCAGCCGTATTAATGAGATTGTGGACCTGATCTCATCTGTGGCCAGCCAGACCAATCTTCTGGCCCTTAACGCAACCATTGAAGCGGCGCGCGCCGGCGATGCTGGCAAGGGGTTCGCGGTTGTTGCCCACGAGGTAAAGGGACTGGCGGATCAGACCTCAAAGGCGACAGGCGAAATTCGCGCACGCATCAATGAAGTACGTCAGGCGGCCGATCATACGACCCATGAAATCAGCGCTATCGCCGACGTCATTCTTCAAATGCAGGGTATCGCCGAGAATACTTCGGAATCCGTGCGCCAGCAGGTGCTGGCGACCCAGGAGATTACCGTAAGCCTGGCCTCCGCCCTGCATGGCGCAGGTGAAGCGTCTTCGACGATCGAGGGGCTCAACACCGCAGCCGAAGAGACAGGTCATGTCTCCAGCGCCGTCAACGAAGCTTCCAGGAGCCTGTCTACCCAGGCCGATCAAATGAAGGACGTCGTTGAGGGCTTCTTGCGCCGCGCCTCATCTATGTAAGCTTCCGGGTAAGCTTGTCTGGTGCCGGCTCGCTCGGGGGAGCCGGCTATTTCCTTGCCTTGGGCGCGGTTCGGCGGGTGCGGACGGGCTTGGCGGGCGCAGCTTCAATTACATCCAGATCCTGCCCGCTGATAGCGGCATCGAAACCGCCGGGATCATCGGGCTGCGGTACAGGATTGACCTTGCCGGCAGCCGGCTTTTGCGCAGCGCGTATAAACGGCATCGACGGCACATAGCGCGACGCCATATCCGGCACTTCCGCCAGGCCCTTTTCACCGCGTTCATAACGCGGATGGGCGAGGGTGGCGTTACGGGCATAGGTCAGGATGAGGTCGCTCCAGTCAGAAGCGCTGTAGGCGAAAGCCTTGCCTTCGGCATCAATATCCGACCATTCGGGTTCACCCTTGGCCATGGCGGCCTGCGCCACCCAGGTGCGGGCTGAGTCCATGTCGCCCAGGGCCTGCGCACCACGCGCCATAAGGCCGGCGATACGCTTGGTCAGCTTATCCTCGGTCGCGTCTTCGGCCAGGGCCGTTATGGCAGCGGTGATCTCGGGGCGGGCGGCATTAAGCAAGGCGCGTTCGAGTTGGAGGATACGGCTTTCGCGGTGTTTCGGATTGCGGTCGACCAGCCCGATCAGGCGGCGGGCGCGCTCCTTCGGCGTCTCGCTCGACACCAGATCGCGGTAGGTCAGCCAGATGGCCGGGTGCGGATGGGCACCCCAGGCGGCTTCCAGTACATCCTCGGCGCGGCCAAGCTTCTTGGCGCGGGTCAAAAGGCGGGCGGCGATCAGCGCGGCGGGGGTAAAGCCGGGCTGCAACTTGGCGGCGCGTTGGGCGTAATCGAGCGCCTGATCGCGCACGGTGGCGTCTTCTGAGGCTTCGAGGCGGGCAGCGGACGCGGCCATCAGCGAGGCCTTGGCGCGTTCGGAGAAGATCGGCGAGATCAGCTTGCGGTTCAGCGCGCTTTCTATCAGGTCGAGCGCCTCCGCCCATTCACCGGCCTCAAGACGGGCCTCGAACAGGGTCTCGAAGGCCCACATGGTCGGGCGGGGCTGGTTATAGGCCTCGGTGGCGAGCTTGACGGCCTCGGCTTTTTCGCCCTGACTTTTTGCCAGTTGCATAAGGCCTTTGAGACCGGCCAGTTTGAGTTCGGGCACATTGAGCATGGCGCTGTAGGCGGTTTTTGTGGCTACGTCATCACCGGCTTCCTCGGCGGCCATGGCGCTTAAAATTCGCACCAGCACGATATTGTCACACAGATCGAGCGCCTTGGCGGCGTGACGGCGGGCTTCATTGCCATCACCGCTGGCCACGCTCAGGAAACCGCGGGTCAGGGTTTCGTCACCCTGTTTGCGGCGGGTGGCGGCACGGGCGCGCTCGGCGCGTTGCGGCGAACGCGACAGCCATAGGGCGATATTCCAGAAGGTGACGGCGCAGAAGGCCAGCACGCTGATGATGATGATGGCCGCCGCTGCCGAGGTGTCGACGCGGTAGCTGAGCCAGTTCAGGCTGGCCGTGCCGGCATCGGAAATGCCGGCGATCGTCAGGGCCACCAGCGTGGTGATGCCGAGCAGGATCAGAAACGAACGGATCAAAGCACGCCTCCGTTGCGCAAGGGGGTATCGGTCGCCGTCGTCTGGCTCAGGCGATTGAGCGCGCTTTCCGAGATATGGCGCGTGGTGTCATCGACCAGCACACGGGCGCGGGCCTGATCGATCCACGGCGAAAGCGCTTTTTGAGCGGCTGGCGACAGGGTGTTGAGATAGGCGACGGCGCCCTTGAGGTCGCCGTTGTTCAGCCGGATTTCGGCGCGTTGCAGAATGGCGTCAGCCCCTTGTCCGTTGATGTCATCCGTGCGGCGGATGGAGATAAAGCCGCCTAGCGCATGTCTCAGTTGGCTGAAGAGGTCGTCCTTGCCGTCATCGGCCTGAACGGCGCTGTTGGCGCGGGCCGCCACGGCGGGAAATTTGACCGCCAAGGTGACTTCGCTTGGCACGCCCTTTTCGGCATAGGGACGCAAGGCCGTCACCAGGCTTGGATCATCGATGCCGGCTTCGACCACGGCCAGTTCCGACAGGAAGGGCTGTTCGGTGCGGGCGGCCTGTTGCAGGGTGCGGGCGGCAAAGGCCGAGGCCGCCGCCTTGGCCAGCGCCTGCTGGTTGGCCTCGACGCGATCGAGACGCGCTGAAAGCTGGGAGAGGGCGGTCGGATCGGCGGTATAGAGCGGTTGAGCTGGCGCCGTGGCCTCAGCGGGATGAAGCTGGCCTTGCAGGGCCGCGATCTGGGCGTCTTTCTGCGGATCGGAGGCCGCCACAGCCGGGGCGCTGGCGGCGGGCTCCGCTGTTGCCACGATCGCTCTGGAATCTTGAGACATCTTGAACGCAACCGCCGCTATGACGATGGCGATCATGATCACCAGCGGTGCCGCGAACAGCAGGAACACGCGCGTCATTTTCGCGGCGTCCTTGCGATGCGCCTCTTGCGCTGCAAACTCCTGGTCGAGAGTTTCACCTGAGAGTGTGGAATCAAGTGGTTCGCTCATGATCTGCCCTACGTTACGTCTGTCATCACATCCAGCATGGCAGCTTCGGTCGGTGTGGCGGCGATGCGCCGGTTCAGGCCCGCTTCAAGCGCCTCCCTGATCTCCGGTGCAGCACTGTCGCGCAAGCCGCGCTCCACACCCTGCCATGCCGCTTCAGAAATACAGATAAAGGTGATCTTGGGGAAGCAAAGTTTATCGTGATAGGCAATTAGCGCCTCGGCGATGGCGCGGCCGGCCTTGGGTGATTGGACCAGAATATAGCGCATGCGCTCCAGATCGGCGGGCGTAAACCGCGGCAAGACGTATTGCGTCTCATAGACCGCGACTTCGCTGATCCGGAAGCCTTCGGCTTGCAGGGTTTCGCTCATGGCCGATGCCGGTTCGCGTGGCGCGGCATAGAGCAGGCGTGTCCGCTTGTCGGCCTCGCCACGGATACGGTCGGTCAGGGTATGGACATTGCCGCCGGCCGAGATTACGCGCTGGAACTTCTTTTCGCGGGCGGCATCGGCGGTGGATTCGCCGACGCACCAGACGGTAAGCGCGCGGCGGCTGCATAGCGCGCTAAAGGCATTGAGGCCATTGCGGCTGGTGATGATCAGAGCATCGAAACTGTGCGGATCGATGATCGGCCTGAGCGGCTGGATCTTGAGCACAGGCGCCACAAAGGTGGCAAAGCCTTTGGCCTCGATGGCGCGGGCCGTTCGTCGGGCCCCCTCTGGCGTGCGGGTAACCCAAACGAGTGGCGTGGCTGATTTTGTCACTTCAGCCGCCAATCTGAATGAGGTCGGGGCCAGCTTCGGCCTTGATCTCTTCGCCGAGGCGCAGGCCCAGGTCACGTGCGGTCTGGCTGGTCGGGTGTTTCAGGGTGTCGCGCCTTTGCCAGCGTGTCTTGCCATCGGCACTGAGGGCCTCGACGAACAGGTGCATCTCGTCGCCGCTGATCGTGGCATAGGCCCCGACCGCCGTGCGGCACGAGGCTTCGAGCGCTTCCAGTGCGCCGCGCTCGGCGTGAATACGCAGGTAGGTCTCTTCGTGGTGCAGGGCCAGCAGCCACGGCTTGTCCAGATCTTCGGTGCGGCACTGGATGGCCAGCGCGCCCTGGCCGGGGGCTGAGGCGTAAAGATCGGCGTCGATATAGGACTTGATGTGGTGCGACAAACCGAGCCGGTTCAGACCGGCAGACGCCAGCAACAGGGCGTCGCACAGGCCGTCTTCGAGCTTTTTCAGGCGCGTATCGACATTGCCGCGCACCATGACGATGTCAAGATCGGGGCGCTGGTTCAGCGCTTGCGCCTGTCGGCGCAGACTGGCCGTGCCGAGCTTCGCGCCGTGCGGCAGGTCGGCGAGACTGGCATATTTGGGGCTCAGGAAGGCGTCGCGCGGGTCTTCGCGCACGGGGATGGCGCCCAGCGACAGGCCGGGAATCTCGGCCGCCGGCATATCCTTCAGCGAGTGCACGGCCAGATCGATGTCGCCGCGCAAAAGGGCGTCCTCGATCTCCTTGGTGAAGAGTTGCTTGCCGCCGGCTTCTATCAGGCGGCGATCCTGGATGCGGTCTCCGGCGGTGGAAATGATGACCAGCGGGGCGACCTCATCGGCTCTTGCCGGGTCATCGCCCATCGCGGCGACGATCTGTCTTTGCACCCAACCGCACTGGGTCAGGGCCAGTTTTGATCCGCGTGTACCTATTTTCAGTTTGCTCATAAGCGGTTCCTACCACTTTATCGCCGCCATTCAATGCAAAACACTTGACGTGCGACTATATGACGGGGTGTTAAGAGCCACCATGACACCAGACATAACCGTATTGGGTATCGAATCGAGTTGCGACGAAACCGCCGTGGCGGTGGTGCGCCGTGATGACGCGGGTACGCATGTTCTGTCGTCAGTGATCCACTCGCAGGTGATGCAGCACAAGGCCTATGGCGGTGTGGTGCCCGAAATCGCCGCGCGCAGCCATGTCGAAACCATCGATGATCTCGCCCGTCAGGCGCTGGAAGACGCCGGCCATCCGCCGCTTGATCTGGTGGCCGCCACTTCCGGCCCCGGTCTGATCGGCGGCGTTATCGTCGGGCTGTCGTTCGCTAAGGGGTTCGCCCTGGCTCGCGGTTTGCCGCTCATCGGCATCAACCACCTCGAAGGTCATGCGCTCTCCGCCCGCCTGACCGAAGATGTCGCGTTTCCCTTCCTGCTGCTGCTGATCTCCGGCGGCCATTGCCAGCTTCTGAGCGTCAAGGGCGTCGGCGACTATGAACGCCTCGGCACCACGATCGATGACGCCGCCGGCGAGGCCTTTGACAAGATCGCCAAGGTGCTGGGGCTCGGCTATCCCGGCGGGCCGGCGCTTGAGGCCTGCGCGAAAACCGGCGACGCCACGCGCTTCACCCTGCCGCGCGCCCTGCTGGGTCGCAAGGACTGTGATTTTTCCTTTTCGGGGCTCAAGACCGCCGCGGCCATGATCGCCTACGAGCACGTCAAGACCGAGCAGGACCGCGCCGATCTGTGCGCGGGTGTGCAGGCGGCCATCGCCCGCCAACTGGTCGAGCGTTCCGAGCGCGCCATGAAGCTTTTCCGCGAACAGAACGACGTTGCCGATCCCGCCTTCGTGGTGGCCGGCGGCGTGGCGGCCAATCAGGCGCTGCGCACGGCCCTGACGGTCACCGCGCAAAAGCACGGTTTCACACTGAAAGCGCCGCCGCTGAAATACTGCACCGATAATGCAGCCATGATCGCCCTGGCGGGTCTTGAACATTATCAAAAGCTGGGCAAAGGTGCGCTCCCCGATACAGCCTCGGGCATGAGCACGATCGCGCGGCCACGCTGGCCACTCGATGAGGTCAGCGCCGCCAACGCGCCGATCCATAAATATTCCGGCCGCAAGGGAGCGAAAGCGTGACGTTTCAGACATTTAAAAAGGTCGGCGTGATCGGCGCCGGTGCCTGGGGCACGGCTCTGGCGCAGGTCTCGACGCTCGGCGGCAATCAGGTTCTGCTGCACGCCCGCGAAGCCGAGGTGGTCGCCTCGGTCAATACGAGCCGCGAAAACAGCCTCTATCTCGGCGGTGTGACGCTCTCCGCCGATATCACCGCCACCACCGATCTGGCCGATCTGGCCGAGTGCGACCTGATCCTGGCCGTGCCACCGGCGCAGCATATGCGCGCCACGCTCACCACCTTCAAACCCTTTGTCCGCGCCGGACTGCCGATCGTCCTGTGCGCCAAGGGGGTCGAACGCGGCACCGACTGCCTGATGACCGAGGTTCTGGAAGCCGTCCTGCCCGAAGCCGTCGCCGGTGTGCTGGCCGGTCCGAACTTCGCCCGCGAAGTGGCGCAAGGCCTGCCGTCGGCGGTTACCATCGCCTGCGCTGACGCAGCCCTGGGCGCGCGCATAGCCGCAACGCTCGCCGGTCCGACCTTCCGTCCCTATCAATCGACCGACCTGATCGGCGCCGAAGCCGGTGGTGCCATCAAGAACGTCATCGCCATCGCCTGCGGCATCGCCGAAGGCAAGGGGCTGGGCCGTAACGCCCACGCCGCCCTGATCACACGCGGTTTCGCCGAGATGTCGCGCATGGCCATGGCGCTGGGGGCGCGTTTCGAAACCATGTCGGGCCTGTGCGGATTGGGCGATCTAGTCCTGACCTGCTCGTCGCCGCAATCGCGCAATATGAGCGTAGGGCTGGCGCTGGGGCAGGGGCAGACGCTCGAAGAGGCCCTTGCCGGCAAAGTATCGGTTGCTGAAGGCGTACAGTCCGCGCCGGCTGTGGTCGATCTTGGCCGCAAGTTCGCAACGGAACTGCCGATCTGCGAAGCGGTCAACGCGGTGCTGAGCGGCGATATGTGCGTCGCCACCGCTATCGACGCTCTGTTGTCGCGCCCGTTGAAGTCCGAACGGGCGTAAAAGACACCAGAAATCGTATACAATCACAAAATGTTGCAATGCAATATTTCATGCTGACAGCGCTGTCATTGTGAGTCACTATGTGAGCGCTACCATCGTTCCAGATGGAGCTTTGTCTCAAACTGTGAGTGTGTCCTATGTCCTTCAAGACTCCCCTTCTCATCACCGGCCTGACCCTGGCGCTTTCCCTGACCGCCGCGCAGGCTTTTGCTGGCTGTGAACAAAAGACCGAAGCCGCTGCTGGCCAGAGCATCGCCGATGCCGTCGCCTCGCAAATCCGTGACAAGGTCCCCGCGCAACACAAGCGTCTGATCAAGGTGCAGGATTGCGAAGTCACCAAGGGCGTACTGACCGCCAACTTCACCTACAACTATATCAACGACAAGGGCGCCTATGCTGTGGATGGCGCGGCCCGCGTCGTTGATGGCAAGGTCGAAATTTCGAAGCTGGTGCGCCCGGCTGCCATCATGGCGTCGATTGAAAGCAACTACACCGAATAGAATAGGCGTCTTTTCTTTGTAGTTTAAAGCCGTCCGGTGTCTTTCAGACCGGACGGCTTTTTTACTCGGCGTCGAACTTTGCCACATCGTCGATAAGGGCGGTGACGGCGGCGGCGATGATCTGCTGGCCCTGCTCGATGGTGGCCAGGGCCGAATCCGAACCGATCCGGCCATCCGCAAAGCGGGCGCGGTAATCGAGCGCATCACGGATCGGGCCATCGGGGGCAATCTGTGGTTCCATGGGGGCTGACCTGACGAAATCCGGATAGGCGGCAAAGGTCACGGCGATTTCCGAAGGGGTGGCGTGGCTGCCGTGCCCCTTGGGATAGAGCTTGGCGCACAGGCGTAAGACCCCTGGCAAATCCCACCAGTTGCGCAGTTTCAGAATGAACGGGCACGGATTGCCGGAATAGGAATAGTGGGAATAGATTTGGGAAAAGGTCGCCTCGATGGTGGCGACATTGCCGCCATGGCCATTGAGGAAATAGATCCGGTCGAAACCGTGGCGGGCCAGCAAATCCACCCAGTCTTCGATGGCCGACATGAAGGTGGTGGGGCGCAGGGATATGGTGCCGGCAAAACCCAGATGGTGTTGCGCCATGCCGATATTGAAGGTGGGAGCGATCAGAATATTGCCCTGCTTTTCGGCCGCATGAGAGATGATTTCCGGACACATCCAGTCGGTGCCGAGCAGGCCCATGGGCCCATGCTGCTCGTTGGAGCCGATGGGAATGATGACGGTGCGCGAGCTTTTCAGGCGCTCATCGATCTCGCACCAGGTAGACTTGGCCAGAAGCATGGGGAAACTCCGCAAATATCAGATGCAACAAGCATAGGCGCCTCGGCGTGGAAAGAGCAAGGCGGCGTGTCGCAATACGCGCCAATAGTCCGTGGATTAGCGCTAAACGCCCGTTCGAATCAGAAATTTATGATTGGTCTTATAGACTTGCCGGTTCCCCTTCCTTAAGGTCCGCCACAAGTAAAAAAGACCTTGAGGAACTGCCAGATGAGCGACACGTTTTTTCGCGTCCCCGCCGATTTTATCCGCCCGAAAACCCTGACCGCTGATGGCCTGGCGGCGCAGCACGCGCTTTTCGCCAGGGATCCGGACGCACACTGGCGAACGCTCGGTGACGCCCTGGCGTGGATCCAGCCCTATAGTCAGGTAAAAGACGTTTCGTTCAACCGCGAAGATTTTCGTATCCGCTGGTTTTACGATGGCGTGCTCAACGTCTCGGTCAACTGCATCGATCGTCACCTGGCCACACGCGGTGAGCAGGTAGCGCTGATCTTCGAAGGCGATGATCCCTCGGTTTCGTATTCGGTGACGTACAACCAACTCGCCAAAGAGGTCAACAAACGCGCCAACCTGCTGAAAAAGTACGGCGTGAAAAAGGGTGATCGCGTCACACTTTACCTGCCGATGGTGCCGGAAGCGGCCTATTTCATGCTGGCCTGCACGCGCATCGGCGCCGTGCACAATATCGTTTTTGGCGGCTTCTCCCCGGACAGCATCGCCAGCCGCATCCAGGACTGCCAGTCCGACGTCGTCGTCACCGCCAATGAAGGCCTGCGCGGCGGCAAGGTCATCCCGCTCAAGGCCAATGTCGATCTGGCCTTGCTGCAATGCCCCAATGTCCAGACCGTTTTGGTGGTCGAGCACACCAACGCCCATTACCTCACGCATGGCGGCCGCGATGTCAGCGTGGCCGAGGCGCTGGAAGGCCTTTCCGACGAATGCGCGCCCGAACCCATGAACGCCGAAGACCCTTTATTCATCCTCTATACCTCTGGTTCGACCGGCAAGCCCAAGGGCGTGCTCCATACCACCGGCGGTTACCTTGCCTGGGCGGCCTATACCCACAAGACGGCCTTCGATTATCAGGACGGCGATATCTACTGGTGCACCGCCGATATCGGCTGGGTGACCGGCCACTCCTATGTCGTGTACGGCCCTCTGGCCAATGGCGGCACCTCTTTGATGTTCGAGGGCGTGCCGAATTATCCGGACAATTCGCGCTTCTGGCAGGTGGTCGACAAACACCAGGTCAATATCTTCTACACGGCGCCGACCGCCATCCGCGCCCTGATGCGTCATGGCGATGAGCCCGTAAAGGCGACTTCGCGCGCATCCTTGCGTGTATTGGGCACGGTCGGCGAGCCGATCAATCCGGAAGCCTGGCTGTGGTATCACCGCGTTGTCGGCAATGGCAATTGCCCGATCGTCGATACCTGGTGGCAGACCGAAACCGGCGGCCACCTGATCACGCCGGTGCCGGGCGCCACGCCGCTCAAGCCCGGTTCAGCCACCAAGGCCTTGCCCGGCGTTGTGCCGGTCCTGGTCGATGCCGAAGGCCGGGTGCTGGAAGGCGCCATTGAAGGCAATCTTTGCATCGCCGATAGCTGGCCCGGCCAGATGCGCAGCGTCTATGGCGATCATCAGCGCTTCCTCGATACCTACTTCTCCACCTATCCCGGCAAGTATTTCACCGGCGACGGTTGTCGCCGCGACGAAGACGGCTATTACTGGATCACCGGCCGCGTCGATGACGTGCTCAATGTCTCTGGTCACCGCTTAGGCACGGCCGAGATCGAAAGCGCGCTGGTCGGCCACTCCGGCGTAACCGAAGCCGCCGTGGTCGGCTATCCGCACGACATCAAGGGGCAGGGCATCTGGTGCTATGTCACGCTGAAGCAGGGACTGGCGCCAAGCGACGACCTGAAAAAAGAGCTGCGTGATCATGTGCGTTCGGAAATCGGACCACTGGCCTCGCCGGATGTCATCCAGTGGGCGCCCGGCCTGCCGAAAACGCGCTCCGGCAAGATCATGCGCCGAATCCTGCGCAAGATTGCCGAAGGCCAGCCGGATCAACTGGGTGATATCTCGACCCTGGCCGATCCGTCGGTGGTGGCCGATCTGATCGAAGGTGCCAAGGGTCTGAACGGATAGCCTTACGCGGCCCTTACAGGCGCTCATAGCTTTCGGAACGCCGTTCTTACAGGGTTCGGTCTAGGGTGGTCTCCAAAATAAGGAGACGCGCCATGATGCCCGATACCTTCAAGACACCTCCGGCGGAACATGATCCGAAGGCCACGACCTCGACGGAAAACAACCTGCCGGCGGATAAGCCCCATGTCGGCAGCGATGTTCCCGACCGCGACAAGCCACAGCATCGGGAAGGCAAGCTGGTCTTTTCGCCCAATGAATTGAACCAGGCGGGTGAGGACAAGGAATATTTCCATCCGGAAAAGGACCACAGGTTCGACGCTCCGAAAGATGCCAATAGCCATGCCTTGACGCCGGATGTGGAAGTCACACCGGACAACAAGATCAAGCCTATCGGTTAGAGGGACAACTCGACCTCGGTGACATCGCCTTCACCGAGGGTTTCCGCCTTGCGTACCGCCGCCTTGACCGGCAGAAGATAACCGCCTGACGCTTTATCGGGGAACAGTGATGTGCGCCATGCGGTGACGCCGATGCGTGCCTGAACGGCCACCGACCCCCAGGCGCGGCGGTTCTCGCTGGCGCACTTGATGGCAAAAGCGACCTCGGCGGGCAGGGTGATGAAAATCCACGAGGCGGGCGCTTCGCCAGTCCAGCGCCACAGTTTTCCTTCGAATCTATAGCTCACGCGATATCTCACCACGCTTGACCGCGCCATACCAGCCCCAGAGCAGGTGGGCGGCGATGGTGCGGTAGGGCGACCAGACGACAGCGCGTTCGGCGCAATAGGCTTCGTTCGGGCGCTCCGGCAGACCGTCTAGCCAGCCCACGGCTTCACGCAGGGCCACGTCACCAACTGGGAACAGATCGAGGCGGCCTTCCGAAAACATAAGATAGACTTCGGCGGTCCAGCGGCCGATGCCCTTGAGCGCTACCAGTCGCTGCGCGGCGTCCTCGATGCTCAGGTCTTGCAGGGTATCCGTATCAAAGCCGCCGGTGTGAAAGGCTTCGGCCAGGGCGCGGGCGTAGGTAATCTTGGGCCGCGAAAGACCGTAACCGCGTAAGGCGTCCTCGTCATGCGCGAGAAAAGACCGTGGTGTGATCTCGACAAGGCCGTCTTTGACGCGCCCAAAAATGGTGTCCGCCGCCTTGACTGACAACTGTTGCTCGACGATCAGACCCAGCAAAGCCGGAAAACCGCCGGGGCGCTTGCGGTGTTGCAGGTGCGCGAAAAACTCGGTCAGCGGTTTCAGACGCGGATCGCATTCGGCCAGATGCGCGAGGTGTTCGGGATCAAGAGGATTGTCGTTCATCTGTAAGGCGTAGCATGCGATCAGCCCAAATCCGACAGCATTACGATATGATGCAGCCGACCTGCGCTACGCGGTATTCGCGTCGCAGGGTATCGGAAACAATACCGTAATTGCGCTTGGTGATCGTGGCCTCGGCGTCGAAATCCGGCGCGCGCGCGGTGGTGGCGGCAAGTGCTGCCACGGTTTCGGGCACGGCCGTATAGATGCGTCCGCGGCGCGGCTTTTCCTTGATGGTGATGCCGACGACATGCGAGGCGTCGTCGATGGCCGGTCCACCGACCAGTTGGTTGAGGTCGCTTTTCAGTTCTTCGGTCTGGCCGGCCTTGGCCCAGGCCAGCACCGGCTCATTGGGGCGGCCGCGCTTGGAGCGCTCGATGACCGTGCGGCCGATGAGGCGACCGGTGGCTTCGCCGACCTGACCACCGGGATAGCCCGGCATGAAGGCGCGCATCCCTGGCTTGACATTGGCCGGATCGATCAAGGACAGCGGTCGTCCGGCGCCTTCGGTGATGGCGATGAGGTATCCGCCATAACTCGGCACTTCGCGCGTTTTGAACGGTACGGCGAGGTTGCCGCCAATGTTGAGAAAGGGGTGCGTGCAGGCGCCGACGCTTTCCTTCGCCACGATCCATTCGCCGTTTTTCGAGATGGCGAAGGCCGTCCCTGTCATGATCTTCTGGTCATCGACCGGCAGGTTGATGATCGACGAGACGGCAAACGGCGTGAAACTGGCGAACAGCGACATTTCGCCGATGCCAGGCGGCGGCGGCGCGGGCGGCGCGTTCAATTCCTCGTGCCACCTGCCGGTCACGACCACGAGGGCCGTGATGGTCGCTGCATAAAGGAGCCAGTCCAGTTTCATGGGAATTTACGCGGCGACGGCGGCGGCAAGGACGAGGGCGGCGGCGAGCTTGGCGGAGACCAGAAGTACGGCGGCCGAGACCTCGCCTTCATTGATGCGCGCCGGCAGGCCGGTCAGCAGAAAATCGACGAAGCGGAAGACGAACAGTTGCAGCACGATGGTGGCGCCGCCCCACAACACGATTTCGCGCAAGGAGGTGGAGGCCGCCATCGAAGCCGCCAGCGGAATGGCGAGGCCGATGATAACGCCGCCAAAGGCGACGGCGGCGGCCGAATTGCCCTCGCGGATCTGGTTGATTTCCTTGTAGGGGGTCAGCAGCGAATAGACCGTGGCGCCGATCAGCAGCAGCAGCAGGGTAACGCCGGCATGAACGAGCGTGATCGGGAAGCCGGTGGCGAAGGCCTGGATCTCCGGTCGCAGCACATCGGGCGACAGAAAATTGAAGTTAAAACTATCCGGCGTCATGCTTGGTCCCCTAAACGCTCATCCAGCGCCCCGTTGCAATCGCAACGGCCCAGCGCACTTTAGGGGTAAGTTTCCTGCAAGATCAAGTCCAACGGCGCGGCTGTGGATAAAATTTATATGACGGCGCAATTATCCAGATATGGCAAGCGCTTAGTCGAACATGCCACCGGCAAGATGGGCGAAGGGCAGGGACACTTCGGCCGGCGCGTTGTCCTGATTTGAAGCAGTTTCTTCACGCTGTTCGCGGCGCACGGTTGAGGCGCGCTTCTTTTCGCTCTCGGACTTGAGCTGACCGCAGGCGGCCAGAATATCACGGCCGCGCGGGGTGCGGATCGGTGAGGCGTAGCCGGCCTTATTGAGGATAGAGGCAAACAACTCGATGGCGCGCCAGTCCGAGCACTGATAATCGGTGCCGGGCCAGGGATTGAACGGGATCAGGTTGATCTTGGCCGGAATCCCCTTCAGCAGCCTGATCAGGGCGCGCGCCTCGTTGGGGCTGTCGTTGACGTCCTTCAGCATGACGTATTCGAAGGTGACGCGACGGGCATTGGACAGGCCCGGATAGTTGCGGATGCCTTCGATCAGTTGCTCGATATTGTACTTCTTGTTGAGCGGCACGAGCACATCGCGCAATGGATCGTTGGTGGCGTGCAGCGAGATGGCCAGCATGGCCTGGGTGCGGGTGCCGAGTGCTTCCAGTTCCGGCACCACGCCCGAGGTCGAAACCGTGATGCGGCGGCGCGAAATGGCGATGCCCTCGCCGTCGGAAATGATGTCGATGGCGTCGGCCACGTTGTCGAGATTATAGAGCGGCTCGCCCATGCCCATGAAGACGATGTTGGAGAGCTTGCGGTCTTCCTTGGGCGACGGCCATTCGCCGAGATCATCGCGTACCACCTGCACCTGCGCGACGATTTCCGCCGCGGTCAGGTTGCGCACCAGCTTTTGCGTGCCGGTGTGGCAGAAGGTGCAGTTGAGCGTACAGCCGACCTGCGACGACACACAGAGCGCGCCCGAACGGCCGACGTCAGGGATATAGACGGCCTCGACCTCGATGCCCGGCGCCATGCGGATCAGGTATTTACGGGTGCCGTCCTGGCTTACCTGCTTTTCAGAGATTTCGGGACGCGCCAGAGTGAACTTTTCCTTGAAAAGCGCGCGCTGCTCTTTGGCGATGTCCGTCATCAGGTCGAAATCGGTGAAGCCGTAATGGTGCATCCAGCGCCAGACCTGCGTGGCGCGCATCTTGGCCTTGCGCTCTTCGACCACGCCGGATTCGAACAGGGCCTTGGCCAGTCCGGCGCGCGTCAGGCCGGTGATGTTCACCAGCGAAGGTGCGGCGGCGGATTTGACGGACAGGTCGAGCGTATTGGCCAAGATATGCGGCTTTCAAAGGAGGCAATGTCGGGATGTGAGCGGGTCTATAGCGGATAATGCCGCAAATGTCTAATCGCCGCCACATTGCGCGGTCGGAGTGAAGATCTTGGTATCCTGACATGAGGTGAAGATGACATACGCCGTGAAAATCCTGGCTGTTACGTTGGCGCTTGTGACTGCTGCACCGGCTGTGCAGGCCGCGCCCGATCCGGCCAGCGAGGCCTTGTCGGCCTGTCTGGTGCGCTCGGCCACGCCGAAGGATCGCACCACCCTGATCCGCTGGGCCTTCACGGTCGTGGCGCGCCATCCGAAGGTGGCCGATCTGTCGTTGATCACCGATGTTCAGCGCCAGACGGTCTACAAGGCCACCGGCAAGCTGCTGACGCGCCTGATCAGCAGTGATTGCTCCGCCGAGGCTAGATCGGCCATCGCGACCGGCGGACAGGAGGGCCTCACCGGCGCTTTCAATGCGCTTGGTCAGGAGGCTTTGAAGGATCTGATGGGTGATCGCAGCGTGCAGTCATCGTTCGGCGAACTGCTGAACTATGTCGATCAGGGCGCCTTGTTGCGCGCTCTGGCCGGTTATTGAGCATTTCAGCGCCCTAAATAGCGTTCCGGCTTGTGGAATCCGACCATGACACCACTCATGGCGGCGGCCGAAATCACCGAAAATAACAATTGGTGCGGATTGAGGATCAGGATCGACGTCGCCATGATCAGGGCGTCGCAGGCCAGTTGCGTCTTGCCGGCGTTGATATTTTTCGTCTTTTGCAGATAGAGCGCCAGCACGCCTGTGCCGCCGGCGCCGGCGCCATGGCGGGCCAGCGCCAGAATGCCCATGCCGATGATGGTGCCGCCGAAAAGGGCTGCGAACAAGGGGTTCAGGCTTTCCAGCTTGAAGGCGTAGGGCGCGTAACTGGCCATGCCCATGATGGCGAGATTGACGATCACCGTCTTGATCATGAAGCGCTTGCCCATGGCGGGCCAGGCAAACAGAAAAAACGGAATATTGATCAGGATAAACAGCACACCGACGGGCAGGGGCGCTACATAGGAGACCAGAAGCGCGATGCCGGCCACGCCGCCGGTGGTCAGCCCTGCCGTCTTGAGCATGACGATGCCCAGCGCGATGAACGAGCAGCCGATGGCGAAGGCGTAGATATCCTCCAGCACCGTGTGTTTCACGGTGGGGTAAAGAGCGTCCTTGCCATCCTTGTCGATAAGCTGGCCGGTTGTCGTCGTCATCAGGCGGCATCCACTAAAGCGGTTGGCCTGCGCGTTTCGTTCCCAAGTGTCTAGTTGGTTTCTTATGACACAATTTTTGCAAGGCGGGAATAGTGAGGCCAGAAACCCCACCGCCATGCCTCAAGTGCGGCGTGGCGGTGGGGTTTTTAATGGTTTCCGCACACCGGACAGGCCAGATCGGACGGCAGTTTCACAATGCGCGAGGTCATGTCGAGGCCATCGAAGATCATCAGCTTGCCGCGCAAGGTTTCGCCCGCACCGGTGATGATCTTGATGGTTTCCAGCGCCGCCAGCGAGCCCATGACACCCGCCAAAGCGCCGACCACGCCAACGCGTTCGCAGGTTTCGGCATCGGGCGGTATCTCCGGCACCAGGCACTGATAGCAGGGCGAACCGTCGAAGGTGGCCAACTGACCGCTGAAGCGGCCAAGCGCTGCTGACACCAGTGGCTTTTTCAGACCATGACAAACGCGATTGACCAGCAGGCGGGTCTCGAAATTGTCGCAGCCATCGAGCACGATATCGTAGCCGCCCAGGACGTCCGCGGCATTTTCTTCCGTCAGGCGCAGACGATGGACGTGGCAGTCGCAATGCGGATTGAGACCGCTGAGATGGGTCGCCGCCGCCTCGACCTTTGGGGCGCCGATATCGCGCGCACCGAACAGCACCTGCCGTTGCAGATTGCTCAAACTCACATCGTCATCATCGATCAGGCCCAGCGTACCGATTCCCGCCGCCGCCAGATAAAGCGCGGCTGGCGATCCGATGCCCCCCATGCCTATCAGGGCCACCTTCGCGGCTTTCAGCTTCATCTGTCCCTGACCACCGATCTCTTTGAGGACCAGATGGCGGGCATAGCGGTCGATTTCATCGTCTGTAAATTCGTTGGGGAGCATAATGCGTCAAATGCGCTCACGGGCCTTGAACTGCAAGTGCAAAAGCGCCAATTAAGGCGGCATGAGCGAACACAATTCCCCTTTCCCAAACTGGCATGGCACCACCATCGTGGCCGTGCGTAAAAATAACAAGACGGTCATCGCCGGTGACGGTCAGGTCTCGATGGGGGCGACCATCGTCAAGGGCGGCGCGCGCAAGGTGCGGACGCTGGCCGGCGGCAAGGTGATCGCCGGTTTCGCCGGCGCCACGGCCGACGCCTTCACCCTTTTGGAACGGCTCGAAGCCAAGCTCGAACTCTTCCCTGACCAACTGGCGCGCGCCTGTGTCGATCTCGCCAAGGACTGGCGCACCGACCGTTATCTGCGCCGTCTGGAAGCCATGCTGCTGGTGGCCGACAAGGACCATATCCTGACCATCACCGGCGTCGGCGATGTGCTGGAACCCGAAGACGGCGTGGCCGCCATTGGCTCCGGCGGCGTCTATGCCTTGTCGGCCGCCCGCGCGCTGCTGGAGTATGAACCGGATGCCGAGCTTATCGCCCGCAAGGCCATGAAGATCGCATCCAGCATTTGCGTCTATACCAATGACCACCTGACCCTTGAGAAGCTGGAGGGGTGATTACGTTCCGGCCCCTCAAGGACAGCGACGCCGGTCTGCTCCTGATCTGGATGGCGTCACCGCATATCCAACCCTGGTGGACGGAAGGCAACTCGACCCCGGAGGATGAGGTCGATGACGCGCTGAACCTGATCGGCAGTGATGACGGCGCAGCCTTTATCATTGAACTCAGCAAGAGACCGATCGGCTATATCCAGTCTTCTCCTTGCGGACCCGATCAGCCGGAGGGTGCGTTGGGTCTCGATATGTTCATTGGTGATGTATCGCTGACCGGCGAGGGGCTTGGCCCGCAGATCCTGCGTCAGTTCGGCGATGACCTGCTGGCCAGGGGCGCAACCCGTTTGCTGATGGATCCTCACAGCGCCAATGACCGCGCCATATCGGCCTGGCGCAAGGCCGGCTTTGATATTGTTGAAACACGCGGCGACGTCACGCTGATGTCCCGTAACCCGAAACTGAGTGCCTAACATGACCACCTTCTCTCCCCGCGAGATCGTTTCCGAACTCGACCGTTTCATCATCGGCCACCACGACGCTAAGAAGGCTGTCGCCGTCGCCCTGCGTAATCGCTGGCGCCGCAAGGCGACCGATGAAAGCATCCGCGACGAGATCACGCCGAAAAATATCCTGATGATCGGACCCACGGGCGTCGGCAAGACCGAGATCGCCCGCCGGTTGGCCAAGCTGGCGCAGGCGCCTTTTATCAAGGTCGAAGCGACCAAGTTCACCGAGGTCGGCTATGTCGGCCGCGACGTCGACCAGATCGTGCGTGACCTGGTGGAAGCCGCCATGCTGATGATCAAGGACAAGAACCGCCTGAGCGTGCGCGCCAAGGCCGAGGCTGCCGCAGAGGAACGCCTGATCGACGCGTTGGTGGGCGAAACCGCCGCGCCGGCCACGCGCGAAAGCTTCCGCAAGAAGCTGCGCAACAACGAACTGGACGACAAGGAAATCGAAATCTCCCTAACCGACACGGGCCCTGCCGTCGGCATGATGGAGATACCCGGCCAACAAAACGGCGCTTTCAACCTCTCCGACATGCTGTCGAAAGCCATGGGCGGCCGCAAGAAGACGATCAAGACGACGGTTAAATCGGCCATCCCCAACCTGATCACCGAGGAATCCGACAAGCTGCTCGATCAGGATTTCAGTCGCCAACGAAGCGCTGAAGCTGGCCGAGAACGAAGGCATCGTCTTCCTTGATGAGATCGACAAGGTGGCCTCGCGCTCTGATCGCGGCGGCGGCGATGTGTCGCGCGAAGGTGTGCAGCGCGATCTGCTGCCGCTTATCGAAGGCACCACGGTCTCGACCAAGTATGGCCCGGTCAAGACCGACCACATCCTCTTCATCGCCTCGGGCGCGTTCCACGTGTCGAAGCCTTCGGATTTGCTGCCGGAATTGCAGGGCCGCCTGCCGATCCGCGTCGAACTCAAAGCTCTGACGCAGGATGATTTCCGCCGCATATTAAGCGAACCGGAAGCCAATCTGATCAAGCAGAACCAGGCGCTGATGCTGACCGAAGGCGTGACCCTGACCTTTGATGACGGCGCCATCGCGGCCATGGCCGAGGCGGCTGCTACGGTCAATGCCAAGGTCGAGAATATCGGCGCGCGCCGGCTTCATACAGTCATCGAAAAGGTGATGGAGGACCTGTCCTATACGGCGTCCGATATGTCCGGCCAGAAAGTGGCGATCGATGCCGAGTACGTCAAAAAGCGCCTGGGCGATATCGCCACAGACGCTGATCTGAGCCGCTATATTCTGTAGCTACTTCACCGTTTCGAAATTGCTGGCGAACTCATCGTAGCAATCGTGAAACATCTGGCGGAACTGTTCCTCAAACATGAGGGTGGCCTCGGCGCGCCGGGCCGCCATCTGTTCGCCGAAGCCATTGCCGTTGAGGCAGAGATAAGCGCCGTAACGGGCGGCGGCATAAAGCGCCGAAAGCGCGACATCCTCGGCATGGGCGTGTTCGCTCTGTGCGTTGCAGATATCGATATGCGCTTTGGCTCGGGCGGTAAACGCCAGTTCTTCGGGGGTAGACATGGGAACCTCAGTTGCTCGTCAGGGATTTTAGTAAGCCGGCACTGGCCTTGTCGCACAGTTGATAGACCTCTTCAAAGTGCGAATTGCCGCCGTAATAGGGATCGGGCACATCCTTTTTGACGCCCAGGGCTTCTTCGAGATAGAGCCCGACGCGAGCCTGCGCGCCTTCCGGCCGCATGGTTTCCAGATGGCGGACATTGTCTCGGTCGAGCCCAAGGATCGGGTCGAAACGATCGAAATCACCGACCTGGATTTGCCGGGCGCGCTGGTCGGAAATATCGATGCTGTGATGCGCCGCCGTAGCAATAGAGCGCTTGTCGGGCAATTCGCCGCTGTGCCAGCCGCCGCAGCCGGCGGAATCGATGGTAAAGCGGTTCTCAAGCCGCGCCGCCGCCACATGGGCGCGAAAAATGCCCTCGGCCAGCGGTGAACGGCAGATATTGCCAAGGCAGACGAAAAGAACAGAGGTCATGACAAGCTTTCACGGAATCGGGCATAGTGCCGATCCTATGTAATGTTGAAGTTGCCCGATGAAAACCACGAAGCGCGCGCCCAAGGCCGCCAAACGCCGCAAGGTTGATCCTGAACTGATCCGTCAGTTGTTCGAACGTTTCGAGCAGGACAAGCCGGACCCGAAGACGGAGCTGAACTTCGTCAACCCGTTCACGCTCACCGTGGCCGTGGCGCTATCGGCCCAGACCACGGACGTGGCGGTCAACAAGGCGACGGCGCCGCTGTTCGCCATCGCCGACAATCCGGCGGATATGCTGGCGCTTGGTGAAGACAAACTGATGCGGATGATCAGCTCCATCGGGCTCTATCGCAACAAGGCGAAGAACGTCATGGAGATGTGCCGCATTCTGCTGGCGCAGTATGATGGTGATATCCCACTCAATCGCGCGGCCTTGCTCAGCCTGCCGGGCGTGGGTAACAAGACGGCGTCTGTGGTGCTCAATGAACTGGATATCGAGCCGGCCATCGCGGTCGACACCCATGTCTATCGCGTTTCGCACCGACTGGGTTTGGTCGATGCCAGCGCCAATACACCGGACAAGGTGGAGGCCGTCCTGGTGAAGGTCATCCCGAAGCCCTGGCTGACCCGCGCGCACCACTGGCTGATCCTGCACGGCCGCTATGTGTGCGTGGCGCGTAAGCCTAAGTGTGAGATCTGCATCGTGCGGGATTTGTGTCCCAAGATCGGCGTCGAGTTTACGCCTCTGGTCTAAGATCGCAGATGCGTCTGTCTGCCAATCCACTGAAGCGATGGGCATAGTTTCACATCCGGCTTGAAGTGAGGCTGAGCCCCTTCAGCCCACTGGAGTTGTGGACGATGCGGCAAATCCTTGGCCACCCGGATATTCCATGCCAGACCCAGCGCTTCCAAAATCTTGATAAAGCGATAGCCGGGATCGCTCTGGCCCTTATAGATTCCGATGCGCGCAGATCCGGGAAAGGCGTGATGGTTGTTGTGCCAGCCTTCGCCCATGGTGATCAGGCCGGTAAGATGGACATTGCGGCCTTGCACACCGGCGCCTTTGATCTGCCAGTCATCTTCATGTGCCTGATGCGCGAAATAGCCGATCAGCCAGTGGCCGGTAACCGTGGTGGCGATCTGTGCGCAGACACCCCAGATGACCCAGGCCCAGCCACCGATCAGGTAAAAAGCGATAACCCAGGGCAGGTGGACGGCGATCCAGTGGCGATCGATGAAGCGATAAAACGGATCGTTGGCGACTTCGGGTTCGATGGTCAGGTGTGGCGGTTTTGCCAGACGAATGTCGCCGTGCATCTGCCAGAGCGCATCGATCAGCATGGGTTGGCGGTGCGCGAAATAATCGTGACACCGTGTCTGTCGCTGTGCCCAGTCGCGGAAATCGTGGGTATGGATCATGGCGAAAGGCCCGCCTAGCCCGGTCAGAGTGCCGAAATAAACGAGCAGGCGTTCCAGCCAGAGCGGACACGCGAAACTCTTGTGTATCAGGCGCCTGTGCATCCCGACGCTATGCCCCAACAGCAGGACCGCGACGGTTTTGATGGCGAACAGCAGAACTGTATCCCAGCGCAGGTAATAGATCAGGCCGCAGGTCGTGGCGGCATACATGCTCAGCAGAAACAGCGACTTGACCGGCACATAGACCACCTTGCCATCCAAGGCGCCGGCCTCTTTGGTAAGATCGATGCGGTCGATATTTTCAAAGTTTGGCATCGTAACTCTCTGCGTAATTTCAATTAGCTAATTATCTAAATAACTAAACGTGAAACTTGTCAAGCTGCAGAGCGTGAAGATTTTTTAAGGTCGGTGCCGCTCCAACACGCCGATTGTTTCGCCGTGGAACACGCTTTCACGCAAGGGCCTGAAACCGCATTTGAGCGCCAGTTTCAGCGAGGCGTCGTTTTCATAGCTGATCATGCACTGGAGTCGCGGCATGTTCAGCGCTGTATCGGCATGGTTAAGCGCAGCGCTGAGTGCCTCCGAAGCATAGCCCTTGCCGTGAAATCCGGCATCGAATACCCAGCCAGATTCAGGCGCCTCCAGGGGGGGGGCGATGGCGCGTTTGTAGTCGAACACACCGACCACTCCGATATGCTGATCCGTGTCTTTCAGGCGCACCGACCAGTTGCCGAAGCCGAAGACCTGCCAGTGACCGATATCGCGCAGTAGCCGCAGCCAGACCGTTTCGCGGTCCATAGGCTTGCCGGTGATATAGCGATAGACATCGGGCTGGCGCCACAGGGCGCACTGCGCCTCGTAATCGGTCGCAGCCAGCGGTTTCAGCACCAGGCGTTCGGTCTCAATGAACATGGTGGTCGCTCGAACAGCCGCACACCAGCATCGCGCTCTCGACCGCGTCCTTGAAACGCATGGAGGCCTCAAGATCATAGGTCAGGTAGAGATCGGGCTCGATCAGTTCCAGTTCCATCAGGCAAAAGCCGCCGTCCTCGGCGCGCACCATATCGACGCGGGCATAGAGCAGGCGGTCGCGGCCGATGAAGTCGATGGCCGATTGCGCCAGGGCCAGGGCTTCCGGCGGCGGCGTCAGGGCGCGCAGATGGGCGTCGTAATCGGGCTGGGAGCGGAAGTCACCGGACTTCGGCGTTTTCAGTACGGCGTGGGAGAACTCGCCGACGAAAAAGATCAGCGACCATTCGCCTTCGGAACGGATCGCCGGCATGAAGGGCTGGATCATGGCTGGCCCGACCGGAACCGCCAGTTTCTTGTCCTCGACGTCGCGCACGTCGCTCTTCAATTCAGAAAGCGCCTCGCCTTCCCAGATCAGGGTGTTCTTGGCGCCGGCCGAGATCGCCGGCTTGAGCACAAGCGCCTTCTGGCCGAAATCGGCACGGGCGCGCGCCACATCCTCATCTGTGACGCCCTCGGTGAAGAGGGTAGGGATGATGCGCACGCCGGCCTCGGCGAGATCGCGCAGATAGCGCTTGTCGACGTTCCAGCTCACGATTTCCGGCGGATTGAAGACGCGGCGCTCGGCGGCGCCCATGGCCGTCATGGCGCCGATAAAGCTGTTGGGCGCGTTATGGTAACCCCAGGCCACCAGCGGCAGGATGAGGTCAAAATCCTCCGCGATCGGTTCGGACCATGGCTGATCGAAGATCTCGGCGTCGATGCCGGCCAAGGCCTCGCGATAGGCATCGAGCACATAGGGCCAGCGGCCATGGTGCGACGGATGGTCAGGATTCGGTGTCAGGATCAGAATACGCTTGCTCATGGACTCTTTATTGATCATTAGGTTACGCCATATCAACTGATTTCTGAGGCCCCCTGCCATGACCATCGAATATGACATCACCGCCGTTGGACATGCCATTGTCGATGTGCTCGCCCCTTCCGATGACGGCTTCCTGAGCAAGCATGATCTGCACAAGGGCTCGATGACCCTGATCGACACGCATCGCGCGCTCAGCCTGTCGGAAGCCATGGCCGACAGCGAGATGGCCTCGGGCGGTTCGGCCGGCAATACTATTTCTGGCGCGGCCTCCTTCGGCGCCAAGTGCGCCTATGTCGGCAAGGTGGCGCATGACGGCCTGGGTGAATTTTTCAGCAAGGATCTGAAAAAGATGGGCGTGGAGTTCCGCACCCCGGTCCTGCACGATGACCCGACCCCGACCGGCCGCTGCCTGATCAATGTCACGCCCGATGGCCAGCGCACCATGGCGACCTTCCTGGGCGCCGCCGCGCTGATCAGCCCGAAAGACCTCGACGAGGAGATCATCAAGGCGTCGCAGATCACCTATCTGGAAGGCTACCTCTTCGATACGCCGTCGGGCCGGGAAACCTTCGCCAAGGCGGCGCAGGTCGCGCGCTCTTCAGGACGCAAGACCGCCATCACCTTGTCGGATGGCTTTGTCGTCAATCGCTGGCGTGATGACCTGCTGGCCTTTATCGACCGCCATATCGATCTGGTCTTCGCCAACGAAACCGAACTGCTGGCCCTTTTTCAGACCGACGACTTCTTCAAGGCGCTGCGTTATCTGCGCGGCAAGACCGAACTCGCCTTCGTGACGCGCGGCGCCGAAGGTTCGGTGGTGGCCAAGCTCGATGATATCCACACCATCGCCGCCTCGCCGGTCGATAAGGTGGTCGATACCACCGGCGCCGGTGACCAATATGCCGCAGGCGTGCTGTTTGGTCTGACGCAAGGCCTGCACGTCACGGTCTGCGGTCAGTTGGGCTCACTGGCGGCGGCGGAAGTGATCGGCCACTATGGCCCGCGTTCGCAGGTGTCGCTGAAGGCGCTGGCGACTGAAAAGGGACTGATCTGATGTCGGCGCCAGTAGATTTAAAGCTGCTGGAGTCAGACAGTTCTGATTGGGAACAACTGTTTTTGCGTGAGCAAACGGGTGAGTTTGTTGAAAAGTCTTATCCGAATGGTGAAATGCATGGGGGCGGACCAGTTCGGTATCAAACCGTGACCGAAGCTTATGCACGCGAGAAATACAGCTTTTAACAACTAGCTTCTCCGCTTAAGCGCCACATAAAGCGCGCCGGTGCCGCCATGGCGGGCGTGGGCCTGGCTGATGCCGGCGACGATATGGCCGAGCGCCGGGTCGGCCAGCCATTCGGGCGCAAAGCGTTTTAGGATGCCGGTTTCCGATATACCCTTGCCGGTGATGACCAGGATGGCGCGATAATCATTGGCATAGGCCTGCTGCACAAAGGCCTTGAGACGCGCTTCGGCGGCGAAGGCATTGAGACCATGAAGATCAAGGCGGGCCTCGATCGGATCGCGTTCGCGGCTGATGCGGCGCTTGCGTTTCGGCTCGATCGGATCGGGGGCATAGTCGGCGGCGCGGGTGATGGTGAAGCCGCCGGTGGGTTTCAGCGATTGGCCGAGTTTGAAGGGTGTCAACGGCGCTGGCGCAGGTTTGGCCGCGGTCATTTCACCCGGCATATCGGCGATGCGCACTGTTTCGGTTTTGGCGTCCTCTTTAAGCTCCGGCGTGCGCGTCGGTTTGTGCGGCCGCACGGTCGCTGTCACCAGCGCCCACAGCCGCAAATCCTCTGCCTTGAAACCGAACCGTGCCATGAACCTGCGCGCGTAAAAGCAAGAAAACCTACCACCGCCACATCTCACCGCTACGCGGCTCGTGCGGTCCCATGGCTTGCGAAAGCTATACTTTCGCTGACGCCAAACCCCGAAAAGGCGGTGAGGTGCAAAGAGATTATATCTTACTTGATGATCCCGGCCAAAGGCTACCGATTTATTAGAACTCTTCCGACTGGAAGGCTTGCAATTGGCGGGTCAGGCGTTCGCCGCGCTTGCCGGCAACTAAAGCGGCTTCGGACAGGCGGCGGATGCTTTCCGGACTATCGCCCTGTCGCGCCATGATTTCCAGCGCACCGTTGATGACGCCGAGCATCTGGGCGAAATCCTGCGCCACATCGCCGGTCAGACGTCCCACAGTCTCAAAGCGCTGGGCATGGCCCAAAGCCTCGTTAAGCTGATCGACGCGGGCGGTCATTTCGGCCTGTTTGGCCTGCGACTTGGTAAGCAGGGTCTCCAGATCGCTCAGGCGCGTTTCCAGCGCAGCGTGATCGACCACCGGCATCGCCGCCAGCTTGCCTTGCGCGTCGTCATAGGCCGCCTGCCACTTGACGATATCGTGCTGCGCCGCGGCCAGCTTGGCCTCCCAGGCGCTGACATCGGGCTCCGGCGCCGGCGTATTGAGCAGGGCCTCGTGTTTGGCCTGCAGATCGGTATGACGCACGGCCACCTGTTCGAGCGCCGATTGCAAAGCCTGGATGCGGTCCTCGTGCTGGCTGTAATCCGGCGCCGGCGCCGGCGTTTCCGCCAGGGCCTGATAGCGGCGGGCCAACTCGACCTGCTGCTTTTGCAGGGTTTCCAGCTCGGCCTGCAGGCGGGCATTGCGCGCTTCGTGCTCGCTGTAATCGGGTTGTGGCGCGGGTGTATTGCGCAGAGCGTCGAGTTCGCTTTCAAGGGCGGCTTGGGCCGCGCGGGCCATGTCCAGTTCGGCGCTCATCTCGGCAAGGCGCTGTGTATCGACAGGTTCAGGCTCGGGCACGGCCACCGGCTTGGCGAAGATGATCTCATCTAGTTGTAGTTGAAGCGCGCTGTGGCGGCTCTCAGCTTGTTCGAGATCGCTTTTCGCGGCATCAAGTTGCGCCTTGAGCGCGGCGTTCTCGGCCACCACCAGCGGATCGGGTTCATGGACGATGACGGGATCGGGCAGGGACACAGGCGCCTGCCACTCATAGGGCGTCGGGGCCTCTTCAAGGGCCTTGGCACGGGCGGCGGCTACAGCCTCGGCCACAGCTTGGGCAAGCGCCAGATCATGTTCACGGACGGCTGCGAGACGCGCGGCTTCCAGTTCGGCCGCGTGCTGGTTGCGGGCCTCAGCGAGGGCGGCTTCATGCGCTTCTTCGCGCGCCTTGAGCACGGCGGCTTCAAGCTCGGCTTCGGTAATGCCGGTCGTCTGAATAACGGGCTCGACCGCGGCCGCAGGGGCTTCTGTCTGTTTCCATGCTGTGCAATCGAAGGCGACGCCGTAGATTTGCTTCTTGCCGTCCACGATCTTCGACTGGCCTTCGATCGCGATCCAGCGCACTGAGCCGTCCTTGCGTGTCACCTGGATATCGAGCGCCAGATGATCGCTTTCGCCCGACATAAGCTGGGTGAAGGCGACATTGGCCAAGGCCTGATCGGCCTCGGAAATCAGGGTGGGGCCACCGACATAGTCACGGCCAATCAGCGCCATCATGCCGGCGTCCTCGACAATGGTATCGGCCTCGGCATCATACTGCCAGGTGCCGACGCCGAGCGCGGCGCGGGCGTCTTCAGCAAGGCGGTGGTCGGTCAGTTCCTGCGCGTCATCGTCATTGAGCGTGGACACAGGGGCGATGCGCGGCGCGGAAATGCCGGGCATGGCCATAACGGTCAGGCCGCGCTCGCCGCCTTCGTGGGTGCGGACCAGCCAGGCGGTAACCGTGGCCGGCTGAGGCTCACCGCCCGGCGTTTTCAGGGTCAGGGTGAGCGAAATCTGGGTATGCGGCGAGGCTTCGTCCTGCAACTCGCCAAGATAATCGACCGCCTTCTGGAAATCAGCGTCATCGACGAAGAACTGCGTCCAGTTTTGGCCCAGCGCCTGCTCGCGCTTGAGATCGAAGGCATCGAGCGCGGCGTTGTTGATATCGACGATCTGCGCCTTGGTATCGAGGCCCCAGAAGGGAAGGGTAGAAGCGGCGAACCAGTGGCCGCGCCACAGGCCGTTCAGATCGTCCACGCCCTCGCCGGAAGAGGTTTCGAGTTCGACCATGGCCGAGGTCGAGCCGATGACCTCGCCGGCGCCGTTCATGATCGGCATGGAGGTGACGCTGACCAGCACTTTTTCGTGGCTGCCGTGATTGGTCAGCAGGTGCTGGAAGCCCTTGACCGTCTGGCCGCGCAAGGTGCGGGCGATCGGCATGAGGTCGGCGGGAATGACGCGGCCATCGGGGTAGGCGATGCCCCAGGTGGCGGAATGGAAACGCAGGCCGATCAGCTCGGAATCCTTGCGGCCGAGAAGCTGGTGCGCGGTCTTGTTGGCGAAGGTGAACTTGCCGCTGACATCGGTTTCAACCAGGGCCACCGGCACGGCATTGAGCACGTTGAACATGCGGCGTTCCAGGGTGTCGATCTTGCGTTCGGCCTTGAACAAAAGATCCTGAAACTGACGGACCTGAAATGACTTCAGTGAGGCAATCACGCCACCGATGATCGACAGGGCGAGCAGGATGAAAGCCGCGACCCCAAGCAGCGCGATCAGATCATGCTCATTCTGCAACAACATACAACAACCCTACCTCAAAACCCCTACCGCCGGCGCGCCATTCTGCTACAGGCGCGGCCCGTCAGCCGTATGACAGCAAGTTCCGTGCCTGCGTCTTCGGGCCAACCGGCATAATCTTGCCGGAACACAGTGGCATGGCAACCGCTTAAGACAAAGAGGCGAATTACATTACGCTCAAGGGAACGCCGCACGAGCAGCGGCGGGCCACTACACGCCGAGTAAGGACAGCATCAGGAAGGTGGCGAACAGCACGAAGTGCGTGGCGCCTTCGATGGCATTGGTTTCGCCATCGTTGAGATTAATGCTCGCCACCAGAAGCGTCAGCGCCGTCATTACCGTCTGCACCGGCGTGAGTGCCATATGGATCGGCTGGTTGTTCATCAGGGCCATGATCTCGATGGCCGGCACGGTCAGGATGACGGTCGAGAGCGAGGCGCCGAGCGCGATATTGACCACGGGCTGCATCCGATTGGCCAGGGCGGCGCGCAGGGCGGTGAGAATTTCCGGGCTGGCCGAGATGGTGGCGACCAGAAGGGCGGCCACGATCGGCGGCACGCCGGTGCCGCTCAGGCCCGTATCCATGGTCTTGGCCATGACCTCGGCCAGGGCGCCGATCAGCACGACGCCGACGATCAAAAAGGTGCCGGAAACGCGCGCGCTGCCGGTGTGCTTGTGGTCGGCATCACCCGTGCCGGCATAGCTGTAGCTGAAGAAATAGCTGTGGCGCGTGGTCTGGAGGCGCAGGAAAACGCTGTAAAGCAGCAGCATGATTCCGATGGTGAAGACCGAATAGATGCGCCAGTGATCCTGTGGAATGAACTCCGGCACGATCATGGACACGCCCATGCCGGTCATGATCATGACCACATAGGTGTTGCCGGAATCGACATTGTAGGGCTGCTCACCGTAGCGCAGGCCGCCCAGGATAGCGGCGAGGCCAAGGATGCCGTTCATATCCAGCATGACCGCCGAATAGATGGTGTCACGCGCCAGCGTTGGCGAAGAGGTATGGCTCAGCATCATGATCAGGATGATGACCTCGACCAGTACGGCCGACAGGGTCAGGATCATGGTCCCGTAGGGTTCGCCGACCTTTTCCGCTAGCACCTCGGCATGGTGGGCCACGCGCAGCGACACCATGATGATGACGCCGATCAGGGTCAGGCCGGCGATGAGCGACGCGACCTGTCCGAGTTCGAGGATGGTGTGTTCGAGCGAAAAGGCGATCGCGGCCATGATGGCGCCGATCAGCAGGTTCTTTTCTTGTCTTATAAGGCTAAGCATGGCGGCTCTTAAACGCTGGCCCGCCATAAAATGTCAAGGGGAGCGTCTACAGCCAGATGGTGGCAGCGGGTTTACGCGCATATTGGCTGCGGATCTTATGCACCTCGGCCTTGAGCGCGGCCTTCATACGGTGGCTGGAAAGGCCCGCCCCGTGCTGAAACAGGGTCTCGATAAAATCGTACATGTCGCCGATCTGCGGACCTGTGGTGAAGCTGAGCAGGTCTGTGCGGATCAATTGCTTGAGGGCGGCGCAGGCCACATCCGGATCGGTCAAGCGCTGGTCGAGCTTCTTGAATACGCCGTCTATCTCCTGATCGAGGTCCATCTATCGCTCCTTTTATGCAAGCCGACATAGCTAGGGGGCGGGGTGTAAAATTGCGATGAGGTTGCCAGGTTAAACGGGGCTTAACCGAGGAGGAGCTTATTGTCTTCCTGGGCGATGCGCTGGATTGTTTCGAGGGCGCCGCCATGGTCGCTCCGTCGGGCAAGTCGGCTTTGTTTGAAGTGCTGAGCTTTATGAAGCTTTAGGCCCAAACGCAAAAAGCAGCCACGAGGGCTGCTTTTTATTTGTGTTCCATATCCTCAAGAAGAGGATTGGAGCGGGCGAAGAGGATCGAACTCTCGACATCGACCTTGGCAAGGTCGCGCTCTACCGCTGAGCTACGCCCGCTTGCATCCGTTGGTGAGGTGTTTGCCTCACCGCGAGGTCGGCCTTATAGACGGAAGGTCGTTTTCAATGCAAGTGCCTATTTGCGGAAACCTGTGAAAAACTTTTTTAATAAGAAAGAAAACAAGAAACCCCACCACCACGCCGCAAGGGCGGCGCGGTCCCCCTCCCCACCATAGGTGGGGAGGTACAAGTATTACAGCATCGCCGGAATAACGCGGTCGGGCGGACGGTGGCCGTCCTGATGCGTCTTGATGTTGAGGATCACCCGGTCGCCCATATCCTGACGCGCCTCGATGGTGGAGGAGGCCATATGCGGCAGCAGGATGGCGTTGGGCAGGCCGATCAGTTCCGGATTGATCGCCGGCTCGCGTTCATAGACATCGAGCCCCACGCCGGCGATCTGCTTGTTGCGCAGCATGGCGGCCAGGGCCCGTTCATCAACAATCTGGCCGCGCGCCGTATTGACCAGAATGGCGTGCGGCTGCAGCTTCGACAGCCGTTCGGTATTCAGCAGATGGTGGGTGCCGGCGCCGCCCGGCGCATTGATCGACACGACGTCCATGCGTGACAGCATCTGGTCGAGATCGTCCCAGTAGGTGGCGCCCAGTTCATCGGACACCCGCGCTGACACCGGCTTGCGGTTATGATAGTGCACGCTCATGCCGAAGGCGCGGGCGCGTCGGGCCAGGGCCTGACCGATGCGGCCCATGCCGATGATGCCCAGGCGTTTGCCGAAGATGCGGCGGCCCAGCATAAAGGTGGGCGACCAGGCGGAGAACTCACCCTTCTGCACCAGTTCAGCGCCTTCGACGAAGCGGCGCGACACGGCCATGATCAGGCCCATGGTCATTTCGGCGGTATCCTCGGTCAGCACGCCCGGCGTGTTGGTGACCATGATGCCTTTTTCCGTGGCGGCGTTGATATCGATATGATCGTAGCCGACGCCGAAATTGGCGATCATCTTGAGGCGGTCGCCACAGTTGGCGAAAAATTCGGCATCGATCGGATCGTTGATCGAGGTCACCAGCACGTCGCAATCGCGTGCGGCTTCGATCATGCGGTCGCGTGGCATCGGCGACATGAACAGCCACAGGGTGGTGTTGAACAACTCGCGCATCCGCGTCTCGACCGCGTCGGGCAGCTTGATGGTGAGGATGACCTTGAGTTTTGCAGTGCTCATCTATGCCTTTATTCGTTTTGAAGCGTTATCGTCGGCAGATTCGGACCCTTTCCCTCAGGCCTTGGCTGCCGCCGGGCGTGTTCGCCCGTTTTTCTTTGGAACGCGGTTAGCATTCCATTAACCAAATCTGAACCCTTGCGGGACATCATGGCGGCTTGCCGCGACCGGCCTTTGGCCTGGCCGCACTTACAGCCGTCCTCCTCCGTAACAGTTATATCCGATATGCGTCATCCCCAAGCCAAAGGCCAAGCCGCGCTTCGTTTCCCCGACATAAACGCTTTGCGCGCCGCTTTTCAAGTGTTTTGGCCTTTTCGCAGATTACGCGGCGGCAAGGCCGGGCTGTGGCTTGCCATGTGCGCTGTTATGCTGGTCGTCATGCCGGCGGCGGCCCTGGCCGAGGATGAGGTCTACAACACGCCGTCCAACCTGCCGCTGCCACGCTGGGCCATGCTGAAAAGCAATGAGGTTTATGCGCGCAACGGGCCGAGCAAGGAGAACCGCGTCGTCTGGACCTATCGCGTGTCGGGTCTGCCGGTTCAGATCATTTCTGAGACGCGCGAATGGCGCCTGATCTGCGATCCGGATGGCAATGTCGCCTGGGTCAGCCGCACCATGCTGCGCACGGCCAAGAACGTGATGAGCCCAGCGGGGCAGAAGCTGACCTTACGCAAGAGTCCCGATGAGGCGTCCGATGCGCAGGCCATCCTGCGACCGAAGTCGCTGGCCTCGCTCGACAAGTGCAAGAAGAACTGGTGCCGGATCTCGGCCGCCGGCAAGACCGGCTGGGTGCCGGAGCAGGGGCTCTGGGGCACGCAGGACGTGGCCGTCTGCAAGCGCCCCGATCCCTTCACCAACAAATAAAGCCTGAAACGGCATGAGAAAGACGCGTGGGGCGGCCATAAAAAGCCTCAAAAGGGTTGAGCCAAAGCGCGGGCTCGTGTAACGCATCATTTTTTAATGTTACACGCATGGGGAACGCGCCTACAGTGAGGCGAACCTATGCTGCGGAGCTTTTTTGCTGATGACCGAACGCCCCTCATCCTTTTCGTATGAAGACCTGCTGTCCTGCGGACGCGGCGATATGTTCGGTCCGGGCAATGCCCAGCTTCCCGCCCCGCCGATGCTGATGTTCGATCGCATCGTCCAGATCGCCGACACCGGCGGCGCTTTCGGCAAGGGCTATATAGAGGCCGAACTCGACATCACCCCCGAACTCTGGTTCTTCGCCTGCCACTTCATCGGTGATCCGGTCATGCCGGGCTGTCTCGGCCTTGACGCCATGTGGCAGCTCGTCGGCTTCTTCCTGGGCTGGAAGGGCAATCCCGGCCGTGGCCGCGCCCTTGGCGTCGGCGAGGTGAAGTTCACCGGCCAGGTCACGAACGCGGTGAAAAAGGTTACCTACAAGATCGACATGAAGCGTGTCATGTCGGGCAAATTGATCATGGGCATCGCTGACGGGGTTGTCGAGGCTGATGGCAAGCTTATCTATCAGGCGTCCGGTCTGCGCGTCGGTTTGTTTGACGCCAAGGAACTGGGTTAGGCACAGCAGGTTCCACGCATAAGGGACCGCATTGGTTATTCGCCACAGGGCTAAGAGTAGGATATTACATGCGTAGAGTCGTGATTACAGGACTGGGGATTGTCTCTTCCATCGGCCTTGGTGCCGATGAGGTCACGCAATCCCTCAAGGAAGCACGCTCCGGAGTCGTCGCCGCCGAAGATTATGCACGTCTTGGCTTCAAGTGCCAGGTGCACGCCGCTCCAAAAATCGATGACTGGCAAGCGCTGATCGACCGTCGTGCTGCGCGCTTCCTGTCGCCGGGTCTGGCCTATGGTCACATCGCCATGGATCAGGCGATCGCGTCTTCCGGTCTGGATAAGTCCGATATTTCCAATGAGCGCACCGGCATCATTTTCGGCGCCGGCGGCCCTTCCACCAGCGCCATCGTAGCGGCGGCGGATATCACCCGCGAGAAGACCTCGCCCAAGCGCATCGGGCCATTCGCCGTGCCCAAGGCCATGTCGTCCGGCCCGTCGGCTGTTCTGGCGACTTGGTTTGAAATCCGCGGCATCAACTATTCGATCTCCTCGGCCTGCGCTACCTCGGTGCACTGTATCGGCGCGGCAGCAGAGCAGATCATGCTCGGCAAGCAGGATGTGATGTTCGCCGGCGGCACCGAAGAGCTCGACTGGACGCTGTCCGACATGTTCGACGCCATGGGCGCCATGTCGTCGAACTTCAACGATCGTCCGGCGGTCGCTTCACGCGCCTATGACCGTGATCGTGACGGCTTTGTCATCGCCGGCGGCGCTGGCATGGTGGTGCTGGAAGAATATGAGCGCGCCAAGGCACGCGGCGCCAACATCATCGCCGAAGTCGTCGGTTACGCCGCCAATTCTGACGGTTATGATATGGTGGCCCCTTCTGGCGAAGGCGCGGCGCGCTGCATGAAGATCGCTATGGCCGAAGCGAAGGGCCGCAAGATCGACTATCTCAATCCGCACGGCACCTCGACACCGGTGGGTGACGAGAAGGAAATGGGCGCGGTGCGCGATGTCTTTGGCGCCAACATGCCGATGATTTCCTCGACCAAGTCCCTGACCGGTCACAGCTTGGGCGCTGCCGGTGCGCAGGAAGCCATCTACTGCCTTTTGATGATGCAGAACGGTTTCGCTGCCGAAAGCGCCAATATCGATAATCTCGATCCGGCGTTCGACGGTATGCCGATCCTGCGCAAGCGTCATGACGGTCCAATCGGCACCATCATGTCGAACTCGTTCGGCTTTGGCGGCACCAACGGCTCGATCATACTTTCTCAAGAAGATTTATAGACGGATTTGCTCTGCAAATCCTTTGGCCCAGACTGATTTATAAGGACTACCCCATGGCTGACGAATGGAACTTCCCCAAGGGCGACCTCATGAAGGGCAAGAAGGGCCTTGTCATGGGCGTTGCCAACGACAAGTCCATCGCCTGGGGCATCGCCTCGCAACTTGCCGCGCAAGGCGCTGACATGGCGTTCTCCTATATGGGGGAAAGCCTGCTGCGCCGAGTCGGCCCGCTGGCCGAATCGATCGGCGTCAAGCACCTGATCGAGTGCGACGTGACCTCGGATGAGTCGATGGACGCTGCCTTCGCCAAGTTGAAGGACATCTTTGGCGAGATCGATTTCGTCATCCATTCGGTCGCCTTCGCCAACAAGAACGAACTGCAAGGCTCGTTCGTCGAAAACACCACGCGCGAGGGCTTCCTGCTGGCGCTCAACGTCTCGGCCTTCTCGTTCGTCGACGTATCGCGTCGTGCCGCCGAACTGATGCCGAACGGCGGTTCGCTGATCACGCTGACCTATCTTGGCGCCGAGCGCGTTATCCCGAACTACAACACCATGGGCGTGGCCAAGGCCGCACTTGAAGCTTCCACACGCTATATCGCCCGCGATCTGGGCCCCAAGGGCATCCGTGTCAACGCCATTTCGGCCGGCGCCATGCGCACCCTGTCGCTGGCCGGTATCTCCGGCGGCCGCGGCTTGCACGCCAAGTCGGGTCAGTTCTCGCTGATGAAGCAGGAAACCTCGATGGAAGGCGTGGCGGGCGCAGCCCTCTGGCTGGCGTCTGATCTCGGCTTCTCGACCACTGGCGAAGTCGTTCACGTCGATGCCGGTTTCCATGTGGTCGGCCTGCCCGAAGACATCGAAGCTTAAAAATCGCGGTCTTTGGCCCATTGGTGCGTCGGCGTCGCTGGCCCGTATTGGTATACGGGCGGCGCTAGCCTCCTGCCACTGGTCTCAAATCTCACGATTTTCGGCCAGAAGGAGACAGCTATGCCCAGGTGCCTGATCATTGCAGGCCCTAATGGTGCGGGAAAAACCACATTCGCTTTGGAATATCTACCGAATGAAGCGCGCGTCATGCGCTTCATTAATGCCGACATGATCGCGTCTGGCTTATCACCCTTTGCGCCTGAAACGCAGGCTGTGAAGGCGGGCAGATTATTTTTGACTGAAGTTGAAGCGCAAATCCGGTCTCAAGAGGATTTCGCTGTTGAAACCACTTTGTCCGGTCGGGGTTATCTCAAGCTTATAGATCGGTTGAAGGCTTACGGCTGGTCTGTCGACCTGTATTACCTCGCTCTTCCAGATGTAAGCCTATCGAAAAAGCGTGTGGCTGAGCGTGTGGCGCATGGCGGCCACGACATTCCCGCCGTTGATATTGAGCGGCGCTTTCCGCGTAGTTTGCACAATCTGCTCAATGATTATAGAATGAGAGTGGATAGATGCGTCTGCCTTATGAATGGCGACGAGCGGGTCAATAAGATTTTGAGCAGGCGGGCGATGATTTTATTATCGTCAATCAAGCTCTTTACGAGCATATCAGCCGTCATGCAGGACTTAAGACATGAAGACTGTAGAGTTGACCCAATGGGCTGATGAAGGGCTGAATGCCTTGCAGCGTGCTGTTGACAAGGCCACGGACCGCAAGCGCAAGCTAGGCCAATACTGGGTTGAGTGGGATGGCGAGAAGGCCGTCGAAATCCATCCGGAAGACAGCACAAAAACTGCTGCCGAATGAGCCAGTTCGGTTTTTCGCCCTCACTTGACGACATAGAAGCACTCGCGCGCGCAGCCCTCACACGTCTGCCCGAACCGTTTGCGGGCCATCTGCAAGGCGTGGTGCTGATTGTCGAGGACTTCCCGTCCGAAGAGATGCTCGATGTTCTTGGTATTGAAGATGCCTACGAACTGACCGGGCTTTATACCGGTAATCCGGCTGGACTTGAATCGGTGACAGGCGACCTGCCGCCGATGATCCACCTGTTCCGCCGGGCTATACTCGATGAATGGGCCGATGGCGGGGTCACTCTGACTGATCTGGTCTGCCATATCCTGATCCACGAAGCGGGCCATCATTTCGGCCTCAGCGACGAGGATATGGAATGGCTGGAGGCCGAACTGAAAAAGCCCTAACGGCTGTGTGCTTTCACCCAGTCAGTGATGGTTTTAAGGGCCACCGGCGACAGGGTTTCCTCGATCTCAATATACTCAGAAGGTGAACCGGTTTTTGCCGTCTGGAACAGGTGGTTAAGCCCCGGCAGTTCGATAGTCGTCGCATCCGTGTTGTTTTTTAAAGCCTCTTTGATGGCCGCCAGATCCTCTTTTGGCGGCACCTGCATATCCAGCGCACCGTTTATCGCCAGCACCGGCGGCTTGACCTTTTCAAGACTTGGCCGCGGGTCGGAGCGGATAAATTCGTAAAACCAGGGGGTTGTGATCGGGGCGAGGCCGGTTTGAATCTCTGCCAGGGGTATCTTGCGATCAGTGGCGATTTCGACGGCCATAGCAGCTGCCTTTGTCTTGGCGTCTTCGAGGCTTTGCGCCGATTTGATCATGTCATAGACCGCTTTATTCGTCTTTTGGCTGGCGGAAATGTTTGTTTCTGACTCTCCGGAGGCGCGGGCGATGGCGGCTTGTTGCATCAGCAGGATCTGGTCACCGGGCAGTCCTGGGCCGGCCATCAGGACAACAAAACTGACTGAGGGATTATGAACGGCGACGGCGGGGGCGATCAATCCGCCTTCGGAATGACCTATGAGGCCGATATGGGCTGGATCGACCTTCGGCCGCTGTGTCAGCCAGGTAACGGCGGCGTCGGCATCGGCGGCGAAGTCCGTCGTGGTCGCACGGGCATAGTCGCCGGTGGACTGGCCCATGCCGCGCTTGTCATAGCGTAACACGGCGATGCCGGCACGATTAAGCGCATCCGCCAGCACCATAAAAACCTTGTGGCCAGCAACATCCTCGTCACGCGTGTGCGGACCTGAGCCAGCGATCAGCACGACGGCAGGGAAGGGGCCCTTGCCATCCGGCGCGCTGAAGGCGCCGGTTAGCCTGACGCCGGCCACGCTGTCAAAAATGACCTCGGTAGAGGTGTAGGGGCGCGGGGCCGCCATGATCGCCTCTTCCTGCGGGCGTTTGGGAGCCTCGGCGACGACCTTGCCGTCGACCAGCCGTTTGAGCACGAGCGGCATGGCCTGCCCTTGAGTCCAGGTGCCGATCCAGGCCTGTTTCGCTTCGTCCCACTTGCCATCGTAGCTGCCGTTGATCTTGACGATCGCGAAAGCGAGGTGATCGGGCGTGGTCGTCACGGTATCCGCCGGGAGGACGAACTTGCCCTGATCCGGGCTTTCAAGGGTGGCGCTGTACTGGCCACCATCTTTCCTGATGTGGACGATGACATGAAGCTGCCCCATCAACAGACCGCCCCAGTCACCGGCAGCCTCTTCGGCAAATGTCGGCATGGACATCAGGAGGAGCGCGGCGACACCCAGCAGAACCCATAACGTCTTCATGTGATTTTCCCCCATAGCGGTAGTCTATTATATATGGCTAACACATCTGGGTTGTCCATTTGCCAAATGGAAAAAGACCGCCTGACCTATATGCCTGGTCAGGCGGCCAGTTTAGCGACTCCCGCCAACGCTTCGGCGGGAGTCCACGGGTCGTTTAGGGGGTCGTATGCCGCGTCACCCATTCTGTGATGGCCTTGAGGGCCTCCGGCGCAATCGTTTCCTCAATCAGGGCATATTCGGCAGGTGCGCCGGTCGTCGCGTGCTGGAGCAGGTGGTTGAGGCCTGGCAGTTCGACGATGGTTACGTCCGGATTGTCTTTCAGGCCCGCACGCAGGGCGGGGACGTGGCCGGCAGGCGGCACTTGAAGATCGAGCGTGCCATAAATGGCCAGAACAGGGATGTGGACATTTTGCAGGTCTGCCGCAGGATCGTAGCGCAGCAACCAGTACCGCGACGGGCTGGTGAACAGAGCAATGGTGTCGTCCGCCTGCGACTGGCTGTAGGCGCCGCTTTCGATAAGGGGGCGAGCGGCGGCTGTCAGTTGTGTCCGGGCGTCTTCCGGATTTTTTGAAGCACGAATTACGGCATAAGCCTGCTGGAGTAGCGCTAGTTCTTTCCAGATTTCGGTCTCGCTTTTACCATTGGCGCGATCAAGCGCTTCAAGCTGGAGAAGAGCCGCCTGATCTCCCGGCACGGTAACGCCGGCGATCAGCACAGCGAAGGACACGGAAGGCAGATGACCCGCCACGATCGGGGCGATGATGCCACCTTCGCTATGGCCGACAAGGCCGACGTGTTTCGGATCGACATCGCTACGGCTGGCGAGATAGGTAACGGCGGCTTCGGCATCAGCCGCGAAATCAGCCGTGGTGGCCGCGTCATAATCGCCGGTTGATTGGCCGGCGCCGCGCTTATCGTAGCGCAGGACAGCGATGCCGGCGCGATTGAGCGCATCGGCCAGCACGACAAATGCCTTTTGTCCGTAGCCCTCCTCATCGCGCGTGTTTTGTCCTGTGCCGCCGATCAAGACGACGGCGGGAAAGGGGCCGGCGCCGACCGGCCTGCTGAAGGTGCCCATCAGATTCACGCCGGCGCTCGCATTGTCGAAACCGACGTCTTCTGAGGGAAAGGGGTGCGGGTTCGCCGCAATCGCTTCTTCCTGCGGACGCCTGGCAACGGGCATGTCGGCGGTCGCGGTGCGCTTGAAGGTGAGGGGAACTAGACCCCCTTGGCGCCAATTGCCGACCCAGGCCTTTTGGGCATCGTCCCAGTGTCCTTCGTAGCGGCCATCCACCCCGAGCTTGGCATTAACGCCATGATAGGCGAGCGTATCCGGTGTGGCGGCGATGGAATCAAGCGGGATTTTGACGCCGCCCTGATCCAGGCTCTGCATGAAGCCGGCGTAGTGACCATCGGAGTCTTTGGTAAGATGAAGCCCAACGCGGATATTGCCGAGCGTCCCGGACCAGTCGCCTGCAGCTTCCTCGGCGCAAACAGGTGCGGCCAACCCCATCAAGGCGGTTAACATCAGAAAAAAATTACGCATATGCCCCTCCCTCTGTTGAATAAATTATTCCCGGTCGGCTTGGCCTTTCAGGCCCTTGAGGGCCAGCACCAGGCTGAAACGCGCCAGCAGGGCGTCGAAAAAGACCAACCCCGCCAGCACCACATAAACCCAGTTACCCAGCATTTCGGGCGCGGCTGGTCGTGTGGCCGCGGCGCCCAGAACGAAAACGTCGGGGGCGATCCACAGGCCCACCATCTCCGGCCGGGCGATCTTGAGCAGGATGCAGGCGATGGCTGCCAGGGTGGTGACGCCAAAGACGAGAAAGCCGATCAGGCCCAGCGTGGCGATCAGACTTTGACCGGCGACCGAAATCAGGGTCTTGAGCATGGTCATGCTACGCTTGCTGTCGAGCGCGGTATTCAGCTTGTGATCATCCAGAAAGGCGCGGGCGTAGTGCTCGGCCTTGCCGAAACCGGCCAGAGCCGAACTGGCGCTCAAACCGGCCTCGATGCGTTCCTCCAGATGGGCGCGGGCCTCAACGACAATGTCCTCGCGCTCACTGGCGGGCAGGGGCGTTAGCACATCTTCGAGATAGCCCAGCCAGGTTTCGATATCGCTTTTATCTTGTGCGCCCATATCATTTCCCCCTTTTCAGAAAAGCGTTCAGCCTGTCGGTCATGTCGAGCCAGATATCGCCCTGCGCCTTCAGTTCGGTGGCACCTGCGGCGGTCAGGGCATAATATTTGCGCGGATGGCTGGCGCCTTCTTCGTGGCGCCAGTCGGCCTTGATCATCCCGGCCTTTTCCAGGCGGTGCAGCAGCGGGTAGAGCGTGCCTTCGGACAGATCGAGCCCGGCCTCTTCGTGCAGCACGTCGAGAATCTTCAGGCCGTATTGCGCGCCATCCTGAAGCAGGCTCATCAGCGCCAGTTCCAGCACGCCCTTGTACATCTGGGTGCGGCGGCTTTCGGGTGTCTTTTCCGTGGAAGGAGCCAAGGCGGGCCTTTCATTGCCAACTACTTTGTTATGCAAGGTATATGCGCAAAGCTTTGTTCTGGCAAGGCCATTTTGCGCCCTTGTCAGGTGTTGCGGTAGAGTTTACCTTTTTCACTGATGGCCACCAGGCTGAGCGCGATGATGCCGCAGCCAAGCGCGGCCATCGGCAGCCAGTAGATGTGGCCGGTCCAGCCGTTACCGATCAGGCCGGAAACAATAGCGGCCCCGACTGTGGTGATCACGCCTTGCAGTGAGGCGGCGGTGCCGGCAACATGCCCGACCTTCTCCATGGCCACGGCGGAGAAGTTGGAGGTCGAGAGCGACATCAGGCCCATGGTTAGCGATTGCAGGATCATAAAGCTCACAATGGTCTCAAGTCCGGCAAGGGCCCAGGCCAGATGGATGGCGGTCACAACGATAAAGGCGGTGAGGGCGGTGTGCGAAATACGCTTGACGCCGATGCGCTCGACCAGAAAGGCATTGAGCGCCGAGGCGACGCCCATGGACGCGGCACAGGCGGCGAACACGCCGGCCATCAGGTGCGGTTTGTGGAAGACGTCTTCAAAAATCTGCGGCATCAGCGCGACGTAGGCGAGTAGCGATCCGATCAGGAAGGTGATGGCGAAGGCATAGAAGATTGAGCCCGGTTCGGTAACGACGAAGTAGGCGACACGCTTGAGGTGCGCCAGGTCGGGCCGGCGGCGATCGGCCGGTTGCAGGGTTTCCGGCAGGCGCAGCCACGCCCAGATTACGGTGGCCATGCCGAGGCCGGCCATGATCAGGAAGATGGCGCGCCATGGCAAAAAGGTCAGCACCAACTGGCCAAGGCTCGGCGCCAGGATCGGTACCAGCAGGAAGACGACGAAGCTGATCGACATGACCTTGGCCATTTGCGGGCCGCTGTAGAGATCGCGGATCAGCGAGCGAGTCACCACGCCGGTGGTGGCGACGGCGAGGCCCTGAAGCAGACGGATAACCAGCAGAAAGGCGAAGTTCTTGGTCGCCGCGGCGATCAGGCCGAAGATAACGAACAACAGCACGCCGCCGATCAGCACACGCTTGCGGCCGAGCCAGTCGGACATCACTCCGAAAAAGAGCTGGCCGATACCCATGCCGAGGAAATAGATCGAGACGATCCATTGCAGGTGGTTCTCGACCTGAACGTGGAGATCAACACCGATGACCGGCAGAGCTGGCAGCATGGCGTCGATACCGAGCGCGCCCAGCGCCATCAGGGAGGCGATCAGGGTGACGAATTCGGCGAAGTGCGGCTTTCCGGGGGCGGCGGGCGTTTCTGGAGGTGCGGACATGCGGCGGATATAGGCCGATTATTTCGCAAGCGCGAGAGGAAAGTGTCGCTCCAAAAGTCAGAACCCTATGCGTCTTTACGTGCCGATGGCTGTCCTTGTGGTAACACGCGCCCCCTCGCGCCGGAATCTAGGTGCGCTTAAGCGGTGGCGCGGTAATCGGTGATGACCTCACCCGATTGCGCGATCTCGACCTCATGCGGCGTGTCACGGACAGTTTCGGCAAGGCCGCCTTCGTACCAGGCCTGCATGGCCGGTTGCGCCAGCATATGATCGACATAGGCGCGGGTCTCGTGGCTCAGATCGAAGCCGAGGCCATAGGTCTGGATACGGAAAACGACGGGGGCATAGAAGGCATCGACCGCCGTGAAGGTGCTGCCGGCGAGGAAGGGACCGCCGAAACGGCTGAGGCCCAGACGCCAGATATCGTCGATGCGGGCCAGATCGCGGAGCAGGGCTGGCGGGGTGTCGTGCAGCTTGATGCGGACGCCAATACTCATCGAACACAGGTTACGCAGGGCGCTGAAGCCGGAATGCATCTCCGCGGCGGCCGAGCGGGCGTAGGCGCGGGCTTCGCGCTTTTGCGGCCAGACCTGCGGGTGGTCTTCGGCGACATATTCAGCGATGGCCAGCGAGTCCCAGACGGTGGTCTGGCCATCGACCAGCGCCGGCACCAGAGCCGAGGGGGAGAAACTCTTGAAAGCGCTGTTATCGAGCGCGAAATAGTGCTGGTGCTCGGTGAAAGGGATGTCGAGGGCTTTCAGGAGCACCCACGGGCGCAGCGACCACGAGGAGTAGTTCTTGTTACCGATATGGAGCGCGTACATGGGGGGCCTTTCCGTTTGAGGTGCGCGGAACGTGCGCCGGAATGGGTAAAATCGCCAGAGGGATTCCTGCCAATGATCGGTGAGTTCTGGCCAAAAGGCAGGAAGTCAGAAACCCCACCACCGCGCCTCAAGAGGGAAGCGGTGGTGGGGTTTCTTCCCTATAAACTTACCCGAACTGAAATGCGCTGATGGCGATGCCCGTAGGCCCGAGGCTATCCTCGTGATAGGTGCGTCGCGACGGATCGCCATCGCCGGCGCCGGCAACCACCATCAGTGGCAGCAGGTGTTCTTCGCGCGGGTGACAATCGTGGGCGCCCGGGGCGCTGGCCCAGTTGTTCAGGCCGTCGATATCGCTGCTGACGGTCGCACTCAGCCAGTTATCGAAGGCGTGGGACGCCGGGCCGCTGCCGGAACCGCGCCCCATCAGGCGCGGAATCGAGTGAAAACTCATGCCGCTGCCGATGATCAGCACGCCTTCATCACGCAGGGGCGCCAGTGCTTTACCGAGCGCCATATGCTCTTGCGGGTTCAGGCCCGCTTTCAAGGAAAGTTGGATCGTCGGGATATCAGCGTCAGGCCAGGCCATCAGCATGGGTATAAAGACGCCGTGGTCGAAGTCGCGCGCGGCATCGGCCGCGACCGTGATGCCGGCCTGCGCCGCCAGAGCCTGCACCCTTGCTGCCAGGGCTTCGGAGCCGCGCGCCGGATAGCTCAGTTCGTAGGTGTGCGGCGGAAAGCCGTAATAGTCGAACAACATGCCAGGCGCCGGCTTGGTCATGACCGTGAAATCGGCCTCTTCCCAGTGGGCGGAAATGATCAGCAGCGCCTTGGGTTTTTCGGCGACATCGGAGGGCAGGTGCTTGAGATAGGCGCCCATCTTGTCCCACATGTCGGCGGGGTTCCAGTCCATGAAAAAGCACGGTCCGCCGCCATGAGGTATATAGACGGTCGGGGTTCTCGTTGGGGAGCGGGTTAAGGTCATGGAATACTTCAATCTCCAAGCCTTTAGGCTCGGCAAGGGCGACCGCCCGCCGCGCATGTTTGCGCGAGCCATGCGGCGTCTGAGCTAAACTAATAAGCTTCGGCGTCGATGATGAGATCGATCTCGTCGCCGACGATGGGCTCAAAATGGCCCAGGCCAAAGGCCTTGCGGCTGAGATGCGCGGTGGCGGAAAAGCCATAGCCCGTCTTGAACAGCGCCGGATTGAAGGCCTTCTTGTTGAAGGTGACCGCCAGAACTTCGCTGCGGGAAACGCCGTGGATCGTCAGGTCGCCGCTGACATTGGCCGTCGTTTCACCGGTTAATTCGACCTTCGTGCTTTTGAAGGTCGCGGTGGGGAAGCGGGCAATGTCGAAATAGTCGGCGCCTTTCAGCAGGGCGTCGAAATCGGGCAGGGCGGTTGTCAGGGTGCGCATGTCGAGCGTGATATCGACCGTGGACCGGCTGAGATCCTTGTCGTCGAGGATCAACGTACCTGTCGCACCCATGATCTTGCCAGAGGGATGCGACAGGCCGAAATGCGCGTACTGAAAAACGACCGATGTGTGGGTGGGTTCGAACGTCAGGCTGTCGGCCAGGGCTGGCGTTGCCGCCAGTCCCAGCGCCACACAGAATGCGGCCAATCTGAACATTCGAACCCCTATACAGTTGTTACTGAACGCAAATACTACTGAGCGATAGCTTCAGCTTCGATGGAAAGATCGATCTGATCGCTGACGGCCGGGACGTAGGCGCCGATGCCGAAATCCGAACGGTTGATCGTGCCGGTGGCGGTGAAGCCGGCGTCGACCTTCTTCATCATCGGGTGGACGTCCTTCTTGTTGAGCTTGACCTTCAGGGTCACCGGCTTGGTGACGCCGTGGATGGTCAGGTCGCCGGTCACGTCGGCCGTTGTGGCGCTGGTCGGGACGACCTTGGTGCTCTTGAACGTGGCCGTCGGGAACTTGGCGGCGTCGAAGAACTGCTCGCCCTTCAGGTGTTCGTCAAGCTTGGCGACGCCCGTATTGATGCCGTCGATGGCGAAGGAGACCTCGACCGAGCTCTTGGCGGGGTTCGCTTCGTCAAGCGTCACCGAACCGACCGCATTCATGAACTTGCCGGACGGATGCGAGAAGCCGAAGTGGGTCCACTGGAAGGTGACGGAGGTGTGGGTGTCGTCGAGCTTGTAGGTGTCGGCCGCGAAGGCTGGCGCCGAGACGGACAGCAGGGCAAAGGCGAAAGCCGAAGCCGAGAAAACGGATTTAAGGGCGAACTTGGTCATGGGGGGCTCTTTTCAGTGAGTCGCGAAATGGAAACGTAACAATAGTAGTTACTGTTGCGGGTTTCAAGGGGGTACGCCAAAATCACACGCGAAATGTATCAGCCCACTATACGGCGCAAATACGGCGATGGATTTCACCATGAAATTATTGCGTGGCGGGCTTACAAGGCGCCGTCAGTATCCCATATGCAGGGCTTCCTACCTAACACAAAGAGGGACTAAATGTCTGAGGCTGTTCACATCGATATGTACAAGGCGTCCGTGCCGGTGGTGCTTAATGCGCTTACCAATCTGAAGGCCATTCTCGGCAAGGCGGAAGCCTGGGCGGCGGAGAAGAACGTCAAGGAAGCGACCGTGCTGAACGCCCGCCTGGCGCTCGACATGCTGCCGTTTTCCAAGCAGATCCAACTGGTCAGCGATACAGCCAAGGGCATTGCCGCGCGCCTGGGCGGGGTCGAGAATCCCGCCTATGCCGATGACGAAGCGACCTTCGCCGAACTGCACACGCGCCTGCAAAAGACGATCGATTTCGTCAGGTCGGTCGATGCCAAGGGCTTCGAAGGTTCGGAAACCCGCGAGGTTGTTTTGAAATTTCCGAGCCGCACCATGGAATTCACCGGCTTAAGCTACCTGACGGGCTTCGCCATCCCCAACCTGTTTTTCCACGTCACCACGGCCTATGCCATCCTGCGTCATTCCGGCGTGCCGCTTGGCAAGAACGACTTTTTGGGCGGTTAGGCCTCGAACGTCTCGATATCGAAGCGCCTGAGTTCGCTGAGATAATCTTCGAGTCTGATCAAACCTACGCAGGGAAAGGCCCCGGATGAAAGTCCGGGGTCTTTTTCATGCAGCCTTTTGGCCAGAAGGATCGCCGGTACGCACGGGATTTGCGGGCCATCACCTGACCTGGCGACGATGAACCACGAAAGTTTTAACGGTGCGCCGTCGTGGCCTTGCCCGCTCACAGTGACGTGCATGCCGCCGACATCGCTGCCAAAGGCATCAAAGATATTGCTGATCGCCAGCAGCGGTCTGGCCAGGGCCGGCAGGTTGAGCGTCATTCCGGCGCGCACCAGTCCGGACAGTGCCCATAAGCCTAAGTGCATGAAGCCGAGTTCGAGACCGGCGCCGAAGCGGATCGAGGTCAGGCCATAGCCCTGGGGCAACAGATCGAGATCGGGAATGTCGCAGGTGCTCAAGTAACGCCGGCCCATGATCGGATAGGTCTGGGCATGGGTATCCTGCCAGCCATAGGGACGGGGGTGTCCCGCGAAGGGCCGCAGGCGTTTGCCGACATAGGTCAGGATGGCGCGGGTGGTCGCCAGGCCACGTTCTGCCTTCTGGCCGGGGGTGATGCCGAAATCGAGTGTCTCCAGACGGGCGAAGTGGGTCTTAAGATGATCAAGCACCGCCGAGGACAGGCCGGGCACCGTGCTGGCGCCACTGATAAGGCAAACGCCGGCGGCCCTGGCTTCGGCATCGAGCTGACTGAAATCACGCACGAAATCGCGGCCATCGGCAAGATCAATGTAATGGACTCCGGCCGCGATGCAGGCGCGCGCCACAGCGTAATCGGCGCCCTGAAACGGTCCGCAGGTATGGACGACGACCGACAGCTTTTCGGCCTTTAAGGTTTCCGCCAGCGGGCCGTGAATATCAAGCGCCAGAGGTCGGGTGTTTGGCAGGTCACGGCAAAGCGCCTCCGCCTTGGCCAGATCGCGCCCGGCAATGATCAGCGGCAGGCCATGGCGCGATAGGGCGTGCGCGATGCGTTTGCCAAAATTGCCGTAGCCGCCGAGGATCAGGATATCACGCGCCAAGGGCCATCTCCGTCACGGTAAAGTCGCCGGTATAGCTGTAGGCGGTCAGGCGGCCGAACAGCCCGCCCTTCAGTCCCATGGCCATCCGGAAGCTCATGTCGCCGCTGGCCTCTTCAAAGGCAAAGCCCTTTCCGGCCAACAGCTCTCCCAGAAAGGTCACCGGCAGGTCGACGCCGAACAGTCGCCAGACATAGCCTTTATGAAACAGGCGCACCCTGCCATCCTCGAAGCTGTAGCCGCAGCGCCAGCCCAATCCGCTGGCCATATACTCGATGACATGATGCGGTCCTTGCGGCACCAGCTTCGAGCGAAAAACATGGGGCGCACGGCCAGGAAAGCTGAAGCGACGCTCGAAGATAAAGGCGTTGGAACCGGGTTCGCTGTGAAACGCCACGGTGCACGGGACGTCATCGCCCGGCCACGGCGTCAGCATGCGGCTGAGCCTGAGCAGCGGTGAAAGGAAACGCAGCAAAGGGCCCATGCGGATGGTCAGGGTACCGGTGACGGTGACGCGATCGCGCGTAAAACCACGGTTTGCGTAATGGGCTTTCAGCGCCGGCGGCAATCCGTCCCATTGCTCGGCGAAGACGTTTGCGAAGATGGGGGTTTTCACAGAGCAGGTCTCCCGAGAACCTTTAACGCCAAGTTTCGCATACCTTTCAGCATCGGATAGGCCATATCGACCATTCCCTTGTTACGAAACAAAGCGACATTCAGCCGATTGAGCCAGTCGGATTCCGAACCGATCAGCGCCAGCAGGTACAGGGCGACCTTGCCATAATAAAGCCGGCCTTCGAACTTGACGACGATACCCTGATTAAGGTCAAGATTCTGTGCCGCGATCTCAGCCATCACCGGGTGGTCGGCAGCCTCACGAGCATTAAGGATATTCAGATGGCCGACCGATTGACGTAGGCGTATCATCTGCGCAGAAGCCGAACAAAAAGGACAGTCGCCGTCATAGACGAGCCATATCTGGGCAGCTTGTGATTGCGGCAGGGGCATGGGGGCTATAAGGTCCGATCCTGTCGAACACCTAACATGGGATAGCCTTGTCAGCCATGCTCTATTTCTGCGTCAAATGGCTGCATATCCTGTCCTCGACCGTGCTGTTCGGCACCGGTATCGGCACAGCCTTCTTCATGTTGATGGCCAATCTTTCGAAGGATATTCGGGCCATCGCCTTCGCCACGCGGACAGTGGTCATCGCCGACTGGTGCTTCACAACGCCGGCCATCATCATCCAGCCCCTGACCGGCTTCGCGCTGATCCATATCGCCGGCTATCATGTCACGGATAGCTGGCTGATGATGGCCATGGCGCTCTACGTCTTTGCCGGCCTGTGCTGGTTGCCGGTGGTGGGGCTGCAGATCCGCATGAAGCGCCTGGCCGCCGAAGCGCTGGCGACAGACGCCCCCCTGCCGGCGGCCTATTGGCGCTGTAACCTGTGGTGGCTGGTGCTCGGCGCCTTGGCCTTTCCCGCGGTGGTGGCGGTTTTTTGGCTGATGGTCTTCAAGCCGTTTTCATGACCTATGGCTGAGGTTGACAGATATAGACCCTTGCCCGGGCGCTAATTTTCTCATCGAGGTCGTAGCCGGTCAGGACGCTGTCGCCAGATATATGCTTCCATAATGGGGACGAAACCAGTCGCGCGCGATCAAGGCAGCCATCGAGGCGCGTTAATGTGCAGTTAAACTCGAAGAGGTGTTGCAAGTGATCTTGGGTGACCTATCTATTCAACAGTCATTTATCAAGGACGGTCGCCATGATCCAACTGCACACCTGGGGCACCCCCAATGGCCGCAAGGTCTCCATCATGCTCGAAGAACTGGGTGTGCCGTACAGCCTGCATCCGGTCAATATCGGCCAGGACGAACAGTTCAAACCCGAATTTCTCGCCATTTCGCCCAATAATAAGATACCCGCCATTGTGGACGAGGACGCTGACGGCGGGCCGCTTAACCTGTTCGAGAGCGGCGCCATCCTGATCTATCTGGCGGAAAAGTATGGCCGCTTTCTGCCCACTATCCCGCACCAGCGTCATACGGTCATTCAGTGGCTGATGTGGCAAATGGGCGGCTTAGGGCCCATGATGGGGCAGCTTGGCTGGTTCGTGGTTTCGGACAAAAACCAGACGCCTGTCGGCGTCAGCCGTTACGCGGCCGAGGTCGAGCGCCTGTTCAACGTGCTGGAAAAGCGATTGAGCGAATCGGCGCATGTCGGGGGTGACGAATATTCGATCGCTGACATGGCCATCTATCCGTGGATCACGCAATATCGCACCCGCGTGCCCGATCATATCGAGCCGCTGATTCAGGCGCGGCCCTTTATCAGCAACTGGCTGGCGGAGGTGGGGCGCCGTCCCGGTGTCGAGCGCGGCATGAAGCTGCCCTAGGCTGTACTTTGGCAGGCGTAGCTGTCATAGGTTCCTTTTTTGAAAGATACCCCGATGAACAAAGCCAAACACCGCCTGCTGACCCCGAACGAATTGGCCGAGCAGCGCAAGGCTCTGGCCCAGTCGCAACTCGACAAGATGGTAGCGGCACAAAAGAAGCGCGCTGACGAGGCCGCCGCGAAGGCTTAGGCCTCCGTGCGTTTGGCGTCTTTGCGGCGGACGTAAAGGGTCTTGTGGACCTTGGCGATCACCGCGCCCTCGGTATCGACAATATCGACCTCAAATTCGGCATCGTACTTGCCTTTTGTGTCGGCTTCCAGCTTGACGCGGGTGATCTCTTCCGGCGGAATTTGGAAGTGCGCCCGCACATGCCGCCGGCCTGGCTTGAGAAAGCGGATCGAGGCCGCCTTGTCCCAGACGATATAATCCTTGCCGAGTTTGGTCATCAATATAGCCATGAAGAACGGATCGCACATCATGTAGAGCGAGCCGCCGAACTGTGTGCCGACAACGTTTTTGTTCCACCAGCGCAGCTTCATCTCGACCGTGATGGCGGTGAAATCGGCCGAGGTTTCAATCACCCTGATACCGGCGCCGATCAGCGGCGGATACCAGTTGATCAGTTTGAAGCGGTCGGCCTTGGCCATGGGATTACCTTCGTATTGTTTCCGTTTACGTCAACATGAAGGCGGGGTGGTGTCAATATTTCATATTCACCGTAACCGGATTTCGATGCCTGTCGTATACGTGCTAAGCTGCGGTAATTCGGGAGCGCGCGCGTGGACAAAACCAGTATTCATCCGTTGTGGTTGCGTATCATCCACTGGTCGAACGCCGTGGCCGTGGTGATCCTGATCATGAGCGGCTGGCGTATTTATAACGCCACGCGCTTCCTGCATCTCTATATCCCCGGCACCAATACGCGGCTTTTCCCCAATGAGTGGACGCTGGGCGGCTGGCTGGGCGGCGCGATCCAGTGGCACTTCGCCGCCATGTGGATTCTGATGGCCAATGCGGTGCTCTATCTTGTCCTTTTTCTCATAACAAAGCGCGGCAAGCAGTTCCTGCCGGTGACACCGCAAGGCCTGTGGGATGATATCCGGGCGTTCGTTAAAGGCCGGCTCAGTCACGCCGATCTGCGCCAGTACAACGCCATCCAGAAACTGGCCTATCTCTTCGCCCTGGCCGATATGATCGTGCTGATCGCCTCGGGGCTGGTGTTGTGGAAATCGGTGCAGTTCGGCTGGTTACGTGTCCTGCTCGGCGGTTACGAGACCGCGCGTTATATCCATTTCTTCGCCATGACCGGCTTATGCGCGTTTATCATTGTGCATGTTGTCATGGCGCTGCTGGTGCCGAAAACCATCAAAGCCATGCTGTGGGGACGCTGATATGACGCCGGAGATCAAGAACGACGAAGAGGCGATCCTGAAAGAAGCCATTGGCCTGCTGAAAGACCCGGCCAAGCGCCGCCTGCTCGGCAATGTGCTGACGCTTGGGGGCTTGTCTCTGGCCACCGGCATCGCGCTCAATCATTACGGCTCGGTGAAGGAAATCCTCAAAGCGGTGTCGCGTTTTAACGATGGCGCGCAAGGGCTGATCTTTAATCCGGACGCGCTGGCCCCGACCTATAGCGAGGCCGATATCAAGGAACCGTTCCCGTTCAACGCCTTCTACAGTGTCGACAAGGCGCCGGTGGTCGATCCGGGCAGTTTCCGGCTGGCGCTTGCGGGTAAGATCGCCGATCGCAGGCCTTGGGATCTGCCGGCGCTATATGCCTTGCCGCACACCGAACAGATTACCCGTCATATCTGTGTCGAGGGCTGGAGCGCCATCGGCCGCTGGGGCGGTGTGGTATTTTCGGAATTTCTCAAGCGGGTAGGGGCCGATACGACGTGCAGTTATGTCGGTTTCAAATGCGCCGATGGCTACTTCACCTCGATCGACATGCCGACCGCCCTGCACAGCCAGACGCTTTTGGCCTTCACCTTCGATGGTCAGCTCTTGCCGGCAAAATATGGCTTCCCGATGAAGCTGCGGATGCCGACCAAGCTCGGCTACAAGAACCCCAAACACATCGTCGAGATCTTCGTCACCAATGTCTATCCCGGCGGTTACTGGGAAGACATGGGCTATAACTGGTTTGGGGGGAGTTAAAAAACCTCCTCCCCATTTCTTAAATGGGGAGCGGGGCCGCCCGTGCGGTGCGCGGCTTGTCCGCGACGGAGGGGCGCCCCTCCGTCATTTCGCTTTGCTCAATGCCACCTCCCCATCGATGATGGGGAGGAGAGGTGTTACGCCGTCACATCCACGAACGGCGCCTCCAGCGCGCGCGCGGCGTCATCCGGCGTGATGCTGAGCAACAGCCCGCGCTGGCCGGCGTTGATATAGATCGTGTCGAACAGTTGCGCGGTTTCATCGATCGCTGTCGGCGTCTTTTTGCGCTGACCAAAGGGCGATATGCCGCCGACCTTATAGCCGGTCAGGCGTTCGGCATCAGGTACCTTCATCATGTGGCCGGATTTGCCATGAAAGGCGGCCGCCATCTTTTTCATGCTGACCTCGCAATCGGACGGCACGACAACGCAGACCGGCTTGCCATCCACCTCGGCCATCAGGGTCTTGAAGGTTTGCGCGGCGTCGATGCCGAGCGCCTCCGCCGCCTGCAGCCCAACGCGGGGCGCATCGGGATCGTAGTCATAAGGGTGCAGATCGAAGGCGATGCCGAGCTTGCTCAGCATTAGTGTGCCGGGAGTGGTTTTAGACATCAGCAGTCGTCCAGAAAAATCTTTACGTCATCTTCGCTGGTGGCGAAGCTGGTGACCAAGCGGTAGGCGTCAGGACCTTCGGCGGGCCAGTTGTAGAAGCGGTGGCCCCTGGCGAACAGGCGATCGGCGGTGGCTTTCGGCAGGGTGACGAACAGTTCGTTGGCCTCGACCGGATGGAGCAGGCCAACGCCGGCGCGGTCAATCAGGCCTTCACGCAAAGCGCTGGCCATGGCGTTGGCGTGACGGCCGAGATCGAGCCACAGGTCGTTGTCTAGCAGGGCCTTAAGTTGCGCCGAAACATAGCGCGCCTTTGAAGGCAGTTGCCCGGCGCGCTTGTGGATATAGGCGAAATCCTCGATCAGATCGGGGTTGAGAATGACGGCGGCCTCGGCCAGCATGGCGCCATTTTTTGTGCCGCCGAACGACAGAATATCAACCCCGGCCACCACGTCGGCCGGTGCGCAACCGAGCGATGCCACGGCGTTGGCAAGGCGCGCACCATCCATATGGACACAGAGGCCATGTGTCTTGGCGAAGGCGGTGAGGTCGTTCAATTCATCGAGCGAGTAGACCGCGCCGAGTTCGGTCGATTGCGTCAGGCTGATTACCTTCGGGCGCGAGGTATGCGGCGCATGACCCAGCGTCGTCTCGATCAGGTCACCGATGCTGGCGATGGTCAGTTTGGCATGATCGCCTTCGAGTCCAATGATCTTGCCACCGGTGAAGAACTCCGGCAGGCCGCATTCGTCGTTATTGATATGGCTTTGACGGTGGGCCAGGATCAACTCGTAAGGCCGGATCATCCGCGCCAGGGCCAGCCCGTTGCACGCCGAGCCGTTGAAAACCGGAAAGGCGCGGGCCTGCGGCGCGCCGAACGTCATGCGCACGGTTTCCTGTAGCTTTTCGGTGATAGGATCATGGCCGTAGGCGGGCATATTACCGCTGTTGGCGTCGATCAGCGCCTGCATGACCTTGGGGTGGACGGGCGCGGTGTTGTCGCTGGCGAAATTGGCCATGGGCACTCTCAACGGAGGGGGAGAGACGTCTATAGGGTTTGCTGGCCTAGCTGTCGATGGGCTGATAATACCGCCCCGTGGGTTTCTCGCTGAGCAGGGCCATGATGGCGGAAAAATCTTTCGGATCAACGGCCGTGGCGGCGCGTTGATGGGCCTCGATGCTGGTCCAGGTTTCGAGAATAATCAACCGTTCGTCATCGCTATCGCCGTCCGCAACCCTAAGCAACATCTCGCAGCGCTCATTGCCTTCTACTGTACGAATCTGGGTCACGATGCGGCGAAAAATCTCGGTCAATGCCTCGAAATTTCCCGGTAAAGCCTTGAATTCATTTAATATTGTAATGCTCATCAGCGGGTTCCTAAAGTCAAAAACGCTATACTTGCTGCATAGCAGCATAGGCTCAGATTACACTGTTTTTAGATTACTCTACATAGTGCGATTTAAGACTGGCAACTGTTTGACATGACCGCGAGTCTTAACCGTCTTTTATAACTGTTGTGATATCCGAAGTGTATGAAATACCTTTTCCTCCTTCCGGCGCTGCTTTTGGCAGGCTCCCAGGCCGCCGCCGCTGATCTCACCGTTGCGGTCAGCGATACCGGTGGCAAGCCGGTTCCGAACACGGTGGTGACGTGGATACCGGCGGCTGGTGCGGCCATACCGGCGGCGGAAAAAGGCAAGGCCTTCGTGATGGCGCAGCAGAACGTCCAGTTCCTCCCATACGTGCTTGCGGTGCCGGCCGGCGCCACGGTCAACTTCCCCAATAAGGACCGTGTCAACCATCACGTTTACTCGTTCTCGCCGGTCCAGCCCTTTCAGTTTCCCCTGTATGGCAAGGGCAAAAGCCATATCATGAAGTTCGATCGTCCGGGCACGGTCGCGCTTGGCTGCAACATTCATGATTCGATGGCCGCCTATATCCGCGTCGTCGATACCCCCTTTTACGCCACGACCGATGGTGCCGGCCGTGTCATGCTGAAGGTGCCCGATGGCGCCGGCAGTCTGGCAATCTGGCATCCGGGCCTTGATGCGCCGGAGCATCAGATGGCGCGCGCACTCAAGCTGGCCGGCCCGTCGGCCCAGACCTTCAGCGTCAAAGTGCGTCAGTCTGCGCCCACGGCGGGTCAGTATTAGCATGCGTGACGTGTAACCCATGATCATGTTCAAACGCCTTAGCACCAAGCTATCCGTGATGTTCGGCGGCCTTTTCTCTTTGGCCCTGCTGGTTATCGCGTTTGCCTGCTATATGGCGGTGGTCTCCTACGCCCGCACTTCGGTTCAGAAGGAACTTCAGGCCTCGGCCAGCGTGTTCCAGCGTATCTGGACGCTGAAATCCGAGGCGCTCCAATCCAATGCGGTTTTGTTGTCGCGCGATTTCGGCTTCAAATCCGCCCTGGCGACACGCGATAATATCACGGTCGAATCGGCCTTCGATAATCTGCAATCACGTCTGAACGTTGAGATTGGCCTGATCATCGGGCCTGACGGCAATCCGGTAGTCGGGGAAGCCGGCGCCTTAGGGCAAAGCCTGGCTGCCGCACTGCGCAGCAAAGATGAGTTCAATTCCGATACGGCCGCATTGACTGGCATCGTCGCTATCGACAGCCACCCCTATCAGGTGATGGCCGCGCCGGTCATGGCGCCGGATCGCCTCGGTTGGGTCGTCTTCGCCCAGCGTCTCGAAGGCCCTGAAATGCAGAACCTGCAAGGCCTGTCGTCCATCCCGATCAAGTCGTCGATCCTGACCCAGACGCGTGGCGGCCTGTGGCTCGGACCTACGGAGCAGACCAGCGACTACAAGCCAAGTTCCTTGAGCTTCTTTATCGATCAGAGCCTGCATACCAAGGCCGCCAGCATGATCGGCAGCAGCCACGGCACCATGATCGCGGTCGCCACCTCGCTGCCCAATCTGGATAACAAGCAAAAAAGCGTCCTGCTGCTCAGCTATCCGCTCAGCGAGGCGCTCAAGTCCTATCAGCCGCTCCTGACTGTCCTGCTTGGCATCGGTCTTCTCGGCCTGACCTGCGTCATTATCGCCAGCCTTTATCTCGCCAGCAACCTGACCCGTCCTATTCTGGCGTTGAAAGATGCCGCCTTCGCCTTGCGCGACGGTAAGCCTGGACAGGTCAAGATCACCACCCATGATGAAATGGCCGACCTGGCCTCGGCCTTCAATGACATGGCCGTGTCGATCGAGGACCGTGAACGCGATATCACGCGTCTGGCCAAGACCGACCTGCCAACCGACCTGCCCAACCGTTCGGCCTTCGAGGACCATATCGCCCGACTGCGCGAGCAAGGCGTGGAAAATGGCGTCGTGGTCGTCTGTATAGGCATAGACCGCTACGCCCATATCCGCGCCGTCTGGGGTGTTTCCTATGCGCACACGCTTGTGTCGCGTCTTCAGGCTATCCTCATCCGCATCTTCGCCAACGCCTATATCGCCCGCCTTTCGGCCGATACTCTGGGGCTGTGCCTGAATCCATGCCAAGCCGAGCAGGCCCTGCCATTGGCTCGTGCCATCGTCGCGCGCCTCGATAAGCGCATCAAGGTGACGGATGATCAGAGCCTCGACGTGCTGGTGTCGCTTGGCGTCTATCATATGGCCAATGCGCGTCCGAGTGCCGATGAAATGATCGAACGCGCCCTGATTGCCCTTGATCAGGCGCGCGCCAGCAAGGCCAAGATCGCGCTGTTCGATCCGCGCATCTATTCCGAACTGGCCGACACCCTGCTGCTGACCGACCAGCTTTACGCCGCCCTGCAAAGCAAGGTGCTGGAGGTCTGGTATCAGCCTAAGTTCAGCTATCGTGAAGGCAAAATCACTTCGGTCGAGGCTCTGGTGCGCTGGAATCATCCTGAGCGTGGCTTCGTGTCGCCGCAGCGCTTTGTCGGCATCGCCGAGGAAACCGGCGCCATCCGCGACCTGACCCTCCAGGTATTGCAAACCTGCCTGGCCGATCAGGGACGGCTGAAATCGGCCGGCTTTAATCTCGATGTCAGCATCAACTATTCCGGACGGCTGCTGTCGGATGAGGGCTTCAACGCCAAAACTCTGGCTCTGTGTGATGCGGCGGTAGGACAGATTTGCCTCGAAATCACCGAAACGGCGGTTATCGAAGACCCCAAGATCGGGTTGGCGGCGATCAACACCTTTGTCAGCCGCGGGCTGGAAATCTCGATCGATGATTTCGGCACCGGCCTGTCGTCACTGGCTTATCTCAAGCAGATTCCGGCGCATGAACTGAAGATCGATCGCTCCTTTATCATGGAGATCGAGAGCGGCCAGCGTGATGCGCTTCTGGTGCGCTCAACGATAGATCTGGCCCACGGCCTGGGTATGAAGGTGACGGCGGAGGGGGTCGAAACGGCCGCTTCGTTTACGCTGCTTCAGGCCATGGGCTGCGATATCGCCCAAGGCTACGGCATCGCCAAACCCATGCCGTTTGGTGATCTGGTGTTGTTCCTCAATGACTTTGCCGGCGTCGGCGATACCAAGTCGAAAATGCCTGTTTATCGCAAACGCAAGGCAAGCTGACCATGAAAGCCTTTCCGATGAAAAAGATCGGGTGGCTTGTTCCCGCATTTTGGGCTTCACTTTGGCTTTGCAGCGGCATCGCACAGGCTGAGACGCAAATCTTCGATCCGGGCACCTATACGGCCTGGATTGATCTGCGTGTGGCTACCGCCGATGGCGAATTCGACTGGCTGGGCGGCGGCTTTGGCAAGCTCAGATATGGCAATGAAACAACCGCCATCATCGCTCAGGCAGCGGTGCTGTGGAAGCCGCAGTTCACCGATACCCTTTCGGGTTATATGCTGCTGCAGGGCGTGTCGGATGCCGAAGTGCCGCTCGGCGTCGAAGAAGCCTATATTCAGTGGAAACCCGTGCCGACCTCCGGTTTCCGCTATGGTGTGCGCGCTGGCCAGATGTTCCCGCCCGTTTCTATGGAGCATGACGGTACGGGCTGGACGCCCTCACGCACGATCACGCCCTCAGCCATCAACTCATGGATTGGCGAAGAGGTGCTGGTGCGCGGGCTCGAGGTCAATGCGCAGCAAACCTTTGGCGGACACAGGCTGGGCCTGACCCTGTGCGGCTTCACGCGCGATGATACGGCGGGCACGATACTGAGCTGGCGTGGCTGGGCGTTGCACGATATATCGTCGGCCGATAACAGCGAACTGATGTTGCCCGAGGGTAAAAATCAGGGCTGGTATCGCATTTTTCATGATCATCAGGCGGATCTCAGCCGGCCTGAGGTCGAAGTCGACGGCCGCCTTGGCTATTATGTCCGTCTCGATTGGAAGGCGCCGGCAGCGCTGGCCGTCAATGCCGAATTCTATGACAATCAGGGTGATCCGAGCGCGGCTCGTAACGGCCAGTGGGCCTGGGGCACCCGCTTTTATAATCTGGGCGCCGCTTATCGACTGACGGCGACAGATGAACTGCTCAGTCAATATATGGTCGGTCATACAGTCACCGGCTGGCAGGTCGGGCAGGGGCGTTATGTGGTGGATGTCGGTTTCGAGTTCGGCTTACGTGCTGTGGTCGCACAGGTGCGATAATGGCAGCCGCCTGACCGGGCGTTTTGATTATTTCGCCGCCAAGGATCATTCGCGACGGCAGACTGATGACAATAGCGAAACAGGCTATGCCGCCACTCTGGCCTGGCTGAAGCCCATGAATGATCACCTCGATGTCGCCGTCGAAGCCTTGCACGTGGTCAGTGATCGACCGGCACGCGCAACGCACATGCTGGCCGTTCAACAGGCTCAGACGCAGCTACAATTGGCGCTCAAGATGCATCTCTAAGTAGTGCGGGGCATAAGGTGTCTGCCCTAAATGTTATGAAGATTCGGTTTTTGCGTATAAATTGTGCACATTAAATAAGCATAAACTCGCGCGAATGATTCGCATATCTCGGTTGACGGGTGGGTTAATTCAACTCACGGGCTGCGGTGAGGGCGTGTCCAAACTTGTTGCTTCACGAATTTGCAGTGCAAAAGGTGGGTTATTTTGAACACACTCAGGCCAGTATAAAGGGCATCTAAAGATGATTTGCCAATAAAAAGCCTGTATTCAGATATTTCAGCGGTCAATGTACTGAAATGAAACAGCAAAGAGGCTCCTTGAAAACAAGGAGCCTTTTTAAGCTTATGGCGGAGAGGGTGGGATTCGAACCCACGGTAGGCTTCCACCTACGCCGCATTTCGAGTGCGGTACATTCGACCACTCTGCCACCTCTCCGTACAAGGGGGGAACCACGTAAATCCTTCTATTTCAAAGGATATTAGCGCCTGATTCTGGGCGGCTTGCGCTGCCAGGGTCGATCAGAGGGCGTGTCTCTACTGAAAGCTCGGACAAACCGCAAGCCCTTTTCCGCTCTTTATGAGAATTTTATATTGCGGGGTGGGGGTGCTATAGCTTTTTAATGGTGAAGTTTGACCTATATGCCGCTGTGTACGGCTTCAATCCGATAAGCGTGTCTTTCTGGTGTCAGTTCTCGCCAAAGCGGATAAAAAAGTGCATATTTCACGCCGAAATCGTATTTGGGTGCTATGCAAAACGGGTTCGGAAAGTTAAGAAGCTTTGTACTAAGGTTTCAGTCGAGTTGATCGACTGTTCGTTGGATGGCCATGAGAGGGCAATAACATGAAACACATCTTGCTGGCGAGCGCTGCTCTCGCTGCGATGGCGGTAGCGGGTTCCGCTGCTGCCGAACAGGCAAACGGTTGGTACGGGGCCGTTGACCTCGGTTACAACTGGAAGTCGGATTACAAGGGTCGTTCGCAAGGCTTGATGCCTGACGGCGGGCCTTACGTTTATGACGTGGCTACGGATGATGACTGGGCTGGCTTCGCTCGTCTCGGTTACCGTTACAGCCCGAACTGGCGCGTCGAATTCGAAGGTGGCTACCGCCCTGGCGATATCTCGTCTGCCCGCGGCTTCGCCCGTACCTATCCTGGCTCGACCGCTCTGGTCGACACCGCGATCTGCACCACCGGTGTGATCCGCGGCGCGGGTGATCCTTGCGGTTCGCCGAAGGGCTCGTTCGAGCAAACCACCGTCATGGTCAATCTGTACTATGACATCCTGCCAGAGTCGCAGTTCCATCCGTTTGTCGGTGCCGGTGTCGGCCTCGACAGCATCAAAGCAAAGATGCTCGGTCAGCTCTCCACGAGCCCAGCCGGTGCGGTCTCCGATCTTAGCCTGCAAGGCAAGGACACGGTTGGTGCTTATCAACTGCTCGCCGGTGTGGCTTGGGAGCTTTCCGAGCGCCTCAGCCTTGACGTGACCTACCGTTACCTGGACGCTGGCAAGGCCACGTTCAATGCAGGTATCCAGCCTGCTGGCACCTGGTCGCAGCCTGAGACCTTCTCCGGCAAGTTTAGCGACCAGAACTCTGACGGTCGGCCTGCGTTGGGCCTTCGGTCAGGAAGCTGCGCCTCCTCCCCCCCGCCGCCCGCGCCTGAGCCGGCTCCGGTCGTGGAAGCGCCTCCTCCCCCGCCGCCGCCCGCCCCTGAGCCGGTCAAGTACGAAGCTCGCGAATTCATCGTGTACTTCGAATTCGACAAGTCGGCCCTGACTGCGGACGCGCAATCGGTTGTCGCCGCTGCCGCTGACTACGCCAAGACCGGCAATGCCGCTCGTATCGTTGTCGTTGGCCACACGGATACCTCCGGTTCGGCCGCTTATAACATCAAGCTTTCCGAACGCCGCGCCAAGACCGTTGCTGATGCCCTCGCTGGCCTCGGCGTCGACGGCTCCAAGCTGGCTGTTGATTGGAAGGGTGAATCGGCCCCCGCAGTCGCCACCGGCGACGGCGTGAAGGAACCGCTGAACCGCCGTTCGACCATCGACATCACGTTCTAATAAGAACGCGTCGATCTAAGACACAAGAAACCCGGTCTGACATCGTCAGGCCGGGTTTTTTTCTATGCCCAAAACTCTTTCATGGGGTGTGTCCGGCCAATGTGACAATCAAGTCGCACTTGTTGCGTATGTGACGGCTGTCACAAAAACTTCGCAAGTTTTGTAAAAAAATCGACACATAAGCCGTTAAAAAAACGACAGCAAAATCATCTGACGTCGACAACGCGTGAAACTATCGGTTTGCGCGATGGGGCTCTGCGTCTCTGTGGGGTGGCTATGCTTTGTATTTTAATCTGGAGAGGGATACTCCCATGAAGCTCACGAAAACTATCATTTTGGCCGGTACGGCCTTGACGGCGCTCAGCGGCCTGTTCGCCGGCACGGTTGCCCTGGCTCAGTCGACCGCGACTGAAGAAGTCGAAGTCATCGTCAAAGGCGGCAAAAAGGGGCTGGGACCTATCAACAAGGAAACCGGCACAAAAACTAAGACCGCCATCGATCAAGCCTATATCAGCACGCAAACGGCTGGTCAGACGATCGCCGAAACGCTGAATCTGGCGCCGGGCTACAACTTCACCAACAACGACCCTTACGGCTCGTCCGGCGGCAACGTCCGTTTGCGCGGCCTTGATGGTTCACGTGTCTCGCTGACTATGGATGGCGTACAGCTCAACGACGCTGGCAATTACGCTGTCTACACCAACCAGCAACTTGATCCGGAACTGATTCAGTCGGCGACCATCACCACAGGTGCCACCGACGTCAACTCGATGACGGCCTCGGCTTCGGGCGGTACGATCAGCTATACCACCCGTAAAACCTCTGATACCTTTGGTGCCGAAGCCACCCTCTCGGTGGGCAGCTTCAACTATACCCGCCAGTTCGTTATGGTCAACACGGGCTCTTTCGGTCCTTTCGGCACGCAGGCCTGGTTCGCTGTATCGAACCAGAACTATGACACCTTCACCGTTGAAAAGCCTAACAACGCCAAGCTGAAGAAGCAACAGTTCAACTTCAACATCTATCAGCCGCTATCCAACGGCAGCTACTTCGGTCTGCGCGGCGATTATAACGAAAATCGCAACCGTCTTATCTTCAGCCAGAACCTGGCCAGCTTCGCCGCCAACGGTAAGTATTACAACAGTGCCGGCGCTGCCAATATCAACCCTTCCAACACCGGCAACCTGCGCGGTTACTCGAAGTGGATCATCAACGACAATTTCTTCTTCACTGTTGACCCGACCTTCCAGTCGGTTCTCGCCAATGGCGGCGGCACAGGTACGATTGCCGAAAAAGACGGCAAGATGACGGTCAGCAGCCGTACCTACTTCTACAAGGAACTGGCGGGCGTTGACATCAACAAGGACGGCGACGCCACCGACAGCGTCAGCGTCTACAACCCCAACACCACCTCGACCAACCGTTATTCGGTGACCTCGACCGGCGTTTACACCTTTAACCGTGGTGACGTGGTTCGCTTCGGCGCCTCGTTCGATCGTGGCCGTACGCGTCAGACCGGCGAAAGCACCTTGCTGAATACCGGCGGTACAGCGTTTGACCCCTTCGGCGGTCGTGATATCGAAAGCCTGCGCATCATCGGCAAGGACGGTTCGACCCATGAGCGCCGTCAGCGCTTCTCTCTGGCCAATGTCGACACCTTCTTCCTCGAATATCGCGGCCACTTCCTCGAGGACAAGCTCTTCGTTTCGCTTGGCGTCAAGCAACAGAAGATGGAACGTGACCTCAACCAGTACTGCTATTCGCCGGATGATGGTTCGGGCTCTTACGCTCCGTTCTGCACCACGACCGCGCCAACGGTTGATAATGGCGATGGCACTGTCAGCTTTGGCTACACCTACCTGATCACGACGAATGCCGATGGCGTCACCAAGACGAACCACACCAACTTTATCAAACCATTCCACACCACTGTCAGCTTCTCGAAGACCCTGCCGAGCCTCGGCGCGACCTACAAGCTCACCGACCATAACCAGGTCTATGTGAACTACTCCGAGGCCCTGTCGGCGCCGCGTACGGACAACTATTACGGCGTCATCTTCAAGGATGGCGAGGTCAAGGCCGCCAATCCGCTGCCGGAAAGCAACAAGACCATCGAACTCGGCTACCGCTTCACATCGCCGACCTTCACCGCTACGGCTGACGTTTGGGCGCAAAAGTACGAAGATCGTATCGTTTCCTCCTATGATGCCGACTCGGACAGCTATTTCGATCGCAATGTCGGCGCGGTTGACCTCAAGGGCTTCGAGGCCTCGGCCGCTTACGCACCGTCGTCCAAGCTGTCACTCTTCGGTGGCCTGACCTATACCGACACTGAGATTCTCGACAACTATGCGTCGGGCGCAACCACCACCATCGACACCAAGGGCAAGGCCTTGCCGGAAGTGCCGGATTGGATGGCCACGGCCGGCTTGACCTACAAGGCGTTTGAGGACTTCACGTTCAATCTTAACGGTAAGTATGTCGGCAAGCGTTACGCCACCGATTTGAACGATCTTGAAGTAAAGGCCTACACAGTGTGGAACGGCTCCGTGCGTTGGGATTTGCCCGGCGTGTCGTTCCTCAAGGCTGGCACCTATGCACAGCTCAACGTGATCAACATCACCGACGAGTACTACTTCGGTTCGATCAGCTCGACCACCAACGCCGTAGCCACGGCGACGCTCAAGGCCAGCGCGCCCTCATTCAACGTCGGCGCCCCTCGCACCGTCATGATGTCGCTCCACACAGCCTTCTAAAGCGATACGCATAAGAAAACAGAGAACGGCCCTCGTTTTTCGGGGGCCGTTTTTTTGTGGGAATGGTGGTCAAATCGGCAGGGCTTGTGCTAATAGCCCAATCACACAGCCGGCGCCGTAGCGGAATGGTTATCGTAGAGGCCAATCGGTAGGGAATATTCAGAATGACACGAAGTGTTCCAGCGGAATGGGAAGCGCACAAGGCTCTTTGGCTTGGCTTTCCCAGTCACGAAAACCTCTGGCAGGAAGACCTGATTCCGGCTCAGGCCGAGGTGGCCGCCCTGGCGCGCACCCTGTGCGAACTCGGCGATGAAAACGTCAAGCTGATGGTGATGGGCGAGGCGGCGCGTGCCGCTGCCGAAGAATTGCTGGGCGATATCAAGCGGCTTGAAATTATCGATGGCCGGTTCGGCGATATCTGGTTTCGTGATACCGGTCCTATCTATGTCAGCGATGATGCCGATGACGACGACATTCATCAGGCCCTGCCGATCAGCTTTCTCAACAATGGCTGGGGCGGAAAATATCACCTGAAACACGACGATGAGGTTGCGCTGCAAATCAGTCAGGCCGATGGCTATCCGCAAACCTTGCAGGATTTTATCCTCGAAGGTGGCGCGCTTGATCATGATGGTCACGGCACCGCGATCACCACGCGCCAGTGCCTGCTCAATCCGAACCGAAATCCCGGCTGGACGCAATCCCTTGCCGAAGAGGCGCTGTTCCAGTCGCTCGGCATCCGCAAGGTCATCTGGCTCGATGATGGCCTGCTTAACGATCACACCGATGGCCATGTTGATAATCTGGCGCGTTTCGTGGCGCCAGGCGTTGTCGCCTGTCCGGTGTCCTTTGGCCGCGAAGACCCCAATGCCGAGGTTTATGACGCCACGGCGCGCCTGCTCTCCACCCAGCATGACGCGCGCGGTCAGGCCTTGCAGGTGGTCCGCATCCCGTCGCCCGGCGAAATTCTTGATGAGGATGGCGAAATCGTTCCGGCCTCCCATATGAACTTCCTGATCGCCAATGATTGTGTGGTGGTGCCGATCTATGAGGACCGTCCCGGCGAACTGGCGGTGGAGGCCCTGCAAAGCCTCTTCCCCGAACGCCAGGTGCTCGGTCTGTCATCACGCGCCATCCTGACCGGTGGCGGTTCGTTCCATTGCATCAGTCAGCAAGTGCCGTTGATCAAGGCGTAATACTTCCCCTTCGCCCCATGTATGGGGAGAGGGTTGGGGTGAGGGGCCTCTTTGCTTCCTCTTTGGAGTAAACTCATGACCCGTACTGTTTCTGTCGCCGCCATCCAGACCTCCTACGGTTCGGACATGGCCGCCAATATCGCCAAGACCGAAGCCTTCGTGCGCGAAGCCGCCGGCAAGGGCGCGCAGATCATTCTGCCGTCCGAACTGTTCCAGGGTGAATATTTCTGCGTCAGTCAGGAAGAAAAGTGGTTTTCAACCGCCTTCCCGTGGCGCGAACATCCGGCGGTTCTTGCCATGCAAAAGCTGGCGCAGGAACTAGGCGTCGTTATCCCCACCTCGATCTACGAGAAGGAAGGCCCGCACTATTTCAATTCGCTGGTCATGATCGATGCCGATGGCACCTTGATGGGCGTCTATCGTAAAAGCCATATCCCCGATGGTCCCGGTTATCAGGAAAAGTACTATTTCCGCCCCGGTGATACCGGTTTCAAGGTCTGGGATACGAAATTCGCCAAGGTCGGCGTCGGCATCTGCTGGGATCAGTGGTATCCCGAAGCGGCGCGCGCGATGGCCTTGCAGGGGGCCGAAATCCTGATGTACCCGACCGCCATCGGTTCCGAACCGCACGATTCCGAACTGGATACCGCCGCGCCGTGGCAGCGTATCATGCAGGGCCATGCCGTCGCCAATGTCATGCCGGTGATCGCCTCGAATCGTATCGGCACCGAAAGCCTGATCTCACCGCAAAACGGCGCCGGTCAAACCTTCTATGGTCACAGCTTCATCGCCAACAACCGCGGTGACAAGGTGGCCGAATTCGGTGCGAAAGAAGAGGGCGTTCTGGTGGCCGAATTCGATCTCGATTACCTGAACACCCACCGCGCCGCGTGGGGCTTCTTCCGCGATCGCCGCCCGGAACTTTATACCGCGCTGGCCAGCCCGCGCCCGGCGTAGGCGTCACGGCTGTATCAGCAGCCCTTGCGCTTCTTCCGCGCTCAGAAGCCGCCATTTGCCGGGCTTGAGATCGCCAAGCGTCAAAGGGCCCATCTGGGCGCGGTGCAGGGTTTCGACGTGGTTGCCGACAGCGGCGAACATGCGCCGCACCTGATGATAGCGGCCTTCATAGAGCGTCAGGCGCGCGGTTTTTTCGCCGGTCACGTCCAGAAAAGCCGGCTTCAGCGCATCCTTTTCGTTTTCCAGAACGAGCGTACCCGCCGCGAAAACCTCGCCATAATGCGGTTCCAGCGGACGGGCGCAGGTCACTTCGTAGATCTTGGCGACGTGGTTTTTCGGTGAGATGATCTTGTGCAGATAATCGCCGTCATCGGTGAACAGCAGCAGGCCGGACGTGTCGGAATCAAGCCTGCCGATGCTGGATAGCACCGGCTTGCGCTCAGCGAAGCGCGCTGGCAGGAGTTCATAGACCAGTTGACCGCGATCCTTGAGCGAGCAGACATAGCCGGTCGGCTTGTGCATCAATAGCACCATGCCGAAATCGGGATCAAGCGGGCGGCCCTTGTAGCGGATGTCGGCGTGGGCCGTATCGGAATCGTCATCGAGCGGCGAACCGGCCGCATCGGTGATGGCGCGCATACCGATGAGCTTTTGCATCTCTTTACGCGAGCCATAGCCCAGATTGGCGAGCCGCTTGATCAGTTTCACTGGTCGTCCGATCCTGCGTAGGTCTTGGTCTTGCCCTTGGGGCCGACGGCGCGGAACACCTTGAAATAGCCGTTCTCGGCGATCGCGTTGACGCTCTTGAAGGCGACCTTCAGGGTTTCCTCGTAGGGCAGGTGACGATTGGCCACCAGCCACAACTGACCGCCGGAATTGAGCGCCTTGGCGGCCGAGGTGATGAAGGCCTTGCCGACATCGTGGCGGTCCGAGCGATCGGTGATATGGAAGGGCGGGTTGGTGATGATGGCGTCGTAAAGATCGGGTAGGGGCTTGGTGGCGTCGGCCCAATGGAAGCTGACGCGGTCGCCGTGCGCGGCCAGATTTTGCCGTGCCATGTCGAGCGCGCGTTTTTCCGCCTCGATAACATCCACATGCGTGATGGCCAGGTTTTTCGTCAGGACTTCATCACTGAGATAACCGAAACCGGCGCCGAGATCGGCCACCTTACCCTTGAGGTTGGTCGGCATATTATCGACCAGCAGCTTCGAGCCGGCGTCGAGATGATCCCAGGCGAAAAGGCCGGGGCGGCTGGTGAAGCGGCCATTCTCGATAGCGCGCGGCGCATCGAACTGCGCCCAGTCGGCGATCAGCTCAGCGTCGCGGCGATCATCGAGGCGCGCCCAGAAAACGCGGCACTTGTTCTTCGACAGGCTGCTGACATGGCCGGCCAGCGCCTTGAGATCGTTCTCGACCGTCTTGGCGCCTTCGTTGTTCGAGACGGCGGCCATGACAATGCCGCCGTCGTGCGTCGACAGTAGGGCGCGCGCCAGCAGGGCGCGGTATTCTTCGCGCTGACGCGGCGGCAGCACCAGGGTCAGGGGATAGGTTTCGCCATCGCCGTCATTGAGCGCGAAACCGGCGCGCTCCAGGATATCATGCGCCGGCTTGAAGCTCTGGTCACAGACGAATTTTTCACGCGGCATGTCCATGAGCGCGTCGCTCAGGCGGGCGCGCAGGAAGAGAATCTGGCCTTGCTCGGGCAGGTCGATCAACTCTTCAATGAGCGGCAGAAACAGGGTATCGGAAACGGGATCTTTCATGGCGCACGCTATCGCACAGATGCGCCGCAAAGCCAAGTATGGCTGTCAAACCTTATAGATCCGGGCTTCCCAGCCGCGCATAGGGCCGAAAGGCGAGGCGTAGTTACTCAGCACAGGTTCCGATTCAGCGTCGCTCTCGAAGGCCGTAACCTCAGCGGAAAAGTTGAGGTAGATTAAAAACGTCGTGTCGCCCAAGGTGCGCGTGTAGGTGAAAAGATGCGGATGCGCCGGCGCCGGATCGCTGTAATCGCCATAGATCAAGGCGGGTTCGGCGTGACGCAGGGTGATCAGATCGGTGTAGAAGCGATAGATCGTCTGGCAGGTTTCGGCATTGATCTCGGTAAAGTTCGGATTGAGCGCGAACCACGCTTGCCTGTTCGTAAAGCCGCCCTGCGCCGTCCAGGGCATCGGCATCCGTGCGTGATCGCGGCTGACCTTGTTCTGGTTGGCTAAGAAATCCGCTTCCGACCATGGGCCGTTTTCCACCTCATCCTGCCACGCGTTCTTCGTCCACAGATCGTTGAACTGGTCGATATGGGTGAAGGTGCGGTTGGTCAGGCCCAGCTCATCGCCCTGATAGATAAAGGGCGTGCCCTTCATGGTCAGGATCAGCATCGCCAGCAGCATGGCCGATTTTTCGCGCCACTCAGGTCTGTCATCGCCATAGCGCGACACGATGCGCGGATTGTCGTGATTGCTGAGGAACATGGTCGGCCAGCCGTGGTGATCGAGCGCCTTGTCCTGCCTTGTGAAGACCGCCTTGAGCTGCGGCAGGGTCCAGGGCTTCCAGCGGCCGTCGGCGCCGCGATCGACCTCAACCGCCGCGAACTGGAACACCATGTCGAGTTCCTGCCGTCGCTCGTCGACGAATTTCGGCGTATCCTGCAGCGTCACGCCGAAAGCTTCGCCGACTGTCATGACATCATAGTCTTGCAGTACCTCGGTGTTCATCTCATGCAGATAATCATGCACGTGCGGGCCGGTGGTATAGAGATATTGCGGCTTGGCGCGTAAGTCTTCCGGCAGGTTCGGGAAGGTTTTATCTTTGGAAATAAAAGGTATAACATCCATGCGAAAACCATCGACGCCCTTGTCGAGCCAGAAGCGCATGATGTCGTAAGCCTCTTCACGCACCTTGCGGTTATCCCAGTTGAGATCGGGCTGTTTCGGGTCGAACAGATGGAGATACCAGTCGCCGCCGGGACTTTGCGTCCAAGCCGGGCCTCCGAAGATCGACGTCCAGTCATTCGGTTTGCGATCCGACCAGATGTAATAGTCGCGCTTGGGATTGTTAGGTGACGACCGGCTTTCGACAAACCATTCATGCTCATCGGAGGTATGGTTGACCACTAGGTCGATGATCAGCCTCATGCCAGCGGCCTTGATCGCCGTCAGCAGGTCATCGAAATCCTGCATGGTGCCGAACTCGGCCCCTACTTTTCGATAATCACGGATATCGTAGCCATTGTCGGCATTGGGGCTGTCGAAATGCGGCGACAGCCAGATGACATCGATGCCGAGCCCCTTGATATGGTCGAGCTTTTCGATGATGCCGAGCAGGTCGCCGATGCCATCGCCATTGCTGTCATAAAATGAGCGTGGATAGACCTGATAGACCACGGCCTCCTTCCACCAGCGTTTTACATAGCCGTTCGGTGTGGTTTCGGTGGGCAGCGGCATGGGCATGTTTCCAGTCAGAATCAGTAAGATACCCCACCACCACGCCTCAAGTGAGGCGCGTCCCCCTCCCCAATAAAATTGGGGAGGTATAAGAAAAATAGTTCCCGCCTGCTTGCCGGGGAGGGGGACCATAAGCGAAGCGCAATGGTGGTGAGGTTTCTTACGTCTTAAGGGCTCAATCTGACCGCAAAAATCCCCTCTTGCAATGGTCACGAAAAATACGCATATAGGCCGCGAGACGGCTGGGCGGAGGCCTCGCCAACCTGGTCAGGGCCGGAAGGCAGCAGCCACAACGAATTCACCTTCGGGTCAGTCGTCTCACCATTCTGGTGCGCTCAAGCGCCGCGAGGCTCCTCGCATCGGCTCGGACGGGCCGTCGCCCTTGCCTCAATCGCCGGATGGCTTGGAATTTAAGCAAACATCACCATCTTCCTCCCTGTGGGCGAATCGCGTTTTATCGAAGACGCCTGTGAAGAAAGACGTTATAAATCCCGCATGTCCGAACATCCTGACCTCGATGATCCCTTTGCCGCCGCGGAAATAGACATTCCGGAGCGCGATGACGCCACCGATGACATGTTCGGCGGCGGCCCTGTGCCCGCACCCATCGCCGTGGCCAAGCCGATCGAGAAATCGGAGGCCTATACGGTCTTGGCGCGCAAATATCGCCCGCGCACCTTCGAGGATCTGATCGGTCAGGAAGCGATGGTCCGCACCCTGACCAACGCCTTCACCGCCGGCCGTATCGCCCACGCCTTCATGCTGACCGGCGTTCGCGGCGTCGGCAAGACCACGACCGCCCGCCTGCTGGCCCGCGCCCTCAACTATGAGAGCGACACGGTGCATGGCCCCAGCGTCGATCTGTCGGTCATGGGCATCCATTGCCAGGCCATCATCGAAGGTCGCCATATCGACGTGCTCGAACTCGACGCCGCCTCGCGCACGGGTGTTGACGCCATGCGCGATCTGCTCGAATCCGTGCGCTATGCACCCGTAGAGGCGCGCTACAAGGTCTACGTCATCGACGAAGTGCACATGCTCTCCACCGGCGCCTTCAACGCGCTGTTGAAAACGCTGGAAGAGCCGCCGCCCCACGCCAAGTTCATCTTCGCCACGACCGAAATCCGCAAGGTGCCCGTCACCATCCTGTCGCGCTGCCAGCGTTTCGATCTGCGCCGCGTCGAGCCGGAAACCCTCAATCCGCATCTCGAAAAGATCTGCAGTCTCGAAGGCGTGAAGATCGATCCCGATGCCGTAGCGCTCATCGCCCGCGCCGCCGAAGGCTCTGTGCGCGATGGCCTTTCCCTGCTCGATCAGGCGCTTGTGCAGGGCAGCGCCGGCGAGATCACCAGCGCCGAAGTGGTGCGCGATATGTTGGGTCTGGCCGATCGTGGCGCCACGCTGTCTCTGTTCGAAAACATCATTTCCGGCCAGATGAGCGAGGCCCTGCTGGCCTTCCGCACGCTTTATGGCTTCGGCGCCGATCCGTCGCAGATCATGGGCGATATGCTGGAATACGCCCACGCCACGAGCGTGGCCAAGATCCTGGGTGCAGACGCCACGCGCCTGCCCAAGGCGCAGGCCATGCGCGTCACGGCGCTAGGTTCTCAGCTTTCCGCCGGTACGCTCAGCCGCTTGTGGACCCTTATGCTCAAGGCGTTTGAGGAATTGCGCCGTGCGCCCGATGCCTGCGCGGCCTTTGAAATGGCGCTGGTGCGGCTGTGCTATGCCGCCGACCTGCCGGGGCCGGAAGTGCTGATGAAGCGCCTGCAAAGCGGCGAACCACTGGTGCCCAATGCGCCCGGCAGTGCGCCTTCCGGGCCGGGCGGCGGCGTTTCGGCGCGTGGCGCCACGGCGGTGCAGATGCGGCCCGTGCAACAGGCCATTCCCAATCCGCAGACCTTCGAGGAGGTGCTGCAACTGATATCTGACAAGCGCGATATCGGCCTGCGTGTCGATGTCGAGCGCTTTGTGCGGCTGGTTGCGTTCCGGCCGGGCGCGATCACCTTTGAACCCGCGCCCAATGCCCCCGGCGATCTGGTGCGCAAGCTGTCGATGAAGCTGCGCGAATGGACCGGCCAGCGCTGGCTGATCGCCACCGAGGGCGGCGGCGGTGCCGAAACCATCATGGAGCGTGATAGCCGCGAACGGGACGCTGCCAAGGCGCGCCTGCAGGCCAATCCTTTCGTGGCGCAAGTGCTGCAAACCTTCCCCGGCGCGGAAATCACCGCCGTTCGCGCCAAGCCAAAGCCCGTGGTCGTCGAGATCGAGCCGATTGTGCCCGAAGACGAACGCCCTGATATTGATAAGGAAAATGACTGATGGATTTTCAGGCCATGATGAAGCAGGCGCAACTGGTGCAGCAAAAGCTGCATGAGGCGCAGGCCAAGATGAACGCCAGCACCGTGCACGGTCAGGCTGGTGCCGGTCTGGTCAAGATGGAGCTGAAGGGCTCCGGCGACATGAGCGGCCTGACGATCGACGACAGCCTGCTGGTCAGTGGCGAGGGCGAGGTTTTGGCCGATCTGATCCGTGCCGCCTATGGCGATGCGCGCCGCAAGCTCGATGAGCTGAACACCCAGGTCATGCAGGAAGCCGGCAAGGATCTCGGCCCTGGTGGCGGTCTGCCCAACCTGCCGAAATTCTTCTAATCTATGTATAAGGTGCTCCTCTCTGCTTATGCCTCCCCAACTCGTCGGGGAGGGGGACCGAAGCGCTCTTGCGCTTTGGTGGTGGGGACACTTCCTTTCTTTTCTCTTTTTTTTGAGCCGTTCTGATGTCCGGCGCCGGGCCTGAAATCGAACGCCTGATGGCCCTGCTGTCCAAGCTGCCGGGGCTCGGCCCGCGTTCGGCCAGACGCGCGGCGCTGGCCCTGTTGAAACGCCGTGATCAATTGTTGATTCCGCTGACACACGCCATGCAGGACGCCGCCGACAAGATCGAATTCGTGCCGTATCTGCGGACGTCTCTCGACGCAAAATCCCTGCACCACCTGCGTCGATCCGATGCGCGATGAAACCATGATCTGCGTCGTCGAAGAGGACAGCGCCCTGTGGGCCATGGAGCGTGTTGGCGCTTTCACCGGCAAGTATCATGTGCTGGGGGGGCTTCTGTCGGCGCTCGATGGCATCCGGCCGGAAGACCTGCGGCTCGATAGTCTGATCTCGCGCGTGCGGTCGGGGCGGGTGCGCGAAATCATCATGGCCCTACCGGCGACGGTCGAGGGCCAGACCACCGCGCACTATATCGCCGACCGCCTCAAGGGCTTTGACAATCAGGTCGACATCACCTTCCTGGCGCGCGGCGTGCCCGTAGGCGGCGATCTGGATTGGCTGGATGATAATACCATCGCCCATGCCTTCAAGTCGCGCAGGTAATTCATGGATGTTTTCCTGGGAGTATACTGGCCCTCTCGGCGAGAGGCGCTTTCGGATTGTATAACCCGGGCAAAAGACCATTTTTCCTTAATACATGAGACCTTGGGGGATTATGCCCAATGGTATGCAAGAGGACGTAAGCACGTCCGCAAGTCAGATGTAATTGAATTCAAATCTGACGACGTGCTTCAAAATCTATTAAAAAAGGCGTGAACTATAAGGATATGCCGCGTGAACCTATTCCGGAACTTGGCTGGCGTGTCGGTTTGTGGAACGGAAACCTAGAGCAGCCGGCTGAGACATCATTCGATGTGGGCTGCTATGTCGAAAAGCGCATAGGGCTTGGAAATAATGCCCTTCTAAAACTGAAGAATATTCAGCTTGAACCGAGTGAACTGGAAGTTCTCCTGAGCGGGTTACGCAATCTATGGCAGGCTGAGAGGGGGCGTTTGGAAATCGATGGTGTTGTCCATACCCGATTTGACAAGCCTCAGGGGATAGGAGCTGCGATGGCAGCTTTTCGCTCCCGGTTTTTCATCAGAAGATAGACGATCACGCAGCCAAGCAGCTTGCTGAGGATCGAAGCGCCAATGGCCCAGATATTGAAAATGCCCGGAATAACCGTGGCCGCCATCAGATAAAACACGGTTGTATCTATCGGCGAGCCAACCGCCGCGGAGATAAAGACGCGCTTCGATAAGGGCAGTTTGAGGAAGGTAAACAGTCCCCAGTCGATGGTCTCGCTGATGCCGAAGGCGACCGCGCTGGCCATCGCAATCTCGGCTGGCGCCATTTTGAACGAAATGCCTAGTCCAATCATCAGCGGGATAAAGATCCAGTGGCCGATCTCGCGCTGAGCAAAATCACGCACCACCAAAACCAGCCCGGTGACGATAGCCAGCGGTGTCCATTCGCCGTGATCTGGCAGGGGAATGGTCGGCACGGCGGCATAGGCCCAGTTGATAAAAGGGATCAGAAACAGATAGAGATAGGTCCAGGGGGCGCGACCGGTGAAGGCTTTTCGCGCGGCGGCTTTTGCGTCGATCATTCTGGCCTCTTACCATTGTATACGCGAACTGTAGCAGCGAAATAGCACTTGCCAAGTTCGTTTCCGGAAGTTAGGAACATAGCATGAACATGTCAACCGTGAGTTTGCTGGTCGTTTTGGTGGTCGCCGCCGTTTTCGCCGGCGCCTGGTTTTTGTCGCTGGCCGAGGCGAAACGCCTGCGCGGCCGCAATGAAGATCTGTCGGATCGCCTGACCGATGTGACCGCCGAACTGTCGGCAGCAAAGGAACGCGCGCGCAATCTGGAAGACGCCAAGGCCGCCATGAGCGAGCAGTTCCAGCTTGTGTCGCATCAGGCCATGCAGGCCTCGTCGGATTCGCTGTTGAAACGCGCTGAGGAATCGTTTGTGGCGCGCGAAAAGCTGGCGCTGGAACGGATGAATTCGAGCCTCCAGCCTGTCTCGGAAACCCTGACGCGTTTTGAGGCGCAGGTGAAGGCGATGGAAGAGGCGCGCTCAAAGAACAGCGGCGAACTGGAACAGCAGATCAAGCAGCTTCTGAGCGCCTCCGATCAGACCCGCGAAGTGACGCAGAAACTGGCCAATTCGCTGCGTCGTGGTGCCGGCGTGCAAGGTCGCTGGGGTGAGGAAACCTTGCGCAATGTCTTGCAGGCGGCCGGTCTGACACGCTTCGATTTTATCGAGCAGCACAACCTCGATACCGACGAAGGCCGACGCCGTCCGGACGTGGTGGTGCGGATGCCGGGTGATAAATCGAATGGTGTCTTCGTTATCGATTCCAAGGTCAACCTGACGGCCTTTCTCGATTCGATGGATGCGCTCGATGATGAGGCGCGCGAAGCCGCCTTGCAGCGCCATACGCAGGGCTTGCGCGCTCATGTCCGTGATCTGTCCGGCAAGGCCTACTGGGATCAGTTCAAGGATCAGTCGCCCGATTTCGTCGCCCTGTTCATTCCGGGCGATGGTTTCCTGGCGGCGGCGCTCGACCGGATGCCGCAACTGATGAACGAGGCGATGGACAAGAAGGTCATTATCGTCACGCCCACCACCCTGTTCGCGCTGTGTAAAGCCGTGGCCTACGGCTGGCGCGTCGAAGACCAAATGAAGAATGCTTCGCACATCGCCGATCTTGGCCGCGAACTCTATGCCCGCCTGTCGGTGATGGGCGATCATGTTCATGGTCTTGGCGGGGCGCTTGGACGCGCGGTTGAGAAGTATAACGCGTTTGTCGGCTCGCTGGAAAGCAAGGTGCTGACTCAGGCGCGGCGCTTCGAAGAGCTACAGGTCGAGCATCAAGGCAAGCCCATGCCGGATCTGACAGCGATCGAAGCCCAGCCGAAGGTGGCTAACAAGTTGAAATCATTACAATCGGCTGACGAAGACCTGCTCTAGCTTGATTTTTTATCTCGTCAATATTACATCACGCCTATGGCCATACGCGATATCATCACCGTTCCGAACCCGCTCCTGAAGCAAGTCTCCAAGCCCGTCGACAAGGTCGATGACGCTTTGCGTGCCCTGATGGACGATATGCTGGAAACCATGTACGATGCGCCGGGCATCGGCCTGGCGGCGATACAGATCGGCGAACCGGTCCGTGTCATCGTCATGGACTTGCAGGAAAAGCCTGAAGGCGCTGATGAAGATGCCGAAGGGATCAAAAACCCGCGCTATTTCGTCAATCCTGAGATCATCTGGAAATCGGACGACACCCTGCCTTATGAAGAAGGCTGCCTGTCGGTGCCGGAAATCTATGACGAGGTTCAGCGCCCGGCTCACGTCAAGATCCGCTATCTCAACTATCATGGCGAGCAGGTCGAAGAAGACGCGCACGGCCTTTACGCCGTCTGCATCCAGCACGAAATGGACCACCTCGAAGGCGTGCTGTTTATCGATCATTTGTCGAAGCTGAAGCGCGATCGGGCGGTGACCAAAGTCAAGAAGCTCACCCGCGCCGCTTAGTCAACCCTACTGCGAGCATCTGCAAAGCATCATCTCCCTGCGATACGTTGCTCACGTACTTAAGTACGTTCCGCTACGTTTCTCGTGAGCTAATACTTTTCGATGGCTCACAGCGGGTTGCCCCGTGCTAAACCCATTACAAAGGAATCTGTCATGCGCTTAGCTTTCATGGGCACGCCCGAATTTGCGGTTAAAGCTCTCGCCGAACTGGTGGCGAGCGGGCATGATATCGTCTGCGTTTACAGCCAGCCGCCGGCGCCAAAAGGGCGCGGGCAGGTACTGAGTCCGTCGCCCGTCCATACCTTCGCGCAGAGCCTCGGTCTTGAGGTGCGCACACCGAAATCGATGAAGGCGCCGGAAGCCATTGCCGAATTCCAGTCGCTCGATATCGACGCCTGTATCGTGGTCGCCTACGGTCAAATCCTCAAAAAGGAAGTGCTCGATCACCCGTCGCTCGGCTGCTTCAATCTACATGCCTCCCTGCTACCGCGCTGGCGCGGTGCAGCCCCTATCCAGCGGGCTATCATGGCCGGTGACAGCCACACCGGCGTCGAGGTCATGCGTATGAGCGAAGGGCTGGACGAGGGCGCGATCATCCTGACCGGCCGTGAGGAAATCGCGCTTGAGGACACCGCCCAGACCCTGCACGACAAACTGGCCCTGCTGGGTGCTTCGCTGCTGCCGGTGGCGCTGGCCGCCATCGAGCGCGGCGGTGCGGCGGGACAGGCGCAGGTAGGCGAGCCGACCTACGCCAAAAAGATCACGCCCGAGGAAGCGCGCATCGACTGGAACCGTCCGGCGCGCGATCTCGATTTTCACATCCGCGGCCTGTCGCCCTTTCCCGGCGCCTGGTGCATGTTACCAACGCCAAAGGGCGAGCAGCGCCTCAAGATCTTGATGTCGCGTGTCACAGATGAGGTCAGCGGCGAGACGCCCGGCACCCGTCTCCTGGGCGGTTTGAAGATCGCCACGGGGGAGGGCGTCATCGAACTGGTGCGCGTTCAGCGCGAGGGTAAGGCGGCGCAGGATGCCGCCGATTTTCTCAATGGGGGCCTGCTCAATCCCGGCGATCGACTGCTCTGATGCCGCGTTACAAACTCCTCGTCGAATATGATGGCCGGCCTTATAATGGCTTTCAGGCGCAGGAAAACCAGCCGAGCGTGCAAAGCTCGTTGGAAGACGCGATCTTTAAATTCAGCGGCCAGCGCTTGCGCATCACCACGGCCGGCCGCACCGATACCGGCGTCCACGCCACCGGACAGGTGGTGACCTTCGACCTCGAAAAAGAGTACCGCCCCAAGGTGGTGCGCGACGCCATGAACGCCTACCTGATGCCGCAGCCGATTTCGGTGCTGGCGTCGGAGATTGTGGATGACGACTTCTCGGCGCGCTTTTCCGCTACCGGCCGCATGTATCTTTATCGCATTATCAACCGCGAGGGGCCGCCGGCGCTCGATCAGGGGCGCGTTTGGCACGTCAAGAAGCCACTTGATGTCGAGGCGATGGCCGAAGCGGCGCAAAGCCTGCTCGGCAAGCATGATTTCACCACCTTCCGCTTTATCGGCTGCCAGGCCAAGTCACCGGTCAAGACACTGGATATCGCGCGGGTGAAGCGCTTTGGCGAAGAGGTGCATCTGGTCTTTGCGGCGCGTTCGTTCCTGCATCGCCAGGTGCGCTCCATGACCGGCACCCTGGTCGATGTCGGCACAGGACGGCGGCCGGTCGGCTATGTGGCGGAAGCCCTGGCCGCGGCCGATCGCGCCACCTGCGGTCAGGTGGCGCCGCCGCAAGGCCTTTACCTGACGCAAGTGACCTATGATGAAGAGCCGAACTTCGAAAAATACGCTTCGATCAGGGCCGAATAGGTATCGGTCAGGGCTTCGAGATCGGCCACCGCTACGCATTCGTTGATCTGGTGCATGGTCTGGCCGACAAGGCCGAACTCAACGACCGGACATAGCGCGCGGATAAAGCGGGCATCGGACGTGCCGCCGGTGGTCGAGCGGTCGGTGTCCAGTCCGAGTGTGTCCTTGATCACGTTCGCTATCAGATCGACAAAGGTGCTGGCTTCGGTCAGGAAAGCCTCGCCTGAAATGGTTGATTTGACCTCGATCTGCGCGCCGGTCTTAGCCGCAAACTGAGCCGCGACCTCATCGAACCAGGCGCATAGTTGCGCGCCGGTGTGGGCCGGATTAAAGCGAATATTGATGCGGGCGCGGGCATCTTGAGGGATGATGTTGGTGGCGGTGTTGCCGGTGTCGATCGTGGTGATTTCCAGATTTGATGGCGGGAACTGATCGTAACCGTCATCGAGCATGCGGGCTTTCAACGCACCCAGCAGATCGACCAGCACGGGCAGTGGATTAAGCGCGCGCTGCGGATAGGCGACATGGCCCTGCTTGCCGGTGACGGTGAAGGTGGCGTTGACCGAGCCGCGCCGGCCGACCTTGATCATGTCGCCGAGTTGCGCCGAAGATGACGGCTCGCCGACGATGCAGTGGTCGATGATCTCGCCCTGATCCTTCAGCCACTCGACCACGCGGATGGTGCCGTCGGTGGCCACGCCTTCCTCATCGCCGGTGATCAGAAAGGACAATGAGCCTTTCTGGGAGCCACTCAGATCATCATGGCGCGATACGGCGGCGATCCAGGCGGCGACTCCGCCCTTCATGTCGACCGCGCCGCGCCCAATCACTGCGCCATCATGGATTTCGGCGCCAAACGGATCGTAGCGCCACAGATTGCGCACGCCGCTTGGCACCACATCGGTATGGCCGGCGAAGCACAGATTGGGCGCGGACGTGCCGCGGCGGGCATAGAGATTTTCGATCTCGCCGAATTTCAGCCGCGTGCAGGTAAAGCCCAGGCTTTCCAGCACCTGCTGCACCGTATCCATGGCACCGGCATCGACCGGCGTGACCGAGGGGCGGGTAATAAGCGCCTGTGTTAAGTGAACGACATCAAGGTTTTTGGGTGCATTTGCCATAGCTTTCCTCTAAGTCCGATTAGACTCCGGGGGAAGACTAAAAAATTCTGTCTGTCCTGTATTTTCCGATAAGGCCTTGCCGTGACCACGCCCGCCGATCCGATGGCTCCCAACCTGCCGCCGCAGCAGGAGGATAACCGCCACCCCCTGCAAATCCCTGATTTCCGCGCCTTCTGGATTTCGCGCCTCGCCGGTGTGCTGGGTACCTCGGCGCAGAGCGCGGCCATTGCCTGGCAGGTTTACGAAATTGCCCGCCGCACGCAGGGCGTGGCGGAATCGGCGCTCTATGTCGGTCTGATCGGGCTGGCACAGTTTATCACCCTGTTCGCCTTCACCCTGCCGGCAGGTATTGTCGCTGATCGCTATGACCGCAAGAAGATCGTCAGCGTCGTTCTGCTGCTGCAGTTGCTGCTGTCGCTCGGCTTCTTCGCCTATTCCTTTATACCCAATCCGCCGTTCTGGGGCCTGTTCGCCCTCAGCGCCGTGCTGGGCGCCTTACGGGCTTTCAGCGCGCCCGCCAGTTCGGCGATTGGTCCGATGCTGGTGCCCAAGCATATCCTGCCGCAGGCGATCGCCGTCAATTCCATGGCCTTTCAGGCAGGTCTGATCGTCGGGCCGGCGATTGGTGGCGTGCTGGTCGGCATATCGCCACGTTTCGCCTATGGCTTCTGCGCCGGACTTTGCCTTCTGGCGGCGGTTCTGATCATGACCATCCGCGCTCCCACCTTGCCGGATGCGCCCTCAGGCTCCAAGACCGCCATGCTGAAGGAAGGCATGGCCTATATCTGGTCCAACAAGGTCATTCTGGGCGCGATTTCGCTCGATCTGTTCGCTGTGCTTCTGGGCGGCGCCATCGCGCTCATGCCGATCTACGTCAAGGATATCCTGCATGCCGGACCGGAGATGTTCGGCATTCTGCGCGCGTCGCCGGCCATCGGCGCTATCGTCACCTCGTTTATCCTGTCCTACCGGCCGATCCGGCGCAATGCCGGACGCTGGATGTTCGGTGGCGTGGCGGTCTTCGGGTTATCGACCATCGCTTTTGGTGTCTCGGAAATGATCTGGGTGTCAATTATCTCGATGATCGTGCTCGGTGCAGCCGATATGATCAGTGTCTATGTCCGCGGCACCCTCGTCCAGATCGTCACGCCCAACCATATGCGCGGCCGCGTCGCATCTGTGTCCTACCTGTTCATCGGTGCGTCCAATGAACTGGGTGAGTTCGAAACCGGCGTCATCGCGCGCCTGATGGGGCCGGTCAATGCGGCGCTCTTTGGCGGCATCGGTTCGCTGGTCGTCACCGGCGCCTGGATGAAGCTGTTTCCGAGTTTATACAAAGCCGACCGCCTGGAATAGGGAAGCGGTCATCCTTGGCCGACTAATACGCAGTCTGCGCTAGCGGGTACTTAAGTGCCCGCGTCGCTTGCCGGCTATTATTCGGACACAAGGCTGACCGCTTCCCCGCGTCAGGTGTTTGTAAGACTAAGAAGTTTAGCGGGTGCCGCGTGTGGTGGTAAGGGCGGAGCGCAAGGGGCGGGCGCTGTTGCTGCGCACAGGGCTGACCTCGGTCTGGGCCAGGGCCTGTGGACGCGCGGTCTGGTTCTCGTTGTCGACGCGATAAGCCAGGGCGTCGTTTTTCTGGATCGTGCCATTCGGGCTGACCTCAGCCAGGGCGATCATCGAGTTGATTTCACGCTTGCGGGCGCGGAAGGCGTTCAGGTCGTTGCCGGCCAGCATGCTGGATTGCGGCACCTTGGCGCCCTTGGGATCGATCGGGTGGTGGTCTTTCCAGACCTCGAAATGCAGATGCGGACCGGTTGAGCGGCCGGTGGTCCCGACATAACCGATAATCTGGCCTTGCGTCACGCGCTGACCGGGACGGACCGCGATCGACGACATGTGACCGTAGCCGGTTTCCCACTCTTTATTGTGAGCGATACGGACCCAGCGGCCATAACCGCCCCACCACTTGGCGTCCATCACCACACCATCGCCGGCGGCTTGAATCGGGGTGCCGGTGGGGGCAGCGAAATCGATGCCGGTGTGCATCTTCATGAAGCCGACGATCGGGTGGAAGCGCATGCCGAAGCCGGACGATGTGCGGGCGCCGTAGATCGGCGTTGCTAGCAGGAAGCCTTTGATATTCTTGCCGGTTTCATCATAATATTCGATGGAGCGGCCGCCGTTGGGCGTAAAGGAATAGAAGCGGTCGACGCCGCCCTTAGCCTCGATCTCGGCATACAGCAGATTGCCTGCCTCGACCGTACGGCCGCTTTCGGTGACCTTGCGGTCGAACACCATCTTGAAAGTGTCGCCCGACTGGATATCGCGCTCGAAATCGAGCTTGTGGGCGAACAGCTTGACGACCTGCGCGGTCAGCGTCGGGGTGGCGCCGAGCGCCGCGGCCGAGGTGAACAGGGAGCCATCAATGGTACCGATCGCGACGCGGCGCTCATCGCGTACCGACTCTTCCAGCGCGCGCAGGCGCATGACGCCGTCGCGGTCCTTGGTCAGGGTCAGTTGCTTGGCGGGGCCGGTGCGGACGGTCAGGCCCAGAAGCTGGGCGTCACCCTCGCCGCTGATCGGCTTGGCTATGGCGGCCTCCAAGCTGAGGCCGGCCTTGATATTGGTGATATTGAAGGAGTGGGACAGAAGCTTGATGGCTGCCTTGGCTTCATCGGGCTTCACGCCCATACGGGTGACGGCCTGATCGAGTGTTTCACCGGCGCGCAGCGAGATCGGCATGTCGATGGGCTGGCTGTAACCGGGACGCGCGGCGGCTTCGGCATAGGCTTGCGTTTCCAGCGCCATGGCGGCGGCGGGGTCCATGGGCGCGCCCATACCCTGCATCGGCTGCACCATCTTCCACAGAAGCGTGCCGACCGTCAGCGCCGTCGCCAGGGCAAAAACCATGGGCGTAAGTCTGACGGGCTGCCGGCGGGGGTCAAGTTGAGCCATGTACGCGTATTCGTCCTGTTAAGCGAAGGGCGTAAAGGTTCGCCCCCTGTCGATATGGCCCTCGAAGCTATGAGCGGCCGGATACTCAGTTTTTCGCAAGCCTAAGGCTACGGTTTCAGGCAAGACTCGTGATGAATGGCACCATGGGCTGAGTCTTAACAATGTGGAAGGCTCTGCTTACGCCTAAATAAGGCGAAAATGAGGCACGTTTTTGCCCCGTCACGGATCCTTGTGACCCGTGGATTTAGTCTATTATCCTTAAAATCCTGCTTACAAACAGGTTAATGAAAAATTAATGTCGCGAATGGACAAATTCGCGTCTCGGGTGTTGTGTTCATAAGGTCTTCATAAACTGTGGAAAACCGTCATAAATCCATCCAAGGGGCAAAAAGGGAGCGCGCATCACGCGTTCGCCGGATTTTGGGCTAAAACCTGCCCTAGACTGTGTCAAAAGGGATAAAACAAAATGTCATCGGCTCCACATTTTTTAAGAGATTTGCATGATACTGTACGCGAACGGGGAAAATGCCCGGCCCAAGCCTTTGCAGAAGCGTCCAAGATTTCCTGAATGACTGCCTTTTCCCATCCTTCTCTTTCTGCGGCAGACGAAGAAGCTCTGTGGTTCCCGGTGCATATGAGCGGCGGTGACAGCTTTTCGCGTCCGACGGGGATCGATGGCGCCGGTGATGATGGGCCAGAAGATCACGATGCTATCGGCCTGCCGGGGCGTCGCCCTGCCGGGCCGGGTGGCAAGCCGCCGGCCAAAAAGTCTGGCGCGGGGCTGCCGGGCTGGGTGTGGTTCACCCTGTGCGGTGCCGCAGCGCTCGGTATCGCTGTCGTGGTGGCGCGCAAGGAGATCGCCGAGTCCGTCGCCGAATCCTGGCTCAAGGGGCAGGGCGTGTCGGCCGATATCAAGCTTGACGCTTTTTCGCTGAACCATGTGTCCGGCGCGGTGCTGATCCGTGACGGCAAAAATCCGAACATGAGCATCGGCCGTTTCGACGTCGATTATGGCCTCAATCTCTTTGCCGGTGGCGGGCTGCCGCTGGCGCGCGTCGAGCGTATTCACCTCGTCAAGCCGGTGCTGGCGTTTTCGATCAAGGACGGCAAGCTGAATTTCGGCACGCTCGACAAGATCGTGCAGGACGCCCTGTCGGCGCCCCCCTCCAATGCCCCGCTGCCACGCGATATTCTCATTGAGGATGCCACCGTGACGGTGGACAGCGATTACGGCAAACTGACCGGACGCGGTGGTATCAGTTTGCATAATGGCCAGCTCGCCATGCTCGATCTGCGCCTGCCAAAGACGCACCTGACGGGCAAGCTCGGTGTCGGTGATCTGCACGAAGGCCGCATCACCGCCCGTTCGGTCAACACCGGCAAGAACGGCGATCAACTCCACGTTCAGGCCCACATGACCGGTGACAACTGGACGGTGAAGGCTGCCGGCAATCTGGTCGAGACGATCGGCGCGGAGGAAGAACGTTTCTACGGCCAGAACATCGTCCTGGAACTCGACGCCTATCTGCCCTATCGCCATGCCAAATCGATGTACGAGGCTTTTAGCGGCCCGACGGCGGCGGTTTTCGATCTGCGCGCCGACGAGGTACGAAATCCTGGCCTGCACGCCAGCTCTTTCAAGGCCCACCTGCAACTCGATGGCCAGCTCAAAACCAACGAAAAGGGCAGCGCCTATTCCGGCGCCGCGAATGTCACCTCCAGCGCTGATAGCTTCCATGCCGGCGATATGCAGATCGATACGGCCAGTATCGAAGGCCGCGATCTCCAGCTCAATACCGGCTTTTCCAGCGAAACCGGCCTGGCCTTCAATCTGACCGGCCCGGTCAGGGGCGATGTCGGTCGGCTGCAACAGGGCGACCTTCTGCTGAAAGCGGCGCATATCGACCTTGGCGAACTGGCCGTGGCGTCCGATGCTGATGGCGCCAGGGCGACCTTTAGCGGCGACATGGCGCTTGGGCATCTGGCAACCGGCGATGTGTCGCTGGATCAGACCATGGCCTCGCTGGAAGGCGGCGCAAAGGCGGGCGGCGACGCTGGCCCGTGGAATGTCACGCTTAAGAGCAATATCGCCAGTAATAATGCCCGTTACCGTGGTCTGAATGCCATGGCGCGTGATCGGGCGCAGGCGCGCATTGAAGCCGCAAAAGTCCCGCCAAAGCCGGGTGTGCCGCTTGATCCGGGGCCTGACGCCATCATCGCGCTCGATCGCGCGCTGGATCGTTTCTCCTTGCGCGTTAAAGCCCTGAACGTGGCCGTCAGCGGCGATAGCCCGGATGTAACCCCGCTGGTGGCGGTGCGGATGCAGGGCGCTGAAGCGGGCCTGAAGGGCGGCGGCAAGGTGACGCTGGCACCGCATGCCACAAAGCCGGTCTATTCCAATACCAATAGCGGCGCTTTCGGACTGGCGCTAAGCGGCCCTGACCTGCCGCAGATCGCGCTGGCGGTCGATAATCTCGGACCGGCGTCGGGGAATGTGGCGGCCGGTAAGTATAGTCTGGCGGCGCAGTTCAATTTCGATCCGGTGAGCGGTATCAAGTTCGATGGCCACGGGCGCTTCACCTTGCTGAACGGCGGCGGCATAAGTGCCACGCTCGATAAGGAGGCGCATTTCAGTGCCCAATCGGCCGAACTGGGTGATCATGTCGAGAACCTTTCCGCCACCCTGCGTCAGAACGGCAAGACCTTCCTCGTCTTTACGCCCAATGCCTGGCGGGCCAGCGGTGCGTTTAGCGATCTCGCCCTGACCGCGCCGAACGAAGTGGTAGGCTTAAAAGGCGGGCAGGGGACGTTTGAGGCCTATGCTCTGGCGGATGGTGTTGGTTTCAAGGCCGATCTGGCCACCTCGACGGTGAGCGACGGCGTCCCCGAAGACGCAACGCGCTTCAATCCGCTGCTGCTATCCGGCACCATCGGCCAGGACCGGAAAGCCCTGACCGGTCGTTTCTTCGCTGCCACGCCAAGCACCAAGGGCGCGGATGGCAAGCCATTGCGGATCGTGGCAATCCATCTCGACAATGATGTTGCCAGTGGTGCGGGCGCCCTGTCGTTCAAGACGCTCGACCTGAATTTTGTACCTGATGGCCTGCAACCGATCTACCTGTCACCGCCGATGGCTGCGATTTTCAGCCGTAATGTCACGGGGCCGATGAGTTTTGAGGGGGCTTTCAACTGGACAAAGACAAGCAGTTCCAGCGATGGGGTGCTGACCATCGGCGTGAATGATTTTGTCGCGGCTACCGAACATGCTCCCTACGGCGTGGGCATGAGTTTCTTCGGCTCCACCGGGGCCTCGCAAGGCCTGACCGGTCAGATAAGGTTCGATTCGCTGGCGCCTTTACATTCTCTGCCTGGCCAGAAGATACATTTGGCGCGAACAGAATTAGGCATCCCGCTCACCGATCTTGATTTGAGCCTGCAAATACTTGGCGACCATCTCACGCTTGAAAGGGCCACGGTGGAAAGCCCTGGCGGTCAGGTCAGGCTGGAGCCGACGGATATCTATTTTGACGCCAAGGCCCCCATTAAGGGCGTGCTGGCTTTTGATGGTCTTGATTTCGGCGCGGTTGTCGCGTCGACAAGTCTGAACAAGAGCATGAGCTTCAAGGGGCATATGACGGGCCATCTGCCTTTTGTCTATGATCAGGGCCACCTCAAATTCGTTGACGGCACGATGCAATCGGATGCGCCGGGACAAATATCAATTTATCGCACGGCAGTGACGGGTGTAAACACGGCCACAGGTACGGTCACGAGCGATGCACCGAGCGCTACCGCCGCCTTAGCTGCGAAGAATGCACAAGCCGCCGCCGCCGCCGATCCGGCCTTCAACCCCTTCCAGGATCTGGCCTATCAGGCGATGGAATATGTCACATACGATCAGCTCGACGCACGTCTCAATTCCCGGGACGACCTCATTCTGAATATCAATTTTCACATCAAAGGCTATTTCGACCCGCCGCATCAACAAAAGGCGAATATCAGCCTGTTCGACTATATCAGTGGCAAGTGGTTGCAGAAGCCGATCACATTGCCCTCCAGGACACCGGTCGAGCTTTATCTGGAAATGCCTATTAATCTTGATGAGATGCTCAATGATCTGACGAATATTAATTTAAGAACGGCACAAAAGCCGCAATAACTCTGATGACGGTGCACCGTGACACGGTGCTCATATCTAAGGTCAGATTCGGTTAGGCCGGCACATAGACCAGGTGAAGGGTTTCGTCATCAATCAGCGTGTTGGATGCCAGGTGAAGGGGCGGGCGGCTCTCGTGGAAAAACGGCTTGCCCTGGCCGAGCACAAAGGGACGCAGGTGGAGGCGGTATTCATCGATCAGGCCAAGCTGGGTCATCAGGCCGGCGAGTTCCGGACCGGAGACGCTCATCGTCCCGTCGTTGCGCGCCTTTAGCTCACGAACTTTCGCCTCGATATCGCCGGAAATGAGCGTGGTGTTCGGGCCGAGATCAGCGAGCGTGCGGGAGACAACCCATTTCGGCAGTTTGCGCCAGGCGATGGCGAATGTACGTAGCGGCTCATCCCACTCCGGGCGATCCTCGTCCCAGTAGCGCATGACCTCGTACATGCGCCGGCCGTAGAGACTGCCGGTATAGCCCTGTATGGTCTCGATCCAGTACTGGAAGTGCTTCTGACTTGGCGGCCCCATAACCAGGTTGCTGCCGAGATCGTCGACATAGCCATCAAGCGAGACGTTCATTTCCAGGACAAACTTGCTCATAATGGGCCTCCACGCTGCCGATTTTGCCGTATGAGACCTATCGTAAAGACAAGCCATCGATGACTACGGGGCGCGTCGCTGGTTGAAAGTCATCAATTGCCCAACACAAATCTCCGCCTTGATGTAGCGATGCAACTTGCGCGGCTACAGATGTCTTAGGCTCGACTGTCGCGCCAATGTTTGTGATCTTTATTGCGCCCGAAAGACGACGAGCATCATCGTAGAAAGAAACTGTGGCAGGAGGCGCTTCAAAGTATTTGCCAGTCGCCTTTTCCGTCAGTGATACAAAAAGCAGTGATGCCGCTGGCCATGCCACGATCGTGGACGTGACCTCGACAATGTATTTCCGCGTGTTGCGCCTTTTTTGCAAGAAGCGAAGTCGATCGCCTTCACGGGAGACGATTGCTGCCGTTTGCCTGATCAAATCAGTTTTTTGAGGTGCCGAGGCGCATACAGCATCAACAATTCCCTTTTCAATTCGATCGGTTGCATCGACGCCAGGGAATTCAGCGGGTACCCCGACGTCTACGTAACGCTGCCACCACTCCCCACCGCGACTGGTAACCATGACTTCGCCGTCACCAATTGAGGGTGCAAAGTACACATATAACGCAGTGTGGGCCCCGACACTTACGCCCTCTGCATTGACCGCCCACGCGAGCCGGCGTCCAAATGCGACCTGCTCCTCAAAGCCTTTGAGGTCGGTGTGATAGCTCCCCGCGAAGAGACGAATGTCATTCAAGCGTGAAGGGCGGCCGTCCTTTGTCATAGGGCTACAGTAGCATTCGGTTGGAACCAATGAAACCCTCTACAAGTTCGCAACGGGTGCTAAGCGTTCAAAGCGCCAAATCTTAAGATGCAGCCTATCCGTGCTGGATGGGCAGCCGCTCCGCTTCAAGTCGACATCTTCGCTACTCGGCAAGCCTATTGCGTTGATGCCGATTTAGCGGTGGCATCCGTGCGGGCGATCTCGACAATAACATCGCCGGCCTCAAGCGTTTGCGCTGGCTTTTCCCAATAGCCGTAGATCTTGCCGTGGCGTGAAATGCGCAGGCCCTTGCCGGTGGTCAGCCCGCTCAGCGGATGGCCGACTTCGGCGCTGGTGACCTCGCGTTCGCGCAGGACCACATTGCCATCGGCCGAGGCCAGGTCGGCGATGCAATCGACCACATGCGGGCCTTCGGAGGTGCGCGCCAGCAGATGGCCGGCCATGCTGACCGGATTGATGATGTTGGTCGCGCCGGCCTGACGGATCAGGTCCTCGTTTTCCGTGGCGCGGACCGTGGCGCTGATCGGCACCTGCGCGTTCATCTGGCGGGCGCTTAGCACGATCAGCACGGTGGAATCGTCGCGGTGGGTGCAAACCATCACGGCGCGCGCGCTTTTCACGCGCGCCGCTTCCTGCGTGGCGTTGTAGGTGGCGTCACCCTCGATGCCGGTGACGCCGCGCTCCACGGCGGCAGTGATGCGCGCCGCACTCTGATCGACCACGACGATGCCGGTGGGCTTGACGCCCTGACGCAGCAGTTCGCCCACGGCCGCCTCGCCGGTGGCGCCATAACCATAAATGATAATGTGGTCCTTGAGGCCCCTGCGGATCATGCGTGTCCTGATCTGTTCCCACGTACTCTTAAGGGCCAGAGTATAGGCCGTGCCGAAGAAGATTATCCAGATAAAAAGCCGTACCGGCGTGACGACGAAGGTATCGAACATGCGCGCCCGGTCGGTAACCGGCGTGATATCGCCATAACCGACCGTGGTGACGGTGGTGGCGGTAAAATAGACCACATCGGAGAAGGAGACGTCGCCATCAACATTATCTCTCAGGCCGTCGCGATCGAACCAGTGACCGGCGTGTCGGGCAGGGTATCTGAGGGTAGCATGGCGCCATCATCCCAAGACTTACCGGAAAAGTCACGCGGCGAAAATTCTCATTTCCGTTCAGCCACGGTTCAGCCTATATCTGGCATTATCGTAGCGTGGAAAGTTACAGCTCGATTATGAGGGAGCCATTTATGAGAAAAGCGATTGCGGCGGCAGCTCTGGTTTTTAGCGCGTCCGCGCTGATGGCCTGCACGCCCTCGGTCAATGTCAACGTCAACCTGGCGCCAATCTACGCCAAGCTCGACGTCAATGTGAAGGTTCAACTGGATCAGGACGTGAAAGCGCTCATCCAAGAGAATCCGAACCTGTTCTAAATGCTGGGAAAGTGAGAAACGCTATGAAAAAGACCTCTCTGCTGAAAGCCGTCCTGACCGCAGCCGCCCTGGCTGGCTCGGTCGTCGCGGTCAGCGCCGTCGTGATCGCGCCCGCCTATGCCGATGTCGCCGCGTCCAAGGCGCTGGTCGATGCCGCCAAGAGCAAGGGCGTTGTCGGGGAAGGCAATACTGGTTACCTCGCCTTCGTATCAGGCGGTGGCGATGCCACCACCAAGGCCGCGGTTGATGAAATCAATGCCGGTCGCCGCAGCGTCTATGGTCAGGCCGCCGCCAAGAACGGCGTCTCGTCCGAAGCCGCCGGCATTTCGGCCTATGCCAATGTCATCGTGCCGAAGCTGAAGGCCGGTGAATATTATCAGGATGCCAACGGCGCCTGGGTGAAGAAGTAGGCGTTACATCGGTTTTGACATGCAAAGCCCTCTGGTCGCTGTGTCCGGAGGGCTTTTCTGTGTCCGTTTACCGTTTATGTAACAAATTCCGGCACACTTCCTGCATGGACCCTACCGTTCGCCTGTGAGGCGCCAATTTCAAGACAATTCCGCTTCTTTCGGGCAAGAGGCGGCGGGAAGGCCGGAGTTATGAACGATCACCTGAAGCCTCTGACATCGCTGCGCTTTTTCGCAGCCCTCTGGGTGGTGCTCTATACCTATATTCACGAACTGAGCGGTAATGTCAGTCTGGGCGTGATCGATAAAGGGTATCTCGGCGTCGATCTGTTCTTCGTGTTGTCCGGTTTCATCCTCTCTTATGTCTATCTCGATAGCTACGGCGAGGGACGTTTCAAATACGGCCAGTTCACGATCCATCGTCTGGCGCGGGTTTATCCCCTGCATATTGCCACCCTGCTGTTTACCCTCCTGCTGATCACAGCTGCCGCGATCAAGGGCGTGACGCTCGATGAGAATGCCGCCAACTGGGCCGCCCTGCCGGCGCACCTGACCCTGACCCAGGCCTGGGGACTGGCGCCGACCGCTTCGTTCAACCATCCTTCGTGGTCGATTTCGGCCGAATGGTTCGCCTATCTCGTCTTTCCGGCCGTGGCCTTTGTGGCGTGGCGCCTGCGCGAACGTCCGGTTCTGGCGGTTTCGCTGGCCATCGCGTTTCTCATCGCGCTCAATCTCACTTTTTCGGCCCTGGCTGGCTTCAGCCTGACCCGCGCCACCTTCCAGTGGGGCGCGCTGCGAATCGTGCCGAGCTTCCTCTATGGCAGTGCGCTCTATCTGGCCTGGCGTTCCGGCGCGGTATCGAAACCATGGGTGGCTCAGGCCGGCACGGCGATGGCGCTTCTGACCGTGATCCTGGCTGCGAGCTTCGCGCAGTCGGATATCCTGATTGTGATCGCTCTGGGTCTCTTGGTGTTGTCGATTTCCGGCTTGGGGCAAAATGGCAAGGGCCTGATGTCAGGAAAAGTTCTCGTCTATCTCGGGGAGATCTCCTTCGCCACCTATATGATCTACGTGCCGTGGAAATGGGTGTATCTCAAGGGTGCCAACGCGCTCCTCGGCACCGATCACGGGGCTCTGCCGTTTGTCTGGTGGTTCGCCGGATTGCTGGCCCTGGTGCCGCTTTCTATGCTGGCGCACCATCTGGTGGAGCGTCCGTTCCGCAAGACTGTGCGGCACTATGGCGAACGACTTCACGGAATGATCACGTATTCGTGGGTTAAACAAGGTTAATTTTTTGCCCCGAGGGGGCGAAAAGGTATTTGAAAATTAATTTTTCTGTTGTAGAAAAGACACGGGACTAACAGTCAATGAGTGTGTTGCGTGAAAAAAACCGTGTCGGCTTTCGCTTTTGCCCTACTTACCCTGTGCACCGTCGGCTCGGTTGAAGCCAAGGAAAAAGCACATAAAACCGGCAAGGCCCCTGCTGTCAAGGTCGCACACAAGTCCGCCGCCGACTCCGCCTATCTTCAATGCGTCACCTTTGCCCGCCAGTTCACCGGCATGCAGATTTTCGGCGACGCCTGGACGTGGTGGGGCAAGGCGACCAACCGTTATGAAGAAGGCTCTCGCCCTAAGCCCGGTGCCGTGCTCGTGTTCAAGGCCCAGGGCAAGATGAGCCGCGGCCATGTCGCCGTCGTTTCGCAGATCATCACCGATCGCTATATCCAGGTCACCCACGCCAACTGGTCGCCGATCAATGGCCGCCGTGGTCAGGTTGAAGATAATGTCAACGTGATGGATGTGTCGGAATTCGGGTGACTGGTCCAAGGTCAAGGTATGGTACGGTCCGTCGAATGATCTCGGCACCACCGTCTATCCGACCTATGGCTTCATCTATCAGGACCCCACACAGGTTCGCATGGGTGACAAGGTCACTACCATCGCGCAGCCTGAAACCGTGGCGCCCGCCGCTGCCCATCTGGCGCAGCAAATCGCCATGAATTCGAATACGCCCGCCGAACTGCCGGCCGATCTCAAGGCCGCGCTCTCGCCGGGCAACAGCAAGGGCTTCCAAGGCGTCAAGCCGGTCACTGTCGCCGCGCACGTTTCGGGCAAGCCCGCCGCCGATCTGGTGGCTCAGATTGATTCCGACAATGCCGACAAGCCCGAAGCCGTCAAGCCGGTGAAAAAGGTGACGGAGAAGGCCACTGGCAAGAAAGCCGTCGCAAAAAAGGCCTCCGCCAAGGGCAAGACCAAGGCCAAGGGCTCGGAAAAGTCGCACGTCCGCACCAAGCTGCGTTCGTAAGCTTCGCCTTAAACTCCACTTTACGCCCGTCGGGCTTTCCGGCTAAAGAACGGATCATACGTCGTTCGAGGGGCACCCGTGCTGACACTGCACACACAAGGACATCACGTCACCGCCGGACCTGAAAGTTTCAGTCCTGCGGTCACATGGCTCGATCTTTACAATCCAACCCGCGATGAAGAACTGCGCCTCGAAGGTCACCTCGGCGTCTTTTTACCGACGCGCGAGGACATGGCCGAAATCGAGGCGTCGAGCCGGCTCTATCTGGAAGATGGCGCGGCCTTCATGACCGCGCAGGTCGCCTTTTTCGGCGGCGAGGCACAGCTTCAGTCCGGGCCTGTCACCTTTGTGCTGGTGGGGGGGCGTCTGGTCACCATCCGCTATATCCAGCCGGCGTCTTTCAAGATCTTCAGCGATCACATCGAGAAGCAGCCTGCGATGTGCGTCGACGGACCGACCACCTTTCTCAACCTGCTTGATATCATCATCGACCGCACCGCCGACCTGATCGAGAAGACGAGCCACGGCATCGATGAACTGTCGAAATCGATCTTCACCACAAAGCGCAAGACCAAGCTCGAAGACGTGCTGATCCGTCTTGGCGGCGCGCAGAACGATATCGTCAAGATTTGCGATTCGCTGGTCTCGCTAACCCGGCTGACGGTTTTCGCGGCGGGGCTTGAACGTCCGGTGGTGGGGGTGAAAAACAGCGCCGGCCTGCGTGATTATCACGACCGCCTGCTTACGATGAGTCAGGATGTCGCCTCGCTGAGCGATCACGCCACCTATGTGTCGGGCAATATCGCCTTCCTGCTTGATGCGGCGCTGGGCCTGATCAATGTCGAGCAGAACCTGATCGTCAAGGTGATTTCGATCGTGTCGGTCATCTTCATGCCGCTGACCCTGATCGCCAGCATCTACGGCATGAATTTCGATGTCATGCCGTTCCTGCACCAGAAATACGCCTTTGAGACGGTGTGCGTCATCATGGTGCTGATCACGGTCGCGCTACTTGGTCTTTTCAAGAATAAGCGCTGGATTTAGGGCGTGTCGAGGTGGGCGGTCTGGTGGCGGGCTGCCCTCAGCCTAACGGTTGGCCTGGCAGGCGTTGCACAGGCCGCGCGCTTCCAGCGTGATGTGATTGACCTTGAAGCCGGTCTTGGCGGCGCTGGCCTTGATTTCCAGCACATTAGGAATGGCGATTTCCTCGCTCTGGCCGCAACATTCGCACAACAGGAAGCCGGCTGTGTGCCCAAAACGAGAGTGCCGATCATGGGTATCACAGGCCACGAAGGCGTTGAGGCTTTCGATGCGGTGGATCAGGCCCATCTGCTCCAGAAAGCTGAGCGCGCGATAGACGGTAGGGGGCTTGGCCGCGCCATCGGGATGGAAGCGATCGATGACATCATAGGCCTTGATCGGCGCATTGGCCTCAAGGATCAATTCATAGGTGCGCAGGCGCGACGACGTCATGCGCTCACCGGCCTCTACACACAGGGCCTGAGCTTCCTCAAGCCTGACCGCACGGGCGTCGGACTTAAGGTGATGGTCGTGATCGTGTGTGTGTTCGCAAGCGTGGCTCATGCTGATTAAGGTAAGAGGACTCGTGCCATTTCGCAAGTCATCGCAGAAAAACGACATAATGGTGCGTAATGGTATAACATTCGGCTTGACCTAAGTTATATTATTACATAACAAATGCCGCATCGCACCATTCTGGTCATGATCTGAGGTCTCCGCATGTCCGCTTACAAAACCCTTCTTCTAGGCAGCTTTTCCCTTCTGGCGCTCAGCAGCACTGCTCACGCTCAGGATGCCGCCCCCGCTAACGATAAGCCGACAGAGGTGGTCATCACCGGCTCGGGCTACAAGATCAACAAGGACGCGCTGATGTCGCACGTCGATATCCTGACGCGCGACCAGATCGACCAGAAGCCGGCGCAAGGGCTGGGCGACATGCTGGCCTACCTGCCGGGCATCCGTTCATCGAGCTTTTCGCCTGGCGCCAGCCGTCCGATTATCCGCGGCCTCGAAGGCTTCCGCGTCCTGGTGCTGAACAACGGCATGGGCATGGTCGATGTGTCGGCCCTGTCGCAGGATCACGCCGTGCCGAGCGACCCGACCGAAGCCCGCCGTATCGAAGTGCTCCGCGGACCGTCGGCGCTCGCATATGGCGGTAACGCTATCGGTGGCGTGGTCAACGTCATCGATGATCGTATTCCGACGCAAGCGCCGGCCAAGGGCTATGAGGGCACCGTCGCGCTGCAGGGCTCGACAGTTGACGAGGGACTGCAGGGCGCTTTCAATATCAAGGCCGGCAAGGGGCCGTGGATCTTCACCTTCGATGCCTTCGATCACAAGACCAAGGACTACAACACCCCGGTGCCGCCGCAGCTTCTGAGCTACAGCGAGGCCGCCGGTGAGGCGCCTGACACGCGCAGCAAGCAGACCAATTCGGCGCAGGACATGCGCAATATCGGGGCTGGCGTCTCCTATGTCGGTGATTTTGGCTTTGCCGGCGTCAGCTACAAGGATACCGACTACACCTACGGCACGGCCATCGAGCAGGACGTCAATATCAAGCTGCACCAGGAGCGCTGGGACGCCCGCGCCGGTATCAATCTCAACTGGCTCGGATTCAACCGCCTGGATGCGTCGGCCGGCTATTCCGACTATAACCATGCCGAATATGAAGGCGCTGATATCGGTACGCAGTTCCTGTCGAAAGGCGAGGAGTTCCGCGCCGCCCTGGTGCGTGACGGCCAGGGTAAGGTCAGCGGCACGGTCGGCATCAGCGCCCTGAAGCGCGATTTCGAGGCCATCGGCGAAGAGGCCTTCGTGCCCTCGACCACCACCAAGCAGAACGGTCTGTTCAGCCAGTATCGCTACGATTCCGGTCAGTGGGGCGTCGAAGGCGGCGCGCGGGTCGATCAGACCTCGATCACCTCGAACGAAACCGGCTTTGATCGCGATTTTGATACCGTGTCGGCCTCGCTCGGCAGCTTCTATCGCCCGTCGGCGCACACCTTTGTTGGGCTGAGCCTGACGCGGTCCGAACGCGCACCGGCTGATGTCGAACTGCTGGCCAATGGCCCGCATGCCGCCACCGGACAGTTCATCATCGGCAATCCCGATTTCAAAACCGAGGTCGGCTACAGCCTGGAACTGACGGGTCACCTGATGTCGTCGGAAAACCAGCGCTTCAGCCTGGATGCCCATGTCTACACCAGCCACTTCGACAATTTCATCGACCTGCGCGACACAGGCACGACCGAGGACGACATGCCGGTCTTCCAGTACGTCCAGACCAATGCCGATATCTACGGTCTCGAACTGGAGGGCAATGCGCGTCTGGGCCAGCGCTGGGGACAGGCCTTCAACCTGAACCTCGCCTATGACTATACCCATGGCGACACCGACATTGGACCTGTGGTGCGTATCCCGCCGCAGGCCCTGACACTCAAGCTGGAAAGCAAGGGCGGCGCGTGGGCTTCCTACGCCGAGGTTCGCACGGTCGATGCGCGTAAATCGCGCCTGGGCACCTTCGAGACGGCGACTGAGGGCTATACCACGGTCAATGTCTTCACCTCCTACAAGCTGCCGGAAACCCCGAACGTGTCGCTGTTCGCTGAGGTGCGTAATCTGGGCGACGTCGAGATGCGAGAAGCCACTTCGTCGACCAAGGATGCGGTGGTCGAGCCGGGTCGCAACCTGCGCGTCGGTCTGGTCTATAACTTCTGATCGTAGAGAGGCGAGGGGAAGCACACGCCTTCCTCCGCCCCAAAACGGTACAGACACACGCCGAAAACAGAAAAAATACCGGCCCGCTCGCCTATACAGTCACGGCGCTTGCCGGAAACAATCCGTTGGGCTAGAAGCGAAGTTCCTTTTTACTCCAGCCCTCTAGTAAAGCGACCATGGCACAAGAACAAACCAACGATGCGACGCTCACCGGAAACGTCCTTTTCTACAAATCCCCTGAACCGCTGAGCCCTGAAGCTCACGCCGCCATGGGTATCAAAGCGATCTCGTCGCCGCATGGCTTCGTGGCTGAAACCAATGTTGTGCCGCTGACCGTGGCCGAATTCCCGGCGGCTTCCTTAAGCTTCCCGATCGTCTTCATCGGTGAAAACTACATGCCGGTCGCAGCCATGGGCCTTTCCGCCGGCCAGAACGTGTTCGTGTCGGCTGAAGGCAGCTTCAAGCCCGACGCCTACCTGCCGGCCTTCGCCCGCCGCTATCCGTTCGTCTTCGCCAATGACGAAGGCCAGGAGCGCATGATCCTGTGCGTCGATACCGGCGCTGCCATGGTGGCTGCCTCCAACCCAGACGTGCCCTTCTTTGAAAACGGCAAGGCCACGCCTTACGTCGAGAACGCCATGCAGTTCTGTTCGGATTTCGAAAACGAGCGCCGTCGCACGGAGTCCTTCGTGGGTCTCCTGCGCGAACTGGACCTGCTGGCTGCACGCGAAACCCTTTATCGCCCGCAAAATCCGGACGGTACGCCGGGTGAGCCGCAAAAGATCGCCGAATACTTCGCAGTCGACGAGAAGAAGCTGGGCGAACTGTCCGGCGACAAACTGGTCGAACTTCGCGACAACGGCGCCCTGACCCACATCTACGCCCACCTGAACTCCCTTCTGGCCTGGGACAAGCTGATCGCCATGACGATTGAGCGCAACGCCGCGGCGCCGGTCGCCAACTAAGCTTTATGGCTTCGTGAAATGAAAAAGCTCCGGATGAAAGTCCGGAGCTTTTTTTATGGTTTCGAGCGGATGGCTAAGTCGTAAGGACTATTCCACAGGCGCCTTCGGCAGCCTTTGAAACACCGACCGCGTCAGGCAGGAAAACACCAGACGACCGGCTTCATCGAGCACGTCGTTCTGCGCAATGACCACGCCCTTGGTATCGCCCACGGCATCCTTGCCCATGACGGTCAGGCGACCGCGCAAGAGTTCGCCTGGCGGCGGATTGCGCGACCAGCGCAAGGCATCGACCGCCAGGCGCTTGGTTTGCGGCCAGTTCGACGCGGCTTCGGTTTCCAGCTTCGACCACAGGGCGAACAAAAGCGCGTCGGGCACGCCATCGGCCGGGTCCCAGCTTGGCGCGTAGGATTTGCAGAAGGCCGCCAGTTCCTCTTCGGATATGACACCTGCGCCGATGGAAACGCTCTGGCCGATATACAAATCGTCGAAGGCTGCGGGCATGACGGGATATTCCAGATTCAATCTAAGGAGGCCTTGTCATAAACCGACTTGGGCGTGATATCAAACACCAAAAATTGCGTTATATGTGTGGCGCTTAACGCCATGTCACTGTTGATTAATCACCGGGCCTATGGTTTGGTTCGTGACGCTCCCGTGCAGGAAAACCATGAGTACGCCCGATCCGCTGAACATCATTGAGGATGAGCCCTATCAGGGGCTCTATCGCGGTGCGTCACCGGCCCTGACCTCGGTCGACGGTCGCTTGCCCGACCGTTTCGACCTGGCGGAAATTCTCAGGACGACGCGCGAATCCATGGGGTTGTCGCTCGACAAGGTGTCGGATATCACCCGCGTGCGCCGTGCCTATCTCGAAGCCTTCGAGCAGGCGGCCTATGATGTGCTGCCGCCGCGCGCCTTCGCCATCGGCTACGTCAAGGCCTATGCCAAGGCGCTGGGGCTCGATGAAGAGACCCTGGCCGATATGTACAAGCGCGAGGTCACCGACGCCAGCGTGCGTCTCCATGCGCCGTCTGGTGCCTCGCTCGAAGACGTGAAACCCAACTACCGGCTCTATATCGGGGCGGCGCTTAGCCTGGTGGCGGCGGTGGTGATCTGGAATGTGGTGCAGCGCCAGCCGAATCTGAGCTTTGGCCATCGTGAGCATGAGGCGGCGTTCGGCAATGCGTCGTGGGCGCAGGGTGTGCCCAACATGCTCAACGGGACGATCTTCGTGTCGCAGCCCCTGCCGGCACCGCGAGATCAGGATGTACCGGCCCCCTACGTGACCCCGGGTTTAGAGGAAGGTTTTGCCTCGATCGAAGCGGCGAGAAATTCCAGTTCGGCCGCGCCGGTGCCGGTGTCGGATGTGCTGCAGATGCGCAAGGCGTTTAATCCGCGCGGGGCGATCTATGGGGCGCCGCCGGAAAATTCGTCGGTCACCCTGCAGGCCACCAAGACGGTCAATCTGGTGGTGCGCAGCCCGGAGGGTACGGTCTATTTCGCGCATTCGATCGGCGCCGGTGAGGCCTATCGCCTGCCGGCCGCCGATCAGCAGAACCTGCTCATCGATGTCTCCGATATCAACGCCTTTGAGATCTATTATAACGGCGAATATGCCGGCGCCATGGAGGCGGTGGTGACGCCGGTCGGCAAGCTCAATGCCCGTGCCGCCCAGCTTTCGAGCGTGCTCGATCAGCGTCAGGCCCAGGCCGGACAGGTGGTGGGTGCGCCCGTGGCCACTACTCAAACAAGGATCGCCCCCCTCACGGCTAACAAGCCGAGCGGGCCTATTCCCTACCTGCCGAGTCAGCGACCGGCGGCTGTGCCTGCGCCTGCGGAACCGTCCTCTGCTGCGGCATCGGCATCCGTCAGCCAACCGTAATATTATTTGAAAATACGGTTGTGACGTGAGGCCCGCGTGCTGATATAAGAATTTCCGGCTGCAAGCCGGCAAGCACGCCCAGTAACTGGTATATGTGCGCCCGAGCCGTTGCGAGGAGCCTCGCGGCGCTTGAGCGCGCGATGAACATCGCGATATAAAAGAGCTTACCTATGGATTCCCATCATCCTGACGACCGTAACCACACCCATGTGAGGCCGTGGCGCGCCATTGAGCGCCGAAAGAGCCGTCAGATCATGGTGGGCAAGGTGGCCGTCGGCGGTAATGCGCCGATCACGGTGCAATCCATGACCAACACCCTGACGTCCGATCCGCAGGCGACCTTGCGCCAGATCGCGGCCATGGAAGAGGCCGGCGCCGATATCGTGCGCGTGTCGTGCCCGGACGTCGAATTCGACCCACGCGCTCAAGACGATCGTCGAAAATGCCAATGTGCCGATCGTGGCGGATATCCACTTCCACTACAAGCGCGCCATTGAGGCCGCCAAGGCCGGCGCCGCCTGCCTGCGCATCAATCCGGGCAATATCGGTTCGGCCGATCGCGTCAAAGAGGTCATTCAGGCCGCCAAGGATTACGGCTGCTCGATGCGCATCGGCGTCAATGCCGGCTCGCTTGAAAAAGACCTGATGGAAAAGTACGGCGAGCCGTGCCCCGAAGCCATGGTCGAGAGCGCCCTTTACCACGCCAATATCCTGCGCGACCACGATTTCCACGAATTCAAGATTTCGGTTAAGGCGTCAGACGTCTTCCTGACCGTGGCGGCCTATAACCAGCTTGCCGATGCCATCGATTGCCCTTTGCACATCGGCGTCACCGAGGCGGGGCCGCTGCGCAGCGGCACCATCCGCTCGGCTATCGGCCTTGGCAATCTGCTGTGGGCCGGTATCGGCGATACGCTGCGGGTGTCGCTGGCCGCCGATCCGGTCGAGGAAATCAAGGTCGGGTTCGATCTGCTGAAATCGCTCGGTCTGCGCCATCGCGGCGTCAATATCATCGCCTGTCCGTCCTGCGCGCGTCAGGGTTTTAACGTCATCGAGACGGTGGCCAAGCTGGAAGAGCGGCTTGCCCATATCGCCAAGCCGATGTCGCTGTCGATTATCGGCTGTGTCGTCAATGGTCCGGGCGAGGCGCTCTATACCGATGTCGGCTTTACCGGCGGCGGGGCAGGGGCCGGCATGGTCTATGTTGGCGGCAAGCCGGATCACAAGCTGAGCAATGCCGACATGATCGAGCATATTGTCGGCATGGTTGAGGACCACGCCGAGAAGTTGTAACTACATTCTCGGCGTCATCTTGGCGATTTTCGGTGGCACGTAGACCTCATCGTCATCGATAGCCAGCTTGCGCTCTTTTTTCATCATCTCATCGATGGCGGCGGGGGCCACCGGCTTCGAGAACAGATAGCCCTGGATGATGTTGCAGCCCGTCTGGCGCAGGATGTTCTTTTGAGCGCGGGTTTCGACGCCTTCGGCGATGATGTTCAGGTTCAGCGCCTTCGACAGCTTGACGATGGCGCGGATGACCGCCTCGGCTTCCGGATCGACGCCCAGGTTTGACACGAATGAACGGTCGATCTTGATCTTGTCGACCGGGTAACGGCTCAGGTAACCGAGCGACGAATAACCGGTGCCGAAATCGTCGAGCGCGATGGTGAAGCCCATATGGCGCAGGTCACGCAGGATCATCTGGGTCGAGTTGTCGTCGTTGAGCAACACGCCTTCGGTGATTTCGATCTCGATCTGCTGCGCCGAGGTGCCGGTCTCCTGCAGCAAATCTTTGATATGATTGACGAAGGTATTGCAGCGCATTTGGGTGGCCGACACATTGACCGCCACCTTGAGGCCCGGCCAGCGATGGCTGTCCTGCATGGCGCGGCGCATCACCAACGTGCCCAGTTCGTTCATCAGACCGCACTCTTCGGCCAGAGGAATGAAATAGGCCGGCGAGACGGGGCCACGCGTGGGGTGCGTCCAGCGGCACAGAGCCTCGACGCCGACGATATGGCCGAAATGATCGACCTGCGGCTGGTAGACGACCTCGATGTCTTCGACGTGCACGGCTTCGCGCAGGCCGGTTTCCAGCGTCTTGCGCAGCTTGATGGTAGCGTCCATCTCGACTTCAAAGAAGGCATACTGGCCGCGGCCGGAATCCTTCGCGCGATAGAGGGCGAGGTCGGCCTGACGCAGGGCTTCGGCGGGTTCGATGTCGCCATCGTGCAGCAGGGTGACGCCGATCGAGCAGGACGAGAACACCTGGCCGGATTCGAGGCTGACCGTGCCGGTGAGGCCTTCGAGCACGCGCTTGGCCAGCGACGCCGCGCTGCCGCCATCGGTATCCGTCTGGATGATCACGAACTCATCGCCGCCCAGACGCGCCAGGGTGTCGCCGGAACGGATCATGCTGCTGATCTTTTGCGCATTTTTGCGGATCAGTTCGTCGCCAGCCAGATGGCCGAGCGTATCGTTGACGTCTTTGAAGCGATCGAGCCCGATGCACATGACGGCGACATTGCCGCCCTGCCGTTTGAGGCGTTCATTGGCCTGCTTGAGGCGATCAGCGAACAGGGTGCGGTTGGGCAGACCCGTCAGGTTATCGTGCAGGGCCATGTGCTTGGCCTTGGCTTCCGAGGCAATCAGGCCTTGCGCGGCGCGCTGGCTCTGGTGCAGCAGCACAATAGCGATGAGGCCGAGGCCGAGCGAAATCATCAGCACGGGGCCGAGGGTCCGGATAAAGAGGGTGTGGCCGGGGGTATCGGGCATCCACGTCAGTTCGGCCAGCACCTTGCCACGATCATCACGGAAAGCGACGGATGCCGAGCCGGGTGCCTTGATCTGGCCGGGGCGCAGCAAGGTGATGTTCGACACCATATAGCGCTGCGACAGAACAATCAGTTCTTCACTGGAAAGCTCATGCGTGCCGATCGCGGCAAAGGGGGTATATTTCAACAGTGGCGAGGTCTGGTCGTCGGGCAGCAGCAGGCTGGCGCCCACAATATAGATGCGCCCGTTGATCGCCATCAGCTTGCCAATGTGATTGCTGTTTGTGTTGTAAGGCTTGTTACTCAGGCGTCGCTCATTGAAATCGGCGCGCAGGTTTTTGACCAGGCTGCGGGTCTGAGCGGCCATGGCCGCGAATTCGGCGGGATCGGCCTTGTGGCCTTTCCGGTAGGCGAAGACCGGCTGATCATCGCCATTGAGCAAAAGATTGGATTCGAAATTGAGAAAGTTTTCGAAATACTTGCCAATATTGTTGGAGACCCATTTTTCATCGTATTCGACAGAGGTTCTCTTGACCGCTTCACCCCATATGGTGATGGGGGTCATGAGCTGGGCATGATCATCTGCCATCTGGTCAAGACCCAGCATGACGAGTTTCTCTTCGCGGGTCCGCGACATCTTGTCGGCCTGTTCGGCCCAGATCCACAGACTGCCCACCAAAGCACAGACGGCCACCACGACAATCAAGGCCATGGGCGCGAGCAGTTTTAGTTCACTCGAAGTACGTTTCACCAGGTTCTCGTTCTGAGATAAAGTTACTTTATGTTTCGTATGATACCGGAGACATCTTAAATTAAGGCAAACAAATGCCTTTTTTATTTAAACGGTTGTTAAGATTTCTGTGCCGCGCATTGTGGATAAATGTGGCGCTTTGTCCTTGACGTATAAGGCTTTGCGCGTCAGGTAAAACAAAGGTAAATCTTAACGGACATGGCTCAGATGAAACTGTTTATAAGTTCGACCTCTGTCTTTGCCCGCAAGGTACGCATTGTGGTGCGCGAAAAGGGATTGGCGGATCTTGTCGAGGAAATCGCGCGCATTCCGGTCGAGGCGGCGCCCGATCTGGTCGCGGCCAACCCGCTGTCGCAGATACCGGCCCTGATCGATGACAACGGTGTGGCCTGGACCGACAGCGGGCTGATCAGCGCCTGGCTGGATACGCAGGGCAGCGGTCCCTGCCTGTTGCCGGCGGCGGGGACTGATGCCTACTGGCAGGTGCGGCGGGCGGAAACCGCCGCCTCGGCCCTGAACGAAATGATGGCGAAGATCGTCTATGAAAACCGTCGCCCGGAAAGCGAGCGCTCGCCCTATTGGCTGGAACGCTGGCAAGGCAATCTCAGGCGCGCCTTTGGAGTGGCCGATACGCTATGTCCGGAGGCGGATGTTTTCGATATGGGCAGTTTAAGTCTCGGCGTGGCCGCAACCTTTTGCGACTTCCGCCTCGGTGATCTCGACTGGCGATCGCTTGCGCCGCGCATCGCCGCCTTGCAGGAAGTTTTGGAGCGTAGGCAGAGCTTTATTGAAACCTTCCCTAAATAGGTCTAGTCAGGCCGCACATTCCGTAACCTTCTGGCCGCCATCATCTGGCCTTTCATGAGTATAACGCCTTGATACACCTTCCCGATGCCAAGCTTGCCCAGGTTATGGACCGCTTCCACATGATCGAAGCGCGCATGGAGTTGGTGACCGATGGCGCTGAGATCGTCAAACTGTCCAAGGAGCACTCGGAACTGAAGCCGGTTTTCGACGCGGTCAGCCGTCTGCAGAAGGCGCGCCAGTCGGTGCCCGAACTGGAAGAGATGGCGGCGCTCAACGATCCGGATCTGTCGCCGCTGGCCGCCGAAGAACTGGACGCGCTGAAAACCACCCTGCCGGAACTTGAGCACGGCGTGGCGTTGTTGCTGGCGCCGCAGGACAAGGACGTCAATGCCTCCGCCATTCTGGAAGTGCGCGCTGGCACCGGCGGTGACGAAGCCGCCATCTTCGCCGGTGATCTGTTCCGCATGTATTCGCGCTTCGCGTCATCGCAGGGCTGGAAGGTCGAGATCAACTCGGTCAGCGAAGGCGAAATGGGCGGCTACAAGGAAATTATCGCCTCGGTGACCGGCGATGGCGTTTTTGGCAAGCTCAAGTTTGAATCAGGTGTGCACCGCGTGCAGCGCGTTCCCGCCACCGAAGCGGGGGGGCGTATCCACACCTCGGCGGCCACCGTGGCGGTGCTGCCGGAAGCCGAGGATGTCGAGATCGAGATTCTCGACAAGGATATCCGTATTGACACCTATCGCGCCTCGGGTTCGGGCGGCCAGCACGTCAACAAGACCGATTCCGCCGTGCGCATTACGCACATGCCATCGGGCATCGTGGTGACCAGTTCGGAAAAATCGCAGCATATGAACCGCGCTATCGCCATGCGCAATCTGAAGGCCCGCCTGTATGATCAGCAGCGCACCGCGCTCGATACGGCGCGCTCTGATGCCCGTAAAAGCCAGGTTGGCTCGGGTGACCGCTCCGAGCGCATCCGCACCTACAACTATCCGCAGGGGCGCGTTTCCGATCACCGCATTAACCTGACCCTCTATAACCTGCCGCAATTCATGGAAGGTGATATGGACCAGATGATCAATGCCCTGATCAACGAGGATCAGGCCGAACGTCTGGCCATGCTTGCCGAGGAACTGGGCTAATGTTACCGTCAGGGCTGTTAACATTGGGACACAAAATGAAAATCAGCCATGCGATCCGCTTTATCTCTGTAGCCGTCCTGGTTATCTATTGGGGCGGACATTTGCTCGGTGAGTTAAAGCCAGGCATTAGCTGGCAGCAGGTCTTCGTCACGGATTGGTACGTTACAGTCTTGGTGCTGTGCATGCCTGTCATGCTGCTGGTCTGGTTTGCGTTCGAAAAGCGGCGTGAACTGAAAGCTGAAGAGTAGGCCATGATACCAAAACCCCTCATGCACAAAGCCCTGATCGTGTGGGGCATATTGCTGATCGGTCAGTTTCTGCTGGCTGCCGCGGTCATGTATCAGAATATGAAGGCCGGATTCGGTTTTGTCGAAACCGCTATGACGCTGCCGCCATCGCTATTTGTTTTCAGTCTGGCGCTGTTTTTGGTGAGCTGGCTGCAATACCGGAGCAAACGCTGACATGTTGACGATGGGCGCGATCACCCAACTCTGGCGGCACCCGATCAAGGGCTTTACGCCGGAACCTGTGAGTGAAGCCCTGCTGTGCCCGGACGATTTCTTTCCGTTCGACCGGCTCTATGCGCTGGAAGTCGGCCATTCCGGATTTGACGCTCTGGCGCCCAAAACCATTTCCAAGATGAAGTTCGCTGTGCTGGCGCGTTTTCCCGCCGTGGCGCGACTGCGCACCCGTTATGATGAGATCGAAGATGTCTTCGAGGTCACCGACGAGGACGGCACGTCGTGGCGCTTCGATATGGCGTCGGAGGCCGGCTGTCATGCTCTGGCGCGGCATGTCGAGACGATCCTGGCGCGTCACGAAGACTATGATCCGGTCGCCTTTCCCTTAAACCTTTTGCGCGCGCCGAACTGGGACGAGGTGCATAGTCACTTCCGCTTTACTGATTCCGGCAAGGGCTTCGTGTCGTTTCTCAACCTCAACAGCTTGCGTGATCTGGGGCAACGCATCGGCCGCGAACTTGATCCGTTGCGTCTGCGCGCCAATATATGGGTCGAGGATCTGGTCGCTTTCGAAGATCATGATTGGGTGGGCCGGCATATCCGCATCGGCGAGGAGGGGCCGCACTTCGAGGTGCTCAAGCCGATCGTGCGCTGCGTTGCCACCCACGTGAACCCCGACACCGCCGAACGCGATGTCGATCTCTGCGCCGCGCTGTGGGAGCATTACGGTCACCGCGATTGCGGTATCTACGCGCGCATCCTTAAGGGTGGCACGCTCCGTCCCGGCGACACGCTGCATGTGTATTGATATCTGATCCCAAGCCACCTATAGCCATCGCATATTTCACAGTCCGGAGATGCCTTCATGCCTACACTTGTCCTTCTGCGCCATGGCCAAAGCCAGTGGAACCTGGAAAACCGCTTCACCGGCTGGGTTGATGTCAACCTGACCAGCGAAGGTGAAGCCCAGGCGACGCGCGGCGGCGAGTTGATCAAGGCCGAAGGCATCGAGATCGACAAGGCCTTCACATCGGTGCTCACCCGCGCCATCCGCACCTGCAATCTGGCGCTTGAAGCCGCAGGGCAGAGCTTTGTGCCGGTGGTCAAGGACTGGCGCCTCAATGAGCGTCATTACGGCGGCCTGACGGGCCTCGACAAGGCCGAAACCGCCGCCAAGCACGGTGAGGATCAGGTCAAGATCTGGCGCCGTTCGTATGACGTGCCGCCGCCGCCGCTGGAATCCGGCAGCGCTTACGATTTCAAGGGCGACCGTCGCTATGCCGGCGCCGACCTGCCCGACACCGAAAGCCTGAAGACGACGCTCGATCGCGTTATGCCGTTCTGGACCGGCGACATCGTGCCGGCACTCAAGGCGGGCGATACGGTGCTGGTGGCAGCGCACGGTAATTCCATCCGCGCCATCCTGAAATCGCTGTTCGACCTGTCGGAAGAGGCGATCCTTGAGGTCGAGGTGCCGACTGGAAATCCTCTGGTTGTCAAGCTGGACGACAACCTGAAACCGGTCTCGGCAAAGTATCTCGATACGGCCCGCGCCAACCCGCTGCCAGCGATCGGGTAACAGAGAGTATAGCCCCTCACCCCAGCCCTCTCCCCGCAAGCAGGGAGAGGGGGCTTTAAGCTTTAAGTCGATGTGTTACCTTCCCTTCTCCCTGCCTGCGGGGAGAAGGTGGCCGAAGGCCGGATGAGGGGCTTTGCGCATGCGTAAGATCAAATCACGTCTGATATCCTTGGCGCAGTCTCTCCGCAAAGCCCGTAATCTGGCGGAAGACAAGCTCTGGCACGCCATCAGAAACCGTAACCTGAATGGCATCAAATTCAGTCGTCAGGTACCAATCGGTTCATATATCGCGGACTTTGCCTGCCGGGATTTAAAGCTGGTGATTGAGCTTGATGGATGTCAGCACATCGATGATCCGAAGGACCAGATCCGCAACGATTTTATGAATGCAGAAGGCTGGTCGGTAGCCCGCTTTCCCAGTGCGCATGTTTTGCTGAACCGTGATGCCATACTCGAAACCATTGTGGCTATTTGCGAAGCGCGAATTACGGACCATATTGTCGATCATGACTTTCAGTTTTATCCGGCGAAGCTTGTGACTTCATCAAACACTAAAGCCCCTCACCCCAGCCCTCTCCCCGTAAACGGGGAGAGGGGGCAGGAAGATGCCTTCATGCAGCACGCCTTGAGGCTGGGTCTCTCCCAGATGGGACGGACCTGGCCCAATCCGGCGGTGGGTTGCGTCATCGTCAAGGACGGCGTGGTCATTGCCGAGGGCGCCACCGGCGACGGCGGGCGTCCTCATGCCGAGGAGGTCGCGCTCGATATAGCTGGCGAGGCGGCCAGGGGCGCCACCGCCTATGTCACGCTGGAACCCTGCGGGCAGCGCTCCAATGGCGGTTGTTCGTGCTCGCAGAGGCTCGTTGAGGCCGGTGTGAACCGCGTGGTCTATGCCTGCGATGACCCGTCGCCCTACGCCTCGCATATCGGTGTCGAGCGCATGACCGCGGCCGGCCTTAAGGTCGAAAAAGGCCTGATGGCGCAAGAAGCGGCCAGACTGATCGCACCCACCGCCCACTATCATCGTACCGGGCTGCCGCTCATCGAGACGGATGATGACGGTCAAGGTTTTGACGCCGTCTTTGTGCCCGAAAGCGACGACCTTGCCGCCGAACTCAAGTCATGGGCGTTACGTGGCTATCGTCATCTGTCTGTTCCCGAAAAGAGCGAGTTGGCGCACGCCTTAAGTGCATTAGGGTTAATAACCGGGTAACCTAATTTTTAAGGTTTTCATGACAGACTTTGGTCAATGATTTTGACTGAAAGCCTACCCCGATGACCGCCACTGCCGGCGACACACGCTACACCAAGATGACGCAGGCCCAGGTCGACGCCATCTGTGTCAAGCACGAACGTCTGCGCGCCATGAAGCCGGGCGGGGCGCGGGCGATGTTTGCCTGGTGCGATCTGTCGGGACTGAGCCTCAAGGGCCGTGTTCTCAATGATGCCGATTTCACCGCCGCCATACTGATGGACTGCGATCTGAGCGGCGCCGTGCTCGATACCTGCAATCTCTATTGCGCCGATCTGCAACTGGCCAATCTGCAAGGGGCTTCGATGCGCCGCGCCGATCTGCGCGGGGCGTCCTTACGTGGCGCCAACCTGTCTGATAGCGATCTTTACGAGGCCGATCTCCGCGAAGGCGCGCTGGCCCTGCCCGACAAACAGGCGGGCCTGTCATATGTCGAAATCTCGATGCGGTCATCGGAAGCCGCCTACGCCAATCTGCGCGGGGCCAATCTGGAGCGTTCCAAGCTCTCCGGTATTCAGGCGATGAAGGCGGATTTCACCGACGCCACCATGAAGTCGTGCAAGCTGATCCGTGCCAATCTCAAACAGTGCATCATGGACAATGTCGACCTCGCCGGCGCGGATCTGTCTGGCGCTGACCTCTCCGGGGCGTCCTTGCGCGATGCCGTGCTGATCGGCGCCAAGACCGACATGTGGCGCACCTCGCAGACCGATATGACCGGCGTACTGACCGATAAGGCCATGGGCACCGATATCAAGGCGCTGCCCTATGGCCAGATGCTCAAGGACCATGCCTTGTGGGTCGATACCCTCGGCAAGGAAGGCTCGCCATCGAAGTTCGATCATGCGGATCTGCGCGGCATGGGCTCGATCCGGGGGCTTAATCTGGCCGCACTTTCCGCCAAGGGCGCGGTGTTTTATGGCCTCGATATGCGCGGCGTTCAGCTTCAGGGCGCGCATCTGGAAGACGCCGATCTGCGTAATTGTAATCTGAAAGGTGCTGATCTGCGCGGCGTGCGTATGCTCAAGGCGAAGCTCGACGGCGCCAATTTGGAAGGCGCCAATCTCGGTGCTCTTAAGATCGACGCGACGCGTTTCCTGCCGGCCGATCTGCGCGAAACCCGGATGCGCAATGTCAATTTCAGCGCTGCCGACATGAACCTGGTGCGTCTCGATGGCGCCGATATCTCGCGTTCCAACATGGAAGGCGCGGCGCTCAATCTTGAAGCGCTGGAGAATGTCACCTGCGTGGCCCTGCGCGGACGGATAGCCAGCTAATAGGCCGCCAATACCGCTTTGAGAAGGTGTTGGAGATGTGGAATTGCGCGTTTGTGCGAAATAAACATCTCGATGGGCATAAGCGACCAGCGCTGTCCTTCACTACCGAAGCGAATCTGTTGAATCTCTTCAACACTCACATCAGCACGGCAAAAGTAGGTGTCCAATCCGCCCGGTGTCTGGCTGACGTATCGTGTCAGGCCACTTATTCTTTCCGCGGATAGTCGCAGACCAAATTCCTCTTCGACCTCGCGTATGACACAGTCTACCGGATTTTCATCTGCCTCGCGTCCGCCGCCCGGCAGATCCCAAAGGCCGGGAAAGGGAATCCCTTCCTTTTCATCGCGCAGATAAGCAACGAGGGCGGTCTCACACATCAAAGCGATTTTGGTTCCGCTGAATCTGGCTTCATTCCACATCACACAATCCCCATGTCTCCCGAGCGTGCAGTCCTCTAAACTGAACTGTATTGTCGCTTCGAGCAACTTCATTACATGCTGACGAAATCTGGCAGCAGGCGGTATTAGTCTTCCCCAGTTCAAGGGAGAAGCATCATGACCATCAAGGGAAGCTGCCACTGCGGCGCCACCCGGTTTTCGATCGACGTCGAACCGGCCAGCCTGACGCAATGCACTTGTTCAATCTGTTCAAAGGGCGGCGCGTTATGGGCCTATTACAAACCCGAAGATGTTCGTATCGAACCGCAAACATCCAACGCCACCTATCGTTGGCAAAGCATGATGGTGGAGCATAACTTCTGCCCGACCTGCGGCTGTATCACCTATAACCGTTCGCCATCGTGGGTGGACATGAAACCGGATTTCACCAATCCGCAACTGTCAGTCAATGCGCGTCTGTTTGATGACTATGATATCTCCGGATTGCCTGTGCAGGTGCTCGACGGCAAGAACCTGTGGTGAGCCGGTTCTGGCTGGCGGTGGCCTGTGCCGAGCATGTGCGGTGCGGACGGAGCGAGGGTTTCATGCAGGTCAATCACGGCAAGCTGGGCCCGCTCAAGCGTATGAAGCCGGGTGATGGCATCGTCTATTATTCGCCTTCTGAGAAGATGGGCGCGAAAGACGGTTTTCAGAGTTTCACAGCGATCGGCAGGATCAGGGAAGGTGAACCCTATCAGGGCTTTATGTCCGAGGGTTTCCAGCCCTTCCGGCGTGATGTCGAATGGGTGCCGGCGCATGAAAGCTCCATCCGGCCTTTGCTGACGCAACTCGACCTGACTGCCGACAAAAACTGGGGCTATAGTCTGCGCTTTGGCGTGCTCGAACTGAGCGCTGGCGATTTCGCCACGATCGGCGAAGCGATGACGGTCAGCGGCTTAAGCGGCGCACCACCAGAAGACCGAAGCGGTAACTCATCTCCTGATTTTTCTTGAGCTGGATCAGAGGACTGTCGGCCACATCGCCAAGCGCGCGTTCGGCGTTGAGGAAGGTGGCGATGGCGTAGTGTTTTTTGATCGGTGTCATCATGAGGAAGGCCAGGCCGACATTTTGTACGCCGGCGCCGACGGAATAGGCGTCAAGCCCGGAGGCGGTCGCTTCATCGGCATCGACGCCAAAATAGGCCTGATTGGTCTTGCGATCGCCAAGGCGCGTGTAGACCATGGTTTGCAGCAGGCCGACCTTGGTTATGTCCTGATGGGCAGCCGACAGGAACAGGGATGAACCGCCCGATACATGGCTGATATCGTGCATGGCGTAGCCGCCAAGGCTGAAATTGTCCCCGACCCGATAAAAAGCGTAGGTTGCCAGATCGGCGCCGAGGCCTGGCACCTTAAGACCCTCCTCACCGTCGGCATTGCCGCCGAAATGCGGGCGCACCTGAACGCCGGCGCGGAACCGGTCGCGGCCGATGGCATTGTAACCCACGCCGCTTAGGGCATCACCATAGAAGCGGTTCTTGTAGTTGAACCCACCCCACGGAATGGCGTTGACCTTGTCCGGATCGCCGCCATTGGCGCTGAAGCCATAGACCGCGCCGCCGCCGATATCGATCGTCCAGTCGTTCTGCTCACCCACCGCCTTGAAAGGCTGGGTCTGGGCATGAGCCGCGCCAGCTATAAGCGGCAGAAGAACGGTGAGGGTGAGGCAGAGTTTGCGCATGGATAGGTCCCTTGATAACAGGGCTACCCATACAAGATCCATACCGTACTGTACAGTTCAAATAAAGAAAGACTTCCGGCTTGTCGTCTGATCCACCACACCCGAAGGGGACACAGGGTGGGATCAGAGGGGCCGGGAGTCCAGGGGAATTGGAGAAACAGAAAACAGGGGCTCCGCCGTATACCTGACCGGCGGAGCTTAGAGCTTACTCAGCGGCCGTAAGAACTGCGGCCGAGTCATTGGAAGCCGTCTTGATGGCGATGGTCTTCGCCTTCTTGGCTTCCGGCACTTCAAGCTGGAGGGTAATCGACAGCAGACCGTTGGCGAGGTCGGCCTCGGTCACCTTGACATGATCGGCGAGCTGGAAGCGGCGCTCGAACGAGCGTTCGGCCAGGCCGCGATGCAGGAAGGTGCGGGTGGCGGCGTCGTCATCCTTCTTACCGGTAACGGTCAGGACGTTTTCTTTCACTTCGATGTTGAGTTGATCAGGCTTGAAGCCGGCAACCGCCACTTCGATGCGGTAGGAATCGCCCTGATCTTCGCCTTCGCCGGCGGCGATACGCTCGATGTTGTAAGGCGGCCAGCCCGGTGCGGCTTCGGTGCGGGCGGCGCTGTCGAGCAGGTTGACCAGACGGTCAAAACCCACGGCGGAACGGTACAGGGGGGAAAAATCGATGGCAGTACGCATAGGGATCTCCTTCAAAAAGCGAGACCTTACGGGGTGTCCAGACACAGTGGAGCTTAACCCGTAAAGGTTTGATATTGAACGACATCTGCATCCCCTTATGGGCGATGTGTCATTCAAGAAGGCCCAGGTGTTGGCGCCTTCGCTTTATGATTTGGTAGCGACTTTTTTCTGTTCAAGGGTCAGATGCGAAAAATCTTCCTCGATCTCTTTCGCCGTCAGCAGGCTATGGTGATGGTCCTCTTCCGCCAGCAGGCGAATGGCTTCGAGCGCTGCCTGGCAGCCCATGCCGGCGGCGGTTACGGCCTGACGGTAGACGTCGTCGGTCACATCGCCGGCGGCGAAAACGCCCTTGATCGAGGTCTTGGGTGTGCCGGGCTCGACCACGAGATAGCCACCCTGTTTGGTTTCCAACTGGCCTTCAAAGAGCTGCGAGGCCGGGGCATGGCCGATGGCGATGAACACGCCATCGAGATCGACTACGCGCATATCGCCGGTATCGACGTGTTTGAGGCGCACGCCGGTGACGCCCATGCCGCCGAATTCATTGGTCTCCCCCAGGATTTCATCGATGGCGACGTTCCAGATCGGTTCGATCTTGGGATCATTGAGCAGGCGTTCGACGAGAATCTTTTCGGCACGCAGGTTTTCGCGGCGGTGGATCAGGTAAACCCTGGAGGCGAACTTGGTCAGGAACAGCGCTTCCTCGACCGCGGTATTGCCGCCGCCAACCACAGCCACTTCCTTGTTGCGATAGAAGAATCCATCACAGGTGGCGCAGGCCGAAACGCCGAAGCCCTGATAGGTTTTCTCGGACTCGATGCCCAGCCACTTGGCCTGTGCGCCGGTGGCGATAATGACGGTTTCGGCCAGGAACTGCGCGCCGGATTCAGTTTCCAGCAGGAACGGACGGCGCGACAGATCAGCCTTGGTCACGATTTCGCCGATGATCTCGGTGCCCATATGGACGGCCTGATCGCGCATCTGGTCCATTAGCCACGGGCCCTGCACCACCTCGGCGAAGCCGGGATAGTTCTCGACGTCGGTGGTGATGGTTAGTTGTCCACCATCCTGCGGCCCGGTGAAGATCACAGGTGACAGCAGGCCGCGCGCCGCGTAGATGGCGGCGGTCCAGCCGGCCGGACCGGTGCCGATGATGGCGCAGCGAAGAGGACGCGGTGTGGATTCAGGCATGGCGTGACAATCTATCTGGAATCGGAAAAGTTAACGGTCCTTAGATAGGTATCGGCGTCGCAATTGTCATCAGGAATTGCGGGGCGTGGGCGGTTTTCCCAGGGTTTCTGCGCAAAGCGGCCTTTTCTGAAATCTTATTTCCTCTCCTTGCGAACCACATCTCCAAAATTTTCGGCGCGCATTACTCTGGACCTCTATCCACATTGGGCCGCATCGGGCGGGCTGTATATTTCAGGAGATTACCATGCCAGAACAACAAGTCGGTTGGCTGCTCGCTATTATCGTTGGCGCCGTGGCCGGTTGGGCTGCCGAGCAAATCATGAAGTCCAATCAGGGCCTTCTGATGAACATTATTCTGGGTATCGTTGGCTCGATCGTCGCCAATGCCCTTTTCTCCATCATCGGTATCGGGTTTGGTGGTGTGATCGGTTATCTGATCGCCGGTATCGTCGGCGCCTGTATCCTGATCGCGCTCGGCCGTATGATCAAGGGCCGTCGCGTTTAAGGCTTAACGCTTAAATAGCACAAAGCGGCGAAGGCACCTGTCTTCGCCGCTTTTTTATGTGTTAAGGCCGTCTGGCGAAATACATCGTCAAGAGATGCTCAGAGGCGCGTTTGGTCTCGTTGAGCGGCGGATAGGCCTTATGAGCGCTGTTGTAGTGCCCGTCGGCCAAGATGCCATTGAAGGGGTGGGCTATGCCCTTGGCGCGCAGGGTTTCGTGGAAATCCTCGAATTTCTCACCCGAACCGAGCGTGCGGCGCTCCAGCGGCAGGATTTGCAACGGCTTGCCGGTGCCGGCCACTTCGGTGGCCATATTGACCGAATCCTCGGTCACCAGGAAATGATCGGCGGCATAGAGGAAGGCGAAATAAGGGTTCTCGCCCTTGCCGTCATAGATGATGCCCGGCAGATCGTGCAGCACATCTTCGAAAATGCGGCGGGCATTATCGGGTGTGCGGCGTGAAACGGTCAGCAGCAGCGAACCGCCGCTCTGCTGGATGGCGCTGCGAATTTCGATCGCCAGGGCATAGGCGCGCTTTTCATCGATATCGTAGGCCTTGGAGCGGCCGCCGACCATGACGCAGACGCGCGGATGCGGCAGGTTGTCGATGTGGTCTCGCCAATTTTCATAGGCGATTTCAAGGCGGTGAGGGGCAACACGGTTGGTCGAGCCGATCAGCGACAGCACGTTCTTGCCGCGCACATGGTCGTGCTCCGGCGCAATCACCAGATCGAAGGCCTTGAGATTGTGGCGCGGGTTCTGGAGCTGAACCACCATGGTTCGCTGGCCGGAGCGCTTGCGCATCCGGCTGCTGAAAGGAATCGTGGAGCGGCCAGCGGCGATCCAGATATCCGGGTAGGGCGCATCGAGCGAGTCGCTTCTTTCGCTGAGCATAGCGTCAGGCCATAGCTTCAGTGCCGTCGGCAAGCGATCATAAAGGCTGGAATAGCGGATGCGTTTGACGACAATGGTCGAAGGCGTCAGTTCCTGTACGGCTTCGGCCAGCCCGAGAACCTGATTCTCAATACCAGCGCGCCCGTCGGAAACGGCCCAGATGGTAAGAGGTTGAGGCATCGACTACTCCCAAGACCCAGAGCTACGCCAAAGGCATAGATGACATACGGAGACACGCCGCGGCCCGTGCCGGACGAGTCTCCGTATGTCATCGAAGCACAAAAAAGCTATGCTGCATAGCAGCAATGCCAGTTGTGCTTATCAGATCCACTCGACCTTGAGGATTTCGTAGGCCTTGACACCACCGGGTGTCGGCACTTCGACGACATCACCGACTTCCTTGCCGATCATGGCGCGCGACAGCGGCGACGACAGCGAAATCTTGCCCGATTTCACGTCGGCCTCATGGTCGCCCACAACTTGGTAGCGGCCTTCCTCTTCCGTATCTTCATCGACCACGGTGACGGTGGCGCCAAACTTGACCTGCTGGCCAGAGAGTTTGGAGACGTCGATCACCTGGGCGCGGCTGATCTTGTCCTCGATGTCGGCAATCTGCCCCTCGACCCAGCCCTGACGCTCCTTGGCGGCGTGATATTCTGCGTTTTCAGACAGGTCTCCGTGTTCGCGCGCCTCACTGATGGCGGCGATTACGCTGGGACGCTCGATCGACTTCAAACGCTTGAGTTCATCGTCGAGGACTTGGTAGCCCGCGGCGGTCATCGGCACTTTTTCCATGTGCGATTGATATCTTTCCACCCTGAGGAATGACAAAAAGCCTGACGTCGGTTGAGGGGGGCTACAACCGGTCAGGATAAAAAAGACGGTGATGGACTTGTCGGTCCCTGCGTAAAGTGCAGTGCACAAGACGAGCCGGACCGACCTTATAGTTTGATTTCGCGATTTTTAAAAGCGATTTTGAGTTAACCTCGCCCGGAGGTCGTTACACCCTACATTTAAGCTGTGCAAATAAAGCCTTTTAGCCCTTAAGCACGGTTTTCGGAGACGGCGCTTCAGGCGGCGCCAGTTTGATATTGATCAGCTTGATGCCAAGCGCGCGCGCATCGACCGGCACAACCACCTTCGCTGCGGCTTCACGCTCCGCCGCGCCACGGCCACTGAACTTGACGGGCGTGACAGGCGTAACTGGTATGTCGGCGGCGTCCTCATAGGTCTGTTCCTCGACCAGGAAGCGGATCTTGAGGGTTTCGCCGCGCAGCGCCGAAGCCGGCAGGGGCAGGGTGTTGAGCGTGGCGCGCGGGGTCAGGTTCATTTCACCGACCTTGACACCATTGACCATCACGACGACCAGAACCGGCTGGCGGCTCTTGGCTTTCAGGGTCATTTCCAGCTTCTTCGGGCTTGGCGTCTCGAACTCGACGTGGCGGATCGGGATGCGGAGATTGGCCTTCGGGCCTTCGCTCCACACGCCGTCATATTCCGGGCGCGACCAGTTTTCATCGAGCAGGCACGTGCCTTGATCGAGCCAGCCGAAGCGCACTTCGGAGCGCAGCGGTGACCATTCCGGCTTTTGCAGCTCGATCGTGCTGCCCTTCGGCGGAATGATCCAGACGCCATCGAGCATCCGCAGGCGCGGCCATAGCTCGGACGGCGCATCGCACTGCTTGAGGAAGACGAACAGGTGATCCGACTTGATCTCGCCCCGCTTGAAGGCGTCCATTCCGGCTTCCTGATTGGCGACCTGGATGAGGTTTTCGCGCGCCGCGTACATGGTGTTGACCGGCTTGGCCTGCGAGGTGGCGCGCCAGGTCAGCTCATAGAACAGCTTGTCGTTCATATGGACGTTGGCCGGGTAGAAATCGACACCCTTGGACAGGGTGACGAGTTGGTCCCATTCCGGGCTTGGCGTCTGGTAATACATCTGGTCGCTGGAGGCGAGCGATGTGGCCTTGCGCATGGCGCGTGACAAGCCGGCGATGTCATAGGCCTGCGCCACCAGCACCAGCGGCAGCAGGACGGCTATCGTCTTCGGGCGGCTTCGGAACAGGACCACCAGCGCGGTGACGATCAAAAGGTAGGTAATCGGCCAGGTCAGGCGGCCAGAGGCGCGCAGCACGGCGGCCGGCTGGCGCAGGGCTTCCGGAAGCTGGAACCTCCACACATCATAACCATAGAACTGGGCGTGGTTCGACACCGCGATCAGGAACAGGATGAAGAAGGGGATGGTCAGGGGGCGCAAGGCGGCGATAAAGCTGCGGGCGGTCCTGGCTTCCGGCGTGGTGATATAGAGCACGACGGCCGAGACCACCAGCAGGATGAGACCGAAACCGAGATACTGGTAGCCCTCGAAGGACTGCCCGCCATCGAGCGGCCACGCTTTGAGGATGGCGGAAAACTCCGGCTTGACCGGATTGAACCAGCCGTCCATCGGGAAGGAATAATAGCCGTAACCGCCGGCGCCGGGGCTCATGCCTTTGGTAAAGCTGCCGCCGATATAGAGGGCCACAATGGCCAGGGCGAGTGGCGGCATGGCGCGGATGACGGCATCGACCATCACCTTCCAGTTGGCCACCAGCCGGCGTTCACTCATGTCGATATGCATGGCGCCGAAGAAGCGCTTGATGCAGTCACCGCCCCAGATGGCGGCGATCATGAACAGCAGATAGGGGTGGATCATGCCGGTGACGAACAAAAGCGCGCACCAGCCGAGCATCTTCCGGCCATTGCCGAACCAGCTCAGCACGAAGCGCAGACCGCTACCTTCGGGCAAGGTGTCGTCCCGGACGTTGATAAAGAGGTGCAGGCCCCAAAGGATCAGCCATTGCGCCACCAAGGTATCGTGACGCATGCGGTAATAGAGCATCGGCAGGGCGGACAGCGCGATGGCGCCGCCTATGGCGCTCCACTTGCCCGGCGCGTGCGGGCGGATCAGCTTGTAGGCGAAGGTGAAATGCATCACCACGCAGAACAGGAACCACAGGCCGTTATACTGGAAATTGGCCGGCAGGAAGTCGCGGAACGGCTTGAACAGGAAGGCGAACAGGGGGTTCGAGTTGGTCGAGAACAGGGTGTTGCCCACCGGAGCGCCCAGCAGGGTTTCGTGGTTGAAGGTCGACCACGGCATATGGCGCCAGGCATTCCAGCCGAGGACGTGCTGCCCCCAGTCCTCGTCCAGCAACCAGCCGATCCGCGTCGGGTTGACCACATTGATGTCGAAGAAGGCGGCGAACAGCAGCAGCGGCGCGATGATGCAGAGCCCCCAGTGCGTGCCGGTCACCAGTCCTTTGCGGACGGCGGGCGGCAGGGCATGAAAGCGGGCGTTCAGGTTCGCAAATAGCTGGCCGGGACGAAGCCAGTTCGGCAGGGTCATGGTGTCTTAACTCGAGGTAAGGAGGTCTTATGCGTGCAATCGTCGTGCCCAATGCCCCCTCCACATGACTTTTTTGCGGCAGGGAACTGGCTTCAGGTGGCAGTTTTTTGCAGCGCAATCATAGCTGAAGCGATTGCGGTTCACAACAACGTGAGCCGGTTACTTTTTGTTACGCTCAAATGGTTGAGGAAATCAGCGAGCCCGGCGCCAGTGTGTCCTCTGCCGCGTCAGGCGTTTTCAGCTTCTGACGATACTGTTCCAGGGTCACATAGGGCTGATGACCATGGGGATCGATGGCGTTGGCATTGAGGCTGAAATGCACGGCCTTGTCCTCTTCCGACAGGGTGTCGAAAAAGGCGGCCTGTGCGTCGTGTGGCGAGCTGTGGTCTTCGATGGCGCGCACCACGGCCTTGACCTCATCCTGTGAAATGGCGGCTTCGCGCTGCGCCAGCTCACTGTTGGCGGTTAGCTCGCGGTAAAGACGGGCGCTGCGCGCATCTATGCCGCGCAACTCACCACTGGCGGCCATGCCGTTCAGCGCCTGCATGGCGGCCAGACGTTCTTCGAAGGTGTAGGTGCCCTGATCGTCGCTAAGCACGTTGGTCAGGCGGCGAAAGCGCGCGCGGTTGCGCGCGTGCATCGATTCCCAGGCTTCGGGCACGATCTTGTCTGGGGCATTGGCCACGGGCTCAATCGGCTGGGCTGGCAGCAAGGCATTGACGGACGGGATGGCGGTTATCTTCATAGCCGACCTCACAATGAAAGGGCGCGGAATTTTCACTCCACGCCCTTAGCTTAGGCAATCACGCTTAAGGTCTTGTTAAGGCGTTCAAAGAGGCTTCACGAACTAATTTCAAGATTTACCATGCGCCTTTAGCCATGCCTGTGTATTCGGTCCGGCATTGGCTTTGATTTGCTCCCAAACTACCTTTTCGAGTTTCGGCTGAGTGTTCAGGAGAAATATGGTCATTTCATCACTTAACATCGGTGTAATACCAGCCAACTTAAATATTGACGCACGCCCAATCTCTGTCGCCGATTGAGCGGATGCGGTCGGGATCGTTGACAAGGAAGTGCCAAGCGTTTGTGCAGGCCTCTGCGATTTCGTCGTAGGTATTCCAGACCAGAGCGCAAAGTTTGTTCTGCCTGAGATAGTCCCATACGTTCTCCATTGGGTTCAGTTCCGGTGAGTAGGCCGGCAGGGACAAGAGGGTGATGTTGTCCGGGACGATCAGTTTCTTGCCGCGTTGATGCCAGCCGGCGCCGTCGCAGACCAGCAGAGCATGGGCGCCGGGGGCGACTTGGGTGCTGATTTCCTTCAGGTGCAGGTTCATGCCCCAGGTGTCGCAGCCGGGAATGATCATGGCCGCCCCGACGGCGCGGCGCGGACATATGGCGCCGAACAGATAAGTCGAGGTGTGTCGGTTATCGCGCATCATGCGCGGGCGCGAGCCGACTGGCGCCCAGATATAGGCGTGTCCGCCCTTCTGGCCGACCCTGGCTTCGTCCTGGAACCAGATTTCTATGGGACCGGCGGGTGAGGCGTCCTTGAGCGCGGCTTTGACGAGGCTGGCGAAGTTTTTTTAAAAATTGCCTCAACCTCAGGGTCCTTTTGCGGATGAACCGGCCGCGGTTGCAGGCGCGTCAGACCCAGTTCGTGCAGCCATCGGCCGATCGTGTTTTCGTGCACTTCCACGGAAAACCTGCGGGCCACCTCGGCCCGCAGGTCGACGCACCGCCAGCGCACCACCTGGTGGATCGCCGGATCGGGGCCTTGGATCACCACCTCGCGCAACTCGGCTTGCTGCGCCTCGGTCAGGGCCGGCCGCCGGCCGGGGGCAGGCAGTGATTTCAGCCCGTCGACGCCAAAGGCGTTGTAGCGATGCACCCAGTCGGCAAGGGTTTGCCGGTCCATCCCGTTCAGAGCAGCCGCCTCGCGACGCGAATAGCCGTCCAGAACCAGCGCCACCGCCAGAAGCCGCCGAATCTGAGCGCCATCCGAGCACCGTGCGCTAACGCCCCGAAGCGCCGCGCTCGTGTAGTCCGTCCGAGTAATCTTCAATGCCACGCCCATCAGATGTCTCCATCATGCGATTCGTTATCGACGCATTGATTCGGAATTCAATCGACTTGGGAAGTCACAAGAGAGTCAGCATCAGCGAGGGCTGGTATAAATGTCGTTTTGGTAACCTCGGCATGATGCGCGATCAGCCAGGTGGCAAAAGGGATATTTCCCTGATGCACGATATTGTCCAGCAAACTCCAGCCCGCACCGCCGCGGTCGTTAATGCCAGCGCCTGCGTCCAGAAGTTGCTCCGTTACCTTGATCAAATCATCAATATTTGCCGAATTGTCGGTATCCCAAAAGGACAGAGAATTCTCCTGTCCGACCACAGTAATGACGGGTATATCATTCATTTTAGTTAGTCCGTCCGACCCTTTTTTAGCATGGAAGACGAGGGGCGGATGATCCGACAGTAGCTTGGCTACCATCATCGGGGAGATATTGGCCGCGGCATGAGCCAGAGCACGCGCGCTTTTGACAGGATCGGTTTGGCCGTCCGTAAGCAGTGCGCCACCAGCAATCAGTTTGTCTACAAAAACCATTCGATCGCTTTTTATGGCGGCATCCAGCAGGGCTGTGTCCAGAAGGAAGTGGTTGGTAACAACATAATCCGCCGGCGCTCCCAAAGCGAGCAGAGCTTCGATGTCTGCGTCTGAATTAGCTGATGATGCCGTCATGCGGATCAGCAGTTCACCACCTCTTTTTGATCGAAAATCGAAACCATTCTGTACCAATTGCGCGGTCGTTTCGCGGGAGAAGGTTCGCCACAAATCGCGCCTTGCCAATTCTGCAAGCTTATAGATGAGTTCGTCAGCCGCAGCAGGTACACCGTTCAGGCTGCCTGAGTCATAAATACGCAGGTTCTTAACTCTATTTTCGGTACTAATTTCAACGTCACGATAAACATCGTCAAGCGCCTCATTCATCCCCGGAAATCGTGCATCCTCTGGCATTGGGGCCGGACGATAAACGTCAGACAAGGACCAGAAGTCTGCTTTTTCAGCCAGATTTAGCATGGCAGCGACTTGCTGAGGCGGGATATGGTAGGTCTGTGGCCCTAATATCCAGCCACCATCAAAGCGTGAAGGAATGTAGATGACGGTCCCTTCGCCCGTAATCGTCATAGTAAAAGGACCGTCTCCCGATCGTCTTCCATGGCTCTCCAATTGGATTTGCACGAATGACAAATCGCCGTTTGGCCGCTCAACATTCTTTGCTGGTGGTACGTCATTCTTAACGGGCGATGGTGCCGTAGTGTCGGCAATTGTTGAAATGTCCTGTGCATTTGCCGGAACAACGCCCAAGCACAACAACAGACCTATGAGTCCCAAATAACGCAAAACTGCCCCCCAATTTTGTAATTGGAGGGCAGTCTATCATGCTTGGCTCAGGTTGTGAAACCTACGCATATTCTTGAATAGGACGCACATCGAGCAGTTCGGTGGCGCCGGACTTGATGGCGCGCGTGGCGGCCACCGCGCCCGAAGCGGTTGTGTAGTACGGGATCTTCATCATCAGGGTGGCGCGGCGCAGCGAGAACGAATCCGCCAGCGACTGTTTGCCCTCGGTGGTGTTGAACACCAGATCGATTTCGCCGTTCTTGATGGCGTCGAGGATGTTCGGACGACCTTCCAGCACCTTCTTGATCGGCTCGACGTCGAGCCCCTTGGCCTTGAGGTAATCGGCGGTGCCGCCGGTGGCGACGACCTTGAAGCCGAGATCGAGCAGGGTGCGGATCGAGTCCAGCACCACCGGCTTATCCATGTCCTTCACCGAGACGAAGACCTTGCCCGAAGCGGGCAGGCGCACGCCGGAGCCAAGCTGGCTCTTGGCGAAGGCGCGCGAGAAGGCGTCGATCATCTCTTCGCCGTCACGAATCCAGTCGAGGCCCATGACCTCGCCGGTCGAGCGCATCTCAGGCCCAAGCACCGTATCGACGTTCGGGAAGCGGGCGAACGGGAAGACGGCCTCTTTCACGGCGACGTGGCGATAGTCGCGCGGTTTCAGGTTGAACGAGGCCAGGGTTTCGCCGGCCATAATCTTGGCGGCGATGCCGGCCAGTGGCTTGCCCAGAGTCTTGGCGACGAACGGCACGGTGCGTGAGGCGCGCGGGTTGACTTCGAGCACGAAGATTTCCGGCGCGTCGGAATAGGGGTGCAGGATGGCGAACTGGACGTTCATCAGGCCGCGGACCTTGAGCGCGCGGGCCAGCTCGACCGTCTGGCGCTCCAGTTCGACCACGGTTTCCGGTTTCAGCGAGAAGGGCGGCAGCGAACAGGCGGAGTCGCCGGAGTGGACGCCGGCCTCTTCGATATGTTCCATGATGCCGGCCACGAAGACATTGCCCGAACCATCGGCCAGGGCGTCGGCATCGACCTCGATGGCGGCCGACAGATACTGATCGATCAGCACCGGCGAGTCGCCCGACACCTGCACGGCTTCACGCACATAGCGCGTCAGTTGCTCGTCGTCGCGGACGATTTCCATGGCGCGGCCACCCAGCACATAGGAGGGGCGGATAACGATCGGGTAGCCGACCTCATGAGCGCCCTTGAAGGCCTCTTCCGGGGTGCGGGCGATGGCGTTGACCGGCTGTTTCAGGTCGATATCGCGCAGCAGGTGCTGGAAGCGCTCGCGGTCTTCGGCCAGGTCGATGGCGTCCGGCGAAGTGCCGAGGATGGGGATGCCCTCGTCTTCGAGTGCCTGCGCCAGCTTAAGTGGGGTCTGGCCGCCAAACTGCACGACGACGCCGCGCAGATCGCCCTTCGACATCTCGACGTGGATCAGTTCGAGCACGTCTTCGGCCGTCAGCGGCTCGAAATAGAGGCGGTCGGAGGTGTCGTAGTCGGTCGAGACGGTTTCGGGGTTACAGTTGACCATGATGGCCTCAAGGCCCATGTCCTTGAAGGCAAAGGCGGCGTGACAGCAGCAATAGTCGAACTCGATGCCTTGACCAATTCTGTTAGGGCCTCCGCCGAGGATGATGGCCTTGGGGCGATCGGTCGGCTCGGCCTCACATTCCGGCACCTGACCGAGCGCGCCCAACTCATAGGTCGAATACATATAGGCGGTCGAGGAGGCGAATTCGGCGGCGCAGGTATCGATGCGCTTGAACACCGGACGCACGTTCAGTTCCTGACGGGCGGCGCGGACTTCTTTTTCGGTCTTGCCGGTCAGTTTGGCGAGGCGCACATCGGAGAAGCCCATGGCTTTCAGGGTGCGGAAGGCCTTGGCAGAGGTCGGCAGGCCAAGCGCGCCGATCTTGGCTTCTTCGGAGATAATGGTTTCGATCTGGCGCAGGAACCACGGCTCGTATTCGCAGGCGGCGTTGATGTCCTCGACCGACAGGCCATGGCGGAAGGCCTGGGCGATGACGCGGATGCGGTCTGGCGTCGGGCGGCCCAGTTCGCGGATCACGGCTTCGCGGATGGCGTCGGGGTTCTCGGCGGTCTTCACGCCCTTGATCTCGACCTCATCGAAGCCGGACAGGCCGGTTTCCAGACCGCGCAGGGCCTTCTGCATCGATTCGGCGAAGGTGCGGCCGATGGCCATGACCTCACCGACCGACTTCATCGAGGTGCCGAGCAGCGGCTCAGAGCCGGGGTACTTTTCAAAGGCGAAGCGCGGGATCTTGGTGACGACGTAATCGATCGACGGTTCAAAGGAGGCCGGCGTCGTCTTGGTGATGTCGTTTTGCAGTTCGTCGAGCGTGTAGCCGACGGCCAGCTTGGCGGCGATCTTGGCGATCGGGAAGCCGGTGGCTTTCGAGGCCAGCGCCGAAGAGCGCGACACGCGCGGGTTCATTTCAATGACGATCATGCGACCGTCTTTCGGGTTGAGCGCGAACTGTACGTTCGAGCCGCCCGTTTCGACGCCGATCTCGCGCAGCACGGCCAGGCTGGCCGAGCGCATGACCTGATATTCCTTGTCGGTCAGGGTCAGGGCCGGCGCCACAGTGATCGAGTTGCCGGTATGGACGCCCATCGGATCGACGTTTTCGATCGAGCAGACGATGATGCAGTTATCGGCGGTGTCACGCACCACCTCCATCTCGTATTCCTTCCAGCCGACGATCAATTCTTCGATCAGAACTTCGGTGGTGGGGCTGAGGTCGAGACCGTTGGTGACGATCTCCTTGAACTCTTCCTGATTGTAAGCAATGCCCCCGCCGGTGCCGGCCAGGGTGAAGGAGGGGCGGATGACCGCCGGCAGACCGCCGATGGCTTCCAGACCCGCGACGGCTTCTTCCCAGGTGTGAGCTACGGCCGACTTGGCCAATTCGAGCCCCAGCTTATCCATTGCGTTACGGAATTTCTGGCGGTCTTCGGCCTTGTCGATGACCTCGGCCTTGGCGCCGATCATCTCGACATTGTATTTCTTGAGCACGCCGGAGCCATCGAGCGCCAGGGCGGTGTTGAGCGCAGTCTGGCCGCCCATGGTCGGGAGCAGCGCATCCGGGCGCTCCCGGGCGATGATCTTCTCAACGAATTCGGGGGTGATCGGCTCGATATAGGTGGCGTCGGCGATATCGGGATCGGTCATGATCGTCGCCGGATTGGAATTGACCAGCACGATGCGGTAGCCTTCCTCGCGCAGCGCCTTACAGGCCTGAACGCCGGAATAATCGAACTCACAGGCCTGACCGATCACAATAGGGCCTGCGCCGATAATGAGAATGGATTTAATGTCTGTGCGTTTGGGCATCGTTGTCTTTCGTACACAAGGCGCAAGCCGTCATGACGGTTGCGCAAAATTAGAGCGGGCTGTGAATCTCACAGTCCGATGAAAACGCGCCTGACAGGCGCTGTATGTTTTATGGCTAAGCGGGTGCTTTAGAGGCTAAGGGCGGTCGTTGCAAGTCTTGATGTTAAGAATCTCGGATCGATCCGCTAGGTGTGAAGTCCTGAAATAACGGGAAACACAATCGCCCCAAGACCACACGGAGGCGCACATGTCCTATCCTTACGGATCAAGACGCTGGGCGTCGCGGGCTGTTGGAAAAACAGGGGCCGCGCGATCCTCAACCGGATCACACGGCCAGGATTACGTTTACGCCGTGACCTTGGCGTCGCGCATATACTGGGCGAAGCGCTCGAACAAATAGAGCGAATCGACCGGGCCGGGCGAGGCTTCCGGGTGGTGTTGAACCGAGAATACCGGCTTTCCGGTCATGGCGATGCCGCAGTTGGAACCGTCAAACAGCGATACGTGGGTCTCGACCACGCCTTCCGGCAGCGAGGCGGGGTCAACCGCGAAGCCATGGTTCATCGACACGATCTCGACCTTGCCGGTGGTGTCGTCCTTGACCGGATGGTTGGCGCCGTGGTGGCCCTGGCTCATCTTGATGGTCTTCGCGCCAAGAGCGAGCGCCAGCATCTGGTGGCCGAGGCAGATGCCGAACACCGGCGCGCCTGAAGCGACCAGTTTCTGGATCACCGGCACGGCGTACTCTCCGGTCGCGGCAGGATCGCCGGGGCCGTTCGACAGCAGGACGCCATCGGGCTTGCGGGCCAGGATGTCTTCCGCCGAGGTAGTGGCCGGCACGATGGTGACATCGGCGCCGGTATCGATCAGGGCGCGCAGGATGTTCTGCTTGACGCCGTAGTCGATGACCACGACCTTGAATTCGTGCCTGGTGCCATCCTTGTAGCCTTCCGGCCATTGCCACAGGTCGGTGGTGTAGGTCGAGGATTGTGCCGAGGTGGCGGCGGGGGCGAGATCGAGACCACCGAGGCCGGCCCATTCGCGCGCCTGAGCCTTCAGGGCTTCAAGATCGAAAACGCCGGACGGGCTGTGGGCGATGATGCCGTGCGGCATGCCATGTTCGCGGATCTTCTTGGTCAGCGAGCGGGTATCGATGCCGGAAATGCCGACGACGCCGCGCGATGTCAGCCAGTCATTGAAGCTCATATCCGAGCGCCAGTTGGCCGGCGGGGTGGGGGCATCGCGGAAGATGGCGCCCTTGGCGGCGCGCTTGGGGTCATTACCGAGTTGCTCGACATCTTCTGAATTGACGCCGACATTGCCGATGTGGGGGAAGGTGAAAGCGACGATCTGTTCCATATAGGAGGGATCGGTGAGAATTTCCTGATAGCCGGTCATGGCGGTGTTGAAGCAGACTTCGCCGAGCGCTTCGCCCGTGGCGCCGCAACCGAGGCCCTGATAGACCGTGCCGTCCGCCAGCACCAATACACCCGTGCAACCTTCCAAAAGCTCAGTTGTCATGGTGTATCATCTCCTTTGAGTCCTACTGCGGCGACCTTGCACGCAAACGGCGGGACACATAGGGGCACAGGCGCGCAGGATCAAGTGTTAATTGACCTTAACGCATCACGAATGCGGCAGGTTTGTTAGCAGATGTTATCAGATGTGCGGTTCGCAGCGTGTATAACCTGCCTGTGATGGTTGACCCCGCCTTGCCGGATAGGGTCTAATTGGCGCATCCACGATCATCTATTATGTCGCAGGAGCCTGAGCGCTTGGAAAGCATCACCCTATCGCTGTTTCTTTTGCTGGCCGTCGTGGTCAGCGGATGGCTGTCGCGCCTGTCACCCGTTTCGGTGCCGGTGCCGCTGGTCCAGATCGCGCTGGGCGCCGTCATCGCGCTGACCACAGGCGCGGCGGTCGATCTCAAGCCCGATGTCTTCTTCCTGCTCTTTTTACCGCCGCTGCTTTTTTATGACGGCTGGAAAATTCCCAAGGAAGGCCTGTTCCGCGACAAGGGCACCATCCTGCAACTGGCGCTGGGGCTCGTCGTCTTCACCGTGCTGGGCGTCGGTCTGCTGATCCACTGGCTTATTCCGGAGATGCCTTTGGGCGTGGCCTTCGCGCTGGCCGCCATTATTTCCCCCACCGACCCGATCGCCGTTTCGGCCATCGCCACCCGCGTGCCGATCCCTAAGCGCCTGATGCACATTCTCGAAGGCGAGGCCCTGCTCAACGATGCGTCCGGTCTGGTGTGCATGCGTTTTGCCGTCGCCGCCGTGTTGACCGGCAGCTTTTCGCTGGTCGATGCCGTGGGCACCTTCGCCTGGCTGGCCGTGGGCGGCATCGCCATCGGTATCGGCGTGACCTGGGTGATCACGCGTGCGAAAAACTTCATCGCCCGTCGCATCGGCGAAGATACCGGCTCTCAGGTGCTGATCAGCTTGCTCATTCCTTTTGGCGCCTATCTTCTGGCCGAACATTTTCACTGTTCCGGCATTCTGGCCGCCGTGGCCGCCGGTCTGACCATGAGCTATGCCGAGCAGAGCGGCCAGGCCCTGCCTGAAACGCGCGTGCGCCGCAACGCCGTGTGGGATACGATCCAGTTCACCGCCAACGGTGTTATCTTCGTGCTGCTGGGCGAACAATTGCCCAGCATCGCCGCGCGCGCAGCCCAGGTGGTGCATCTCACCGGCCATGACGATCCCCTGTGGCTGATAGCCTATGTGGTGACCATCAATGTGGCGCTGATCGTCTTGCGCTTTGCCTGGGTGTGGGTCGCCCTGCGCTTCACCTTGTTCCGCGCCGCCCGCAAGGGGGAGCCGGTGCAGAAGCCGAGCCTGCGGCTGATCGCGGCCACGTCGCTGGCCGGTGTGCGCGGCGCCATTACGCTGGCGGGTGTTCTGACCATTCCGTTCGTGCTGTCGGATGGCACCGCCTTTCCGGCGCGCACTCTTGTCATCTTTTTGGCGGCGGCCGTTATTGTCGTGTCGCTTTTGCTCGCCAGCGTGGGGCTGCCCTTCCTGCTCAAAGACCTGAAGCTGCCGCCCGAACCCAAGGCGCAGGCCGAGGAGGACGAGGCGCGGCTGGAGGCGGCCAAGGCGGCGATCATAGCCATCGAACAGTTTCACAAGGCCCTGGGCTTGGGGCCGCGCGAAACCGATCTCTATGCCGATGCCGGTGCACGGGTGCTGGATTTCTATCGCCGGCGCGTCGAAAACCAGGCCCTGCACGGCGAGAACACGGCCCACCTGCGCAAGATCGAGGAGATCGAACGCAAGCTGCGCCTGACCGGCATCCGGGCGGAGCGCGACACCTTCTACCATCTCAGCCGGTCACGCGCGCTCTCCGATGAGACCATGCGCAAGCTGGTGCGCGAGGCCGATCTGGTGGAGGCGCGCCTGACCGGCGTTTAGGCGCCAGGGCGATTGGCTATTGCCTCCGTGACCTGACGTCAGGCCTTGCCGTAGTTCAGCTCAAGCTCTTTGAAAAAGGCCTCTGACAGTTTGGCGAACTGCTGAGGGTTGAGGCGGATATCGTCGCCGGCCTTGAGGCTGAGAATGGGACTCACCACTTCCTCCGACACCTTATGGTGATTGTGCAGGATCGAAGAGACGAGCGTCCGTACTTCCTTCAGCGCATCGCCCTCCAGCGCCGGATCGCGGTCGGCGAAATAGCGGTCCATGGCCAGGATCAGGTTGCGGAAAAAGGGCGGCTCAAAGGCATCGGTCGCCGCGCCCAGCGCGGCCTTGTCCTCGCCCATCTCCGCCGCGATGCGAAAATCATGATAGGTCGAGAGTTGCAGGTCGATCTTCGCACGCGCTTCCGTGACATAGGCGGGGGGATAGCTTCGGGTGCTGGGCATGGCGGTTTCCTTGATAAGCTTCAACCCTACTCCGGTCGCAACGATGCCGCAAAGCCTATCCTTTTGCCAACCGGAAGCAGTTTCTTATTGATCCTTTATGTCGAACTGTCGTCAATCAGACGTGACCAGCGCTTGGCGACTGAGGGTGCGTGTATTTTAGGGGTCGGGCCTCTATGCCATTAAGTAAACTTTCGCCCAGTGAACAGGCGGATTTCTTCCGTCTCGTTCTCGATTCGACCGTCGAGGGCGTGTATACGGTTGACTGTGAAGGCCGCACGACCTCGTGCAACGCCGCCTGTCTCACCCTGCTCGGATTTGATGCCACCGACGACGTCCTGGGTCTTAAGCTGCATGAGGTCATCCTTGTCACCGGCCCTGACGGCACGCCCTATGCGGCCGAAGACTGCCCCATTGTCGAGACGGCGCGTACAGGTGTTGGTCGCCATATCCCGCATGGTATTTTCCACCGTCGTGATGGCAGCGCCTTTCCGGTCGAATACCGCGCCCAGCCGATCCGCAAGGACGGCGTGCTCATGGGCGCCATCTGCACCTTCGTTGACATTTCTGATCGCGTCGCCGCCGATGAGAAGCTAAGCATCGTTCAGAAGATGGCCAATTCCGCCTCCGAGCGCATCAATCTGGCGCTCGATTCCGGCGTGGTGCTCGGCACCTGGGTGTGGGATATTCCCCACGATCTTGTCTATGGCGATGAGCGTTTCGCGCGCAGCTTTTCGGTCCCTGAAGCCCTGGCCCTGAAGGGTTTGCCGTTTGAAACCACGGTGCGGGCGATTCATCCGGAAGACATAGACGGTTTGCGCAAAGCCGTGACTGAGGCGCTTGAAGGCGCGCCGTCCTTTCGCGCCGAATACCGTCTGCGTGATGGCGACGTCTGGCGCTGGGTCGAGGCCAGCGGCACGGTTACGCGCAACGCCGCTGGCGCGCCTGTGCGCTTTCCCGGTGTTCTGATCGATATCGATGAGCGCAAACGCTTTGAAGACGCCTTTCAGCAAACCCACGATCAATTGCGCATGGCGCAGAAGGTCGGCGGCATCGGGGTTTTCGCCATGCCGGCGGATGCCGGCGAACTGACCGTTTCGGAAGAGTTTTGCACCATTTTTGGCCTGGCTGTTGCACCTAAGCTCTCAGTGGAGCAGGTCGCGAAACTGGTTGTGGCTGAGGATCGTCAGGCACGGTCGACCGACGAAGACCGCGCCGCCGGCACCACACCGTCCGAAACCGAATATCGCATCCAGCGGCCGGACACCGGTGAGGTGCGCTGGATCTACCGCCGCGCTGAATTTATTCGTGACGATGACGGCAAGCCGCTGCACATGGTCGGCATGGTGCAGGATATCACCGAGCGCAAAACCGCGGCCCTGCGTCTGCGCGAGAGCCAGGCCTATCTCAACCTGATGCTGGAAAGCGTGCAGGATTACGCCATCATTTCGCTCGATGAGGCCGGTCGCATCGTGCTGTGGAATGCGGGCGCCCAGAAAATTTTCGGCTACAAGCCCAAAGACGTGCTCGAACAGCATATCGAGGTCATCTTCACGCCCGAAGACTGTGCGCATGGCGCGCCGCGCACCGAACTGGCCCTGGCGGCGACCAATACCCGCGCTTCGGATGAGCGCTGGCACATGCGCCAAAATGGGGAGCGCTTTTACGCCAGCGGCACCATGGCGGCGATGTATGACGACGAGGGGCGCGTCAAGGGCTTCATCAAGATATGCCGTGACATGACGGCCCAGCAGCAGGCGCAGGAAGCCCTGCTTGAAGCGCGCAATGCCGCCGAGGCCGCCAATATCGCCAAGACCGAATTCCTGGCCAATATGAGCCATGAAATCCGCACGCCGATGAACGCCATCATCGGCCTCAGCACCATCCTGTCGAAAAGCCAGCCGCTGACATCGCGCCAGACGGACTATATCCGCACCCTCTCCAACAGCGCCGACAGTCTGCTGGCCCTGATCAACGACCTGCTCGATATCGCCAAGATCGAAGCGCGTACGGTCGAGCTGGAAAATATTCCGTTCAGCCTGACGCGCCTGATGCAGGAGGTCACCAGCATGATGGCGGTGTCGGTACGTGAGAAGGGCCTGACCTTTATCAGTGATGGCGAATGTGTTGAAGAGCGGGTGTTTGTCGGTGATCCGACGCGGATGCGCCAGATCATCGTCAATCTGTGCAGCAACGCCATCAAGTTCACCGAACTGGGCGAGGTCAGGGTGGCGATCACCTGCCTGCCCGCCGAGGCGCCCGATCATGAGATCATCTGCCTGACGGTTAGCGACAGCGGCATCGGTATCGCGCCCGACAAGATCGACAGTATCTTCCACAAGTTTGTCCAGGCCGACACCAGCATCAACCGCAAATATGGCGGCACGGGCTTAGGCCTCGCCATTACCCGCACCCTCGTCGAGATCATGGGGGGCAGCATCAAGGTCAGCAGTGCGCCGGGTGAGGGCTCGATCTTCGAGGTGCTGCTGCCCTTGCAGGTCGCCACCAGTGATCAGGTGGCGCGCAGCGAATATTCTCTGGCCGCGGTTCAGGAAGGTCGCGTCGAAAAGCACCTGCGTCCGCCGGTTCTGCTGGTCGAGGACTATGAACCCAATATCCTCGTCGCCACCACCTTCCTTGAGGATTTCGGCTACAATGTCGATATTGCGAACAACGGGCTTGAGGCTTTCGACGCGGTCCAGCGCACGCGCTACGTGGCGGTGCTGATGGATGTGCAGATGCACGGCATGAACGGTCTGGATGCCACGAAGCTGATCCGTGAATGGGAAGCGGCGGAAGACACGCCGCGCGTCCGCATCATCGGTATGACAGCGCACGCTCTGGCCGGCGACCGCGAACGCTGCCTGTCGGTGGGCATGGATGACTATGTCGCCAAGCCGTTCCGGCCCGAAGAACTGCGGCGCAAGATCGAAAACGCCGCCGGCAATCTAGAGGCTTAGCCTCAAATAGCGCACGCCCTTGCCGCGATCGGCCAGATGCGCGCGGCCGACCTCTTCAAAGCCCAGACTGGCGTGAAAGGCATCGGACGCCGGATTGGGCGGATCGAAATTGACCTCGCACACCACCTGGCTATGGCCGGCCTCGCGCGCTACCGCGAACACCGCCTCATAGAGCCGGCGCGCCAGACCTTCCCCGCGTCGCAAGGGTCTTACGGCCACGCGGTCGACATAGGCGAAGGCCGGATAGCGGGCTTTGAACCACAGGAAGTTAGGGCTGTCATAGGCCGTGGTCTGGTCGCAGACAATCAGCAGGCCGTCGCCATCATCCACCGCCGCTGCGAAGAAGGCGCTGGCGATCAGGGCCTCGAAGTCGGGGCGTGTCATAGAGGACAGTTCCGTGGCGTGGGCTTCGTTGAGCGCATGCAGGCGGTCGATCAGGGCAGGCGCTAAGGGCGCGGTCAGGCGATGGATCGTCATGAAGAAACTCTCGTGAAGCGCCGGGCAAGATCAAGGCTGGAACTGTTTGTGGACAGGTGCAAACCCGGCGTGCCTACACTATAACCGCGAGGTAAACCATAAGTCTCGCTAACACGAGCGGCTAATTTAATTCGCTTGTGATGACAGGGCGGGGCTTTATGGTGCGCCTTCAAGCTCAGCCTACACGGGACAGCCAGCCTTAATATGACTTCAGTTCGATCTGCCCCAATATGTGGCTGGCCTTGCCGCTAGCCTGCATATCAATCCGCTCTATTCCGTATCCGGACTGGCCGTCGGCATTCTGGTCGGGCTGACCGGCGTTGGCGGCGGCTCACTGATGACGCCGCTGCTCGTCTTGCTGTTCCATGTCCATCCGGCCACCGCCGTCGGCACCGATCTGCTTTACGCCGCCATCACCAAGGGCGCCGGCACCGTTATCCACGGTTTCAAGAGCACGATCAACTGGATGATCGTCGGCCTTTTGGCGCTGGGCTCGATTCCGGCCACGATCGCCACGCTCTACGCCATTCACCATTTCGGCAAGTCGGATGCCATGTCGTCGCTGATCACCCACGTGCTCGGCTATGCCCTGTTCGTAACGGCCGCCATGCTGTTGCTGCGCGGCGTCATCCAGAAGCTGGCGGAAAAGCGTTTTGAAAAGGCCGAGGTCGAGCATCGTCCGCTCCATACCGGCCGCCGCGCCATCCTGACCATCCTGACCGGCCTGGTGCTGGGCTTTCTCGTTTCACTGTCATCGGTCGGGGCGGGCGCGCTCGGCGTCACGGCCCTGATCATGCTCTATCCGCAACTGCCCATCGTCAAGATCGTTGGCTCTGACATCGCCCACGCCGTGCCGCTGACCTTCCTGGCCGGCATGGGCTATTTTTTCATCGGCAATGTCGATCTTAACATGCTGGCGTCCCTGCTGATCGGCTCCATCCCCGGCATTATTATCGGGTCGCTGTTCGCCTCGAAAGTACCGGAAAAGGTGCTGCGCGGCCTGCTGGCCACCGTCCTGACCCTGGTCGGCTTCAAGCTGGTGACGGCTTAAGGCGCACAAGATGTGCGCTGGCCGACACGCTTTCAGCCTGTTTTCCCGTGATGCCCGATTTTGCTTGTGAGGTGTCAAATTGCCGCTAGATTAGGGTTAACGGCCCTGTCGCGGGCTGTTGGGGGGATATTATGGGCTTGCATCACACACGAAAACCACGTCTCAAAACCCTGACTGCGCTGGGTTTTGCCTTGGCCCTGGGCCTGTCTGCGCCGGCCTTTGCCGAAGCGCCCGCCAGCAGCGCCGGCACCGCCATCGCCATCATGCAGGCCACATCCGCGTTGCAATCCGGCGATTGCGCCAGCGCGCTCAAGCCGCTCAACCTGCTCTGGCACGACCCTTACCTTGAGCAGAACGATCCCGAACTGGCGGCGCAATTTCGCTTTCAGTTGGTCGCCTGCACCGCAGATACGCAAGGCCTGCCGGCGGCGCTGGCGCTCTCGGTCGAGAACATGGCGCGTGCCAAAGATATCAGCGCGTACGACCTCCACGTCTTCCTGCAACTGGCCTCGCAACAGCCGCTGGCCGCGGCGGCGACGCTGGAGGCGGCCCTGACGCGCTTTCCGGATCAGGTCCCAAAGCTGACCGACACCACCGTCGTCGGCGTACTGCTGCAAATTCACGACAGCCAGCCAGCGACGACCCAAAGCCTACTCAACCATCTCGAAGAGACACGCTGGCAAATCCATACTGTCACCGGGCGCCCGCTGATGGGGTATCTGCGCCTCCAGGCCTTACGCGCCGCCGTGAAGGCCGGTGATACGGTCCATGCGGAGCTTTATCGCGCCGATCTCAAGACCGACAGCCTGTTCTACATCGTCAGTCAGGGCGATGGCACGATCAGCGACGCGGCGCTGGCCTCCGATCCGATCGGGCCGGTGCTCCTGCGTGAGATCGAGGACGTCAAGGCGGTCATCACCGCCGACCCGGCCGATCTGATGGCGCTGAGCTACCTGATGGGGCTGGAGAAGATGAACGGTCAGGACGCCCTGGCCCTGACGCAGCTCAACGGTATCCTGGCCCTGGTCGATCAGTATGGGATCGACAAGTTCGGAGGCCAGCACGTCTATCCCGACCTGCTGGCCGAACGCGGCGCGCTCTATGCCAATGTCGGGCGTTTTAACGATGCAGGAAAGGCGTTTGAGGATGGCGCCACCAGGCTCGGCGCCGGTAAGGCCAATGACGTGCTCGTGGCCTATATGAAGTTCCTTGTCGATAACGGCCGCGAAAAGGAAGCCCTGGCGCTGGAGGGCCGCATCGATATCGCCGCGCTTGATGGCGGTCAGGCGGCGACGGTGCTGGCCACCGAAGCGTGCGCCATGGGCTATGCCGGCGATACGGCGACGTTTGCGCGCTTTATCGGCCTGCTCAATGGCCGTGATCTCTTGCAGGTCAAGCCTTACCTATGCGCTGGTAACAGCGACGCGGCGGCCAAGGCTTTGATCAGCGCCATCAGCAATCCGTCGATGCGTGACGATGTCATCTTCGATCTGCAAAACGACCTGCCGCCGATCGTACTCGGCGATCGTGACGAGGTTTTCGTAACGGCGCTCGAAGCGCTGAAAGGCCGCGCCGATGTTCAGGCGGCGGCGAAAGCCAACAACATCATCGTCCGTAAGTGGACGGTGCGGATGAACTAGCGGATATCGCAGGCGATGGCCACGGGTGCCGTCTGGGCGGCTGCCAAGGTGCCGTTAAAGGTGGTGCAATCAAGCTGGTTCGGCGTGCCGGCGGTGGTGGAAGAATAGACGCGAACCATGAGCGAAGGCTTGCCGCTGGCGATATGTGTCATGACGTCCGGATCGATGCCGCTGCCGGGCATCTTCACCGTCTGGGTGTTGGCCGCGATATCGACCTGATCCATACCGGCCGGTATATGACCGTCCTCATCGACCTTGTCCTTGGCGGCTTCGACCGGTGCGCCATAGAAAAAGCCCTCGACCGTCGCGCCCTGACCCAGCTTTTTCATCGCGGCGGTGGCGGCGGGTGTGAAGGTGACGGCGACTTCATAGCCGGTGTTGCCCAGTATCGCGCGTTTGTCTTTTGCGGGCATACGAGCGCACATGCTGAGCATGGCGATGATGACCACGATAGCGGCGATGGCGACGGCGATCTGAGCGTTGCGAATGGTCATGTGGCCCCCTTAGAGAGCGGCGGTTCTAATCGATCCGTCGGGTTGGCGCCAGTCGTAAAAGCGTCACATTAATCGCTTTAAGGCACTAGACTACACGCGAAGGGCAAGGGCTTTTCCTGCGCTGTCGCCACATAGTCCTGGAAAACGCGGCAGCTCAGGCGTTCGTCCTTCACGCCGTCATGCAGGGCGAAGGCGGTGATCTGAACCAGCGGCTTGGGCCCGACAATGGCGACCAGCCGCTCTTTCTGGATACCGGCGCCGGTCATATGGACGTTCTGGTTTAGCGGCTCAACGATGACCGTGTCGGTGTTAAAGCCGATAACGCCGTCGGGTGTGACGAGATGCGCGGCCTCCGGTGTCGGCAGGCCGTAATAACGGGCGGAGATGGTCAGCTTTTCGCCACGCTTTTTGAGGTGTTCGGCGGCTTCGGGCGTGAAGGAAAGCGCCAGATCGTAGCTGAAATCTGCGGCGGTCGCAGACGCAGGTTTTTCCGCCGGTTTGGGAGAGCATTGGCTGAGGGTCATCAGGGCCAGTAAGACGGTAGCGCGGTAAAGCATGGTGTGTTTCCTGTTTTGCGAAGTCTATCGCACCTTAAACAAGTAAGAAACCCCACCACCCCTTCGCTTCGCTCGCGGTCCCCCTCCCCACCAGAGGTGGGGAGGTATAAGAAAAAACTCTATGCCTATACCTCCCGAATTTAGTGGGAGGCGGTGGCGGGGAAACTGGCCTAAACCAGACCCGAACCCGTCATCTTCAAAACCGGCGTGAAAAGGTCATTGCGCGATATCCATCTGGAACGGTACGGCGGGCAGGTCATCACCGCTGTAGAGGTTGGTGTAGGGGGCATCGGACCAGGCGTAGCGCACCCGGACGTTTTCCGGCGTGTTGGCGCCTTTCAGGACGATACGCTGCCCCTCCGCCACGGCGCTGACATAGCGGCAGGCGTCCTTGGCGTCACAGGCCTCGAAGCCTATGGCGGTATCGGAGCTGTAGGTTTTCAGGCCGCTTTCGGCGTAGCGGAAACCGATCACCAGATCAGCGCCGGCGCGCGTCACCGAGGTTGCTTCCGGCCCGGTCGGGGCGATGTTTTGGCCAAAGACCAGCTTGTCGACGCCGCGCGCCAGCCGGTTGCCGATGATCGTTTTCTGCGTCGGGTGGATGTCGCTGCGGTCGCCGACGTCGGTGCTGACGATCAGGGCGGCGTGCGCATCCGCGGCCACGCTCAGGCGCTGGGCTTCGCGCAGGTCCGCCCAGTTCGAGGCCCCGGGCTGGGTCGAGACCGCGCCGTAGCTGGAGAGTTGCACGATCAGCATGGGCAGGTCGGGGGCACTGAAGCTCTTGCGCCAGTCGGCCATCAGCATGGGCAGCAGGGTGCGATATTCCGTGGCGCGTCCGGTGTTGGATTCGCCCTGATACCAGGCGGCGGCCCTGACCGTATAGGGCGCGATCGGGGCGATCATGCCGTTGTAAAGCGTGTTAAGGCTGGTCGGCACTTCCCAAGGTGCGCTGGGAATACTCAGACCTGTGGCCTTCATGCCGGTCTTGTAGCTCCAGTCGGCGGTGAGCGGGATGGCCTGTCCGTCGCTGGTCTTGATAAATCGCATGTCGGGCTTGCCGGTCAGGCCACCGCTGCCTAGTACGCGCAGAACAATGACATTTTCTCCTGCCTTGAAGACGCCCGCCGGCACCTTGTAATCGCGCCACACCCATTCGATGCTGCCGCTGCCGACCCACTGGCCGTTGATCCAGGTGGTATCGTAGGTGGCGACCGGCCCCAGCGTCAGTTCGTTGGCCTTGGCGGCCTGTTCGGGGGTGAGTGTCACGCGGGTGCGCAGCCAGACCACGCCGTCGAAAGCCTTCAGCTCGGTCACGCCGCTGTCCTTCCAGCCGCTGGTCGCTTTGAGGCGCGGCCACTTGGAATCGTTGAAGCTCGGCGAAATCCAGGCGCGCTGGGCCTTGGCGGATGCGTCGTGGGCATCCCACCACGCTTCCTGCCGTTTGGCATGGTCGGCCTGCGCCCGGGCAGGATCGTCGGCATAGTGCGCCACATCATCCACCCCGGCGCTAAAGGCAGGAAGGGTGCGTAAACTTGCTGGGCTGATCCAGCTTTCGATCGTCGTGCCGCCCCAGTCGGAGGCGATGAAGCCGACCGGGACCTTGTGTTCCTTTTGCAGGGCCTTGCCCATCGCGTAACAGACGGCCGAGGCCTCGCCGGTCGTGTCGGGGCCTGCTACCTTCCAGGCAGGCGTGGTTTTCAGATCGGCCTGCGGCGCTGCGGCGCTGTCCTTTTCGATCGTCACGAAACGCAGGTCCGGATTGGCGGAGGCGGCGATATCACCCCAGGCACCCGTCGCCAGACGGGCCGGGAACTCCATATTGGACTGGCCCGAGCAGAGATAGACATCGCCGACCAGGATGTCGTTGAGCGTGGTCGTCGCCTGCCCATCAGAGACCGTGAGCGCGTAAGGGCCGCCAGCGGGCAGGGCGGGCAGGCTGGCCTGCCACCTTCCATCGGCCCCGGCGGTGGCCGTCACCGACTGGCCTGCCACGCTGATCGTCAGGGCGCTGTTGGCTTGCGCTTCGCCCCAGATACGGACGGGCTGTTCGCGCTGGAGCACGGCGTGATCGCCGAAGATACGGGCGAAATGGGGCGCCGTTTCGGCGCTGGCCGCCATGGGGAAAGCGCACATAAGGCTGACGCTCGCCAGCAGGCTGATTCGGCGGATATACGACCTCATGGCGGTCTCCCTTGCTATGTTTTCTTATGGGCGGGAGGCCGGAAATAGCCGTCACGCCGTTGCATAGCGTCAAAAAAGCCTTGCGTGTTCAAGCTTTTTTTTGGCGAAATTTTTCGTTTGCCAAAGTCTTTTCATTCCTGAAAGGCGTTTGCATCCTGATCAATTTGCCAAGTAAGCGATTGCACCCTATAGAATGGCCCAAACGGGACTGAGTTACAGGGAATTTGATGGCGCGCAAGATCGGCCGACGCGGGGGAAATATCGTCACCATCCATGATGTGGCGCGTCATGTCGGCGTATCCCCGATGACTGTGTCTCGCGTTATCAATGGCGAAAAGAACGTCCGCGAGGAAACGCGGGCCAAGGTCATGGCCTCGGTGGAGGCGTTGAACTATTCGCCCAACCTGGCGGCCAGGTCTCTTGCCACGCAGGATTTGGCGCGGATCGGCCTGCTCTATTCCAACCCCTCCGTCGCTTTCCTGAGCGAGTTCCTGCTTGGGATTCTGTCGGAAAGTTCGCAAAGCGGCGCCCAACTGCTGATCGAAAGCTGCGAAGGCCCCGAAGGCGCCACCGTGGCGTTGGAAAAGATGAAGGCCGCCGGCTGCGATGGCGTCATCCTGTCGCCGCCGTTGTCCGATTCGTCGCGTGTCGCCAAGATTCTGAAGGACATGAACCTGCCGTTCGTCGGCGTCGCCATGGCGCGCCCCGATCCGACCGTCTCGTGCGTCACCATAGATGACCTTAAGGCCGCCTCGGCCATGACCCGCCGCCTGATCGAACTGGGTCACACCCGTATCGGTTTCATCAAGGGCCACCCCAACGCCTATGCCAGTCAGATCCGCTATGACGGCTTCGAGGCGGCAATGAAAAAGGCCGGACTGGAGATCGATCAGAGCTTTGTCGGTCAGGGCTATTTCACCTACCGTTCCGGTTTCGACGCCGCCGAGCGTCTGTTTAGCCACAAGACGCGCCCGACCGCCATTTTCGCCTCCAACGACGATATGGCCGCCGGCGCCGTGGCGGCCGCGCATCGCCTGGGTCTGGAAGTGCCCGATCAGGTGACGGTGGTGGGGTTCGACGATACGGCCATGGCGTCGAGCGTCTGGCCGGAACTGACAACCGTGCGCCAGCCAATCTCGGATATGGCCGGCCTGTCGGTGCGCTTGTTGCTCGATCAGATAAAGGCCCATCGTTCCGGGCGGCCGTTTGAGGCGGTGCGTGAGGTGCGTGATTTCTCGCTGATCGAACGCCAGTCATCGGCCAATGTGGCAGGTCCTGACTATGCGCCAGTAAAGCGCGCCAGCGATTCCTGAAATTGGGAGCGCTTTCCATACACGCGACAATTTATTTTCCTTGACATAGGTTGGCGTCTGCAAGATTGGTAGCGCTAACAAGCTATAAGGTGTCCGTAGCCTGCAAGGGGCAGCCCTTCTGGCGAAACAGGACTATAAACGGGTAGAGAAGATGCGGGTGAGGTCACCTGCCCAATGCACTTAAGGACGAGATTGAAAATGTCTGATTCCCTGCCTACGGCCATGCTGCCGGGCGACTGGCGCAGCGCCACCCTGATCGGCCGTATCGAAACCGCCGAGGGCCCCACGCCCATCATGATCAAAAACGGCGAAGTGTTCGATATGAGCCCGATCGCCCCCACCGTGTCGCAATTGCTGAAGGTCTGGCCTGAGCAGGGCGTGCCCGAAGGCGGCCTGCCGTTCGGTGGTTTTGAGGATTTCGAGTTCTCCAAGCTGTGGGCGAAGGATGGCTCGGCCGCGCACCGCACCGGCAACCAGCTTCTGTCGCCGATCGATCTGCAATGCGTCAAGGCCGCCGGCGTCACCTTCGCTGTTTCGGCCGTTGAGCGTGTTATCGAAGAACGCGCGCGCGGCGATGCCGACAAGGCGCAGTCTATCCGCAATGATCTGGCCGAGCGCGTCGGTGGTGATATCCGCTCGGTGAAGCCGGGTTCGGAAGCCTCCGCCAAGCTGAAAGCCGCCCTGATCGCCGATGGCCTGTGGTCGCAATATCTCGAAGTCGCCATCGGCCCCGACGCCGAGGTCTTCACCAAGTCACCGGTCCTGTCGTCGGTCGGCTGGGGCGATGAGGTCGGCGTCCGTTCGGATTCGACCTGGAATAACCCCGAACCCGAAGTCGTCATGGTCGTCACGCCGGAAGGCCGTGCGGTCGGCGCCACGCTCGGCAACGACGTCAACCTGCGCTGCTTCGAAGGCCGTTCGGCCCTGCTGCTCGGCAAGGCGAAGGACAACAACGCTTCCTGCGCGCTCGGTCCATTCATCCGCATGTTCGACGGCGAAAGCTTCACCCTTGATGACGTGCGCTCCGCCGTGCTCGATCTCAAGATCGATGGCCCCGAAGGCTATGAACTGGTTGGCCGTTCGACCATGGCCGATATCAGCCGCGATCCGCTCGACCTGATCGAGCAGGCGATGAGCGAGCATCATTATCCGGATGGTTTCGTGCTGATGCTCGGCACCCTGTTCGCTCCGACGCAGGACCGCGACACGCCGGGCCGCGGCTTCACCCACAAGGTCGGTGACGTCGTGAAGGTGTCCTCGCCCAAGCTCGGCTGCCTGGAAAATCGCGTCACCTATTCCAAAGACGCCCGTCACTGGAATTTCGGCATTGCCGACCTGATGCAAAACCTGGCCGATCGCGGCCTCCTGAAGCCGCGCAATACGGCTCAGGGCAAAAAACTGGCTTCGTAAAGAGCCCCGTACTTCTACAGAGAGTGAGTTAACGTCTATGTCGTCTGCCATCTATCCCAGTCTTAAGGGCCGCAAGGTGTTGATCACCGGCGGCGGCTCCGGCATAGGCGCTGGCCTCGTCACCGGCTTCGTCCGCCAGGGCGCGAAGGTGCATTTCATCGATCTGGTCGATGACGTGTCGGCCACGCTCGATACCGGCGTGCTTGGCGTGCCGCCCGTCTTCCACAAGTGCGATCTGACGGATACGCCCCTGCTGGAAAAGACCCTCGCCACCATCCTGGCCGACGGTCCGGTGCAAATCCTGCTCAACAACGCCGCGCGTGATGATCGTCATTCGCTGGCGGAAGTGACGTCGGAGTTTTTCGACAAGAACATCGCCGTCAACCTCAAGCACATGGCCATGTGCACCCGCGCCATCGCGCCGGGCATGAAGGCGGCCGGCGGCGGCGCCATCATCAATTTCGGTTCGATCTCGTGGCACCTCGGCCTGCCTGATCTGGTGCTGTACGAAACCGCCAAGGCCGCCATCGAAGGCTTCACGCGCGCCCTGGCCCGCGAACTGGGCCCCGATAACATCCGCGTCACCACCATCATTCCCGGCAATGTGAAAACCAAGCGCCAGGAGAAGTGGTATACGCCGGAAGGCGAGGCCGAGATCGTGCGGTCACAGTGCCTGCCGGGTCGTATCGTGCCGGATCACGTTGCGTCGCTGGCCATGTTCCTGGCCTCGGACGATGCCGAACTCTGCACCGGCCACGGCTACTGGATCGACGCCGGCTGGCGGTAGTTTCTTATACCTCCCCATCTGTGATGGGGAGGGGACCGCACGAGCCGCGAAGCGGTGAGATGTGGTGGTGGGGTTTCTTGCTTTCACAGAGGCGCGCATGACTACTCTTTTCCAACCCACCTGCGTCTGGGACCTCAAGGCCACCTTGGGCGAAGGGCCGATCTGGTCGGCGAAGGACCACGCCCTGTGGTTCGTCGATATCAAGAAGCAGCATATCCATCGCTACGATGTGAGTATCGGCTCGAAACAGACCTGGCACGCGCCCAGCCCCTGCGGTTTTATCGCGCCGAAAAAGCGTGGCGGTTTCATCGTCGGCTGCAAGACCGGCCTGTATGATTTCGACCCCAAAACAGGCGATTTCACCTTTCTCACCCATGTCGAGCCCGGCTTGCCGAATAACCGCCTCAACGACGGCTATGTTGATCATCAGGGCCGCCTGTGGTTCGGCTCGATGGACGATGACGAGAACAACCCGACCGGCAAGCTCTATCGCTACGATGCACGCGGCCTGAAGGTGATGGACGACGATTACGTCATCACCAACGGCCCGGCCGTCAGCCCGGACGGCAAGACCCTCTATCACAACGACACGCTGAAAAAGCACATCTACGCCTTCGATTTCGATGGTGATGGCCACCTGTCCAACAAGCGCCTGTTCGCGCAGCTCGATGCGCAAGGCCACACGCCGCCGCATGGCGAAGGCTATATGGACGGTCCGGTCGTCGATAGCGCCGGCAATGTATGGAATGCGTTGTTCTTCGGCTGGGGCGTCAACTGTTATGCCCCGGATGGCAGGCTGATCCGCACGGTTAAGCTGCCCGTCTCCAACGTCACCAAGATCGCCTTTGGCGGTCATGATCTGAAAACCGTCTACGCCACCACGGCCGCCAAGGGCCTGAGCGCCAACGACATAAAACAGCAGCCGCTCGCCGGCGGTCTGTTCCGCTTCGAGGTCGATATACCCGGCCAAGCCCAGAATGAGATCACTCATGTCTAAAAGAATTCCCGCCACATCCAACGGCCGTTTCCGCTCGCAGGAATGGTTCGAGGCCCCCGGCCATATCGACATGGCGGCGCTCTATCTGGAGCGCTTCATGAACTACGGCATCACGCCGCAGGAACTGCGCTCGGGCCGTCCGATCATCGGCATCGCGCAATCTGGCTCGGACCTAAGCCCCTGCAACCGCATCCATATGGAACTGGCCAAGCGCACGCGCGACGGCATCCGTGACGCCGGCGGCATCTGCATCGAGTTCCCGGTTCATCCGATCTTCGAGAACTGCCGCCGCCCGACCGCCGCGATCGACCGCAACCTGTCGATGATGACTCTGGTCGAGATCCTGCACGGCTACCCTATCGACGCCGTGGTCCTGACCACCGGCTGCGACAAGACCACGCCGGCCGGCATCATGGCCGCGACCATGGTCGATATTCCCGCAATCGTCTTGTCGGGTGGCCCTATGCTCGACGGTTACCACGAAGGCGATCTGGTCGGTTCCGGCACGGTCATCTGGCGCGCCCGCCGCAAGCTCGGCGCCGGTGAGATTACCGAGGAAGAGTTCATCGACATGGCCTGCGCCTCGGCGCCTTCGGCCGGTCACTGCAACACCATGGGCACGGCCTCGACCATGAACGCGGTTGCCGAAGTCATGGGGCTTTCGCTGCCCGGCTGTTCGGCCATTCCGGCGCCTTACCGTGAGCGCGGCCAGATGGCCTATGAGACCGGCGTGCGCATTGTCGAGATGGCCTATGAAGACCTCAAGCCCTCGAAGATCCTGACCAAGGCCTCCTTCACCAACGCCATCGCGGCGGTGGCGGCCATCGGTGGATCTACCAACGCCCAGCCGCACATCGTCGCCATGGCGCGCCACGCCGGTGTCGATATCAGCGACGCTGACTGGATGCACGCCCACGATATCCCGCTGATCCTCAACATGCAGCCTTCGGGCAAGTATCTCGGCGAGCGCTTCCACCGCGCCGGCGGCGTACCCGCCATCCTGGCCGAACTGCTTGACGCCGACCTGATCGATGGCTCAGCCGCCACCATCACCGGCAAGACGATTGCTGAGAACAACACCGGCAAGAACAGTAAAGACCGCGAGATGATCCGCACCATCGCCGAGCCGATGATAGAACGCGCCGGCTTTATGGTGCTCAAGGGAAATCTGTTCGATTACGCCATCATGAAGACCTCGGTAATTTCCAAGGAATTCCGCGATCGCTATCTCAGCGAGCCCAGCAATGAGAACGTCTTCGAGTGCAAGGCGGTCGTCTTCGACGGCTCGACCGATTATCACAACCGCCTCAATGATCCGGCGCTGGGTATCGATGAGCGCACCATTCTGGTCATCCGCGGCTCCGGCCCGGTGGGTTGGCCGGGTTCTGCCGAAGTGGTCAATATGCAGCCGCCCGACGCGCTGCTGAAGCGTGGCATCACCTCGCTGCCGACGCTGGGCGATGGCCGCCAGTCGGGCACGTCTGACAGCCCGTCCATTCTCAACGCTTCGCCGGAATCGGCAGTCGGCGGTGGTCTGGCCTGGTTGCGCACCGGCGATATGATCCGCATCGATCTCAATAAGGGCACCTGCGACATGCTGGTGGAGCCTGATGTTATCGAAACACGCAAAAAAGACGGTTTACCACCGGTGCCGGAAAGCATGACGCCGTGGCAGGAGATATACCGCGCCACGGTATCGCAACTGCACACCGGCGCGGTGATGGAACCGGCCTTGAAATATACCCGCCTCGCCGAGAAGATGCCGCGCCACAATCACTAAGACCCGAGACAAATCAGACGGATGACGCAAGTCTCCGTCTGATCTTTCCGCGGTGTTCTTTTTTGGATCTGGCCGCACCCCGTCCTAACCGGTGAAAAGATGGTGCAACGCATCATCCGTGTGCGCTTGTTAGCGATAACAAACTTGCGATAAAATCACGCGAATTTTCATGTAACTAATTAAAATATCTCGCTGTTTTGGCGGGATATGCTTGCGCATGGGCCATCCTTTGCCTAATGCTCTTCGCCAAGCGTGGGGAAGACGGACGCCTTATAAGATCCGCATGAAAAGCGCGCTTAAAGGTCAAGGGAATACGGACCACGTGTCCGTTTACAAGGGAGTTAGAGGGATGTCCTCAACAACGAAGTCCGTGAACCTGGGACTGGTCATGGGGCTCGCCATTGGCGCGGCTCTGGGCGGTCTTTTGTTCGGCTACGACACCGCCGTCATCAACGGCGCGGTCGAATCCATCAAACACAATTTTATCGATCCGCGCACGGCGCTGGATGAGCTGGAGCGCAATAACCTGTTCGGCTGGGCCACAGGTATGGCCTTGCTCGGCTGCGTCGTCGGTTCGGCCATCGCCGGTCCTCTGGCCACCAAGATCGGCCGTCGCGGCGGCATGATGATCGCCGCCATCCTGTTTTTCGCTTCATCGATCCTGTCGGGCTATCCCGAAGCCTTCCTGGCACCGCTTGGCGGCATGGGCGTTGATGCGCTCACGCCCTTCATGATCTATCGCTTTGCTGGTGGTGTGGCCATCGGCATGGCGTCCCTGATCTCGCCCATGTATATCGGTGAAATCGCGCCGCCGAAGCATCGCGGTATGCTCGTTACCTTCCAGCAGCTTGCCATCGTGGGTGGCATCCTTCTGGTCGCTGTGGTCAACCTGTACATCCAGCGCGCCGGTGGCGGTGACGAAGCCTGGCTGCACGCCACGGGCTGGCGCTACATGCTGGCGTCATGCGCCATCCCCGCGGCTCTGTTCTTCGTGGCAGCCTTCCTGATGCCAGACACGCCGCGCTGGTATGTCATGAATGGCAAGGAAGACAAGGCGCGTACCCTGCTGACGCAGCTTGACGGCGCCAAAGAAGCCGAGGCCACGATTGCGGAAATCAAGGGCAGCATGAACCAGCATTCGGGCAAACTGCTGTCGTTCGGGATCGGCGTGATTGTCGTCGGCATCCTGCTGTCGGTCTTCCAGCAATTCGTCGGTATCAACGCCGTGCTGTACTACTCCAACATCATGTTCAAGAATATCGGTCTCGACACGGATGATGCCTTCCTGCAAACCGTCATCGTCATGGCCACCAACGTGCTGTTCACCCTTGTGGCGACGTTCACGGTCGATAGCTGGGGCCGCAAGCCTCTGCTGATCCTCGGCGGCTTTATCATGGCGGTCGCCATGTTCGCCATGGGCTTCATGTTCCAGACCCATTTCCAGGGCATTGGCCTGCTTGGTGCGGCCATGTTGTATGTCGCCGGCTTCGCCCTGTCGTGGGGACCGGTTGTCTGGGTTATGCTGTCCGAACTGTTCCCGAACTCGATCAAGGGCAAGGCCATGGCCATCGCCGTCGCGGCGCAATGGATTTCCAACTTCGTCGTGACCTGGTCCTTCCTGGTCATCGATGGTGACAGCCACCTGAACGCCATGTTCAACCACGGCTTCGCCTATTACCTCTATGGCGCCTTCTCGATCCTGTCGGCCCTGTTCGTCTGGAAGTTCGTCCCGGAAACCAAGGGTAAGACTTTGGAAGCCATCGAAAGCTTCTGGAAGAAGTCGTAATCTTTACGGTATACTAAGGGGCGGAATCTTACAGGGGTTCCGCCTTTCTGCCTTTAAGCGATAACGCGCTCAAGCAGCGATAGCGATAGCGCAAAAAAAGAGAAAATAAAATGCTGCGCTTAAGCTCCTCAGACACAAGCCTCGATATCAACCCCGATGTGGGCGGCAGTATTTCGCGCCTGATCCACAAGGGCACCGATGTCCTCCGCCCGACCTTGGACGGCGAGCAGCGCGTGCTTCTCACCGCCTGTTTCCCGCTCGTGCCGTTCTGCAATCGCATCCGCAACGGCGAGTTCATGGTGGAGGGCCACAAGGTCAAGCTGCCGTCGAACCACGAAGGCAGCCCGCACACCCTGCATGGTCATGGCTGGCAAAACCGCTGGAAGGTGGTCGAGGCCACTGCGAGCCGCGCCGTGCTGAGCTACCACCATGCGCCGGATAGCTGGCCGTGGGAATACGAAGCGACGCTGATCTACGAACTGCGCCCGGCGGGCTTGCGCGCCTTTCTCAGCGTTAAGAACCTGTCACGCAGCACCATGCCGGCGGGGCTTGGGTTTCACCCCTATTTCAACCGCACGACAAACTCACGCTTCAAGGCAGCCGTCGATGGCGTGTGGATTTCCGATGACGAAATCCTGCCGCGCAACTGGCATGGCGGGCCGTTGAAAAAGGACTGGACCCACACCGATACGGTGGCGCACGATATCACCATCGATAACGCCTATACCGGCTTCAACGGTCGCGCCGAGATCTATGACGGCGATCACCTGACCCATACCCTGCGGGCCTCACCGGATTGTCACTGGCTGCACGTGTTTGTGCCGCTGGGCGAGGACTATTTCTGCATCGAGCCGGTTAACCACATGCCAGATCCGTTCAACCAGCCCAATTCCGGTCTCAAGTGCCTGAAGGCGGGCGAGACGTCCATCGTCTGGATGGATATCGCTTTCTAAACGCGGTTCTTTTTCCCTGTGCGTGCGTCGGCGTCGCTTTCAGGTACGTAGTGTACCTGCGGCTAACCTTCTGCTCGCATGAAAAAATTCCTCGCGTTTAGTCTGAGCCCAAGCAAAAAAAGCCTCTGAGTTTCCTCAGAGGCCTTTGATTTAAGCCGCACCAACCGTCTGCTTTTGCGTGCCGAGACCCTCGATGCCCAGTTCCATGACATCGCCGGGATTGAGCCACACCGGCTCCGGCTTCACGCCCATGCCGACACCCGGCGGGGTGCCGGTCGAGATGACGTCGCCCGGCTGCAGCGACATGAAACGCGACAGGTAGGCCACGATCTGCGGCACCTTGAAGACCATGGTCGAGGACGAGCCGTTCTGATAGCGCTTGCCATTGACCTCAAGCCACATATGCAGATTGTTGAAGTCGCCGGCCTCGTCCTTGGTCACCAGCCAGGGGCCGATCGGACCGAAGGTATCGCAGCCCTTGCCCTTGTCCCAGGTGCCGCCGCGCTCAAGCTGGAAGGCACGCTCGGAGACATCGTTGATGGTGCAGAAGCCAGCGACGTAATCCAGTGCATCCTCTTCGGAGACATAGGACGCGTGCTTGCCGATGACGACGCCGAGTTCGACTTCCCAGTCGAGCTTGGTGGAATCGCGCGGCTTCAGCACGTCATCGTTCGGCCCGATGATGGCCGAGGTCGCCTTCATGAAGACCACCGGTTCGGACGGCACCGGCAGGTTGCTCTCGGCGGCATGGTCGGCATAGTTGAGGCCGATACAGATGAACTTGCCGACGCGGCCGACGCACGGGCCGTAACGCGAACCTGCGGGGGCGAGGGGGAGCGTCGTTGGGTCGATGGCGGCGAGCTTAGCCAGCGAGGCTTCGGAGAGCACATCGCCGGCGATATCATCGACAATGCCGGAAAGGTCGCGGATCTGGCCGTCAGAGTCGAGCAGGCCGGGTTTTTCAGAGCCCGAAGGGCCGAAGCGGAGAAGTTTCATGTGTGGTTCCTGTGTAATCGCCCCCTCCGTCACGGACTTCGCCGTGACACCTCCCTCACAACGACGTTGCCGCTTCGCAGGGGAGGATAAGGAAGCAGCAAGCGCTGTCAAGTTACGGGTCAAGGGGCTGTGCCCCTTGCTAGTTGATCCAGCCACCATCAATGATATGCGCCTGGCCGGTCGTAAAGCTGGATTCGTCGGAAGCGAGATAAAGCGCCAGATTGGCCAGTTCCTCGGCGCGGCCGAAGCGGCCCATGGCCTGACGGGCAGTGAATTCGCCGTAGGCCTTGTCGAAATCGCCGGTGTCACGCAGGCGCTGGAGCAGGGAGGGGGTCTCGACCGTGCCGGGGCAGATGGCGTTGCAGCGGATGCCCCTGGTGACGAAATCGGCGGCCACCGACTTGGTGAGGCCGATCACGCCGGCCTTGGTGGCGCAGTAGGAAAAGCGGTTGGGAATGCCCTTCACCGATGAGGCGATGGACGACATGTTGATGATCGAAGCGCCGCCGGCCTCCAGCATCGAGGGCAGGAAGGCGCGGATCATGCGGTACATGGCGGTGACGTTGAGGTTCAGCGCGAACTGCCAGGAGTCCTCATCACATTCGAGAATGGTGCCGGCGTGGACGTAGCCCGCGCAATTATAGAGTACGTTGACTTGTGGAAATTCGGCAGCGATGGCCTTGACCGCCTCCACGTTGGTGACGTCAAGCACGCGGGTGGTGGCGCCGGCGAAATCCGCCAGGGTGTCGGCGTTGATGTCGGTGGCAATAACCGTCGCGCCTTCCTTGACGAACAGCTCCGCCGTGGCGCGGCCGATGCCCTGACCGGCGGCGGTGATGAGGGCGGTCTTGCCGGTTAAACGTCCCATGAGTTACTCCTAGGGTCTTCAAAATGATGCATGCGCATGGCTTACGCGCGGCGCAGGGGTAAACAAGCCGGGCCTATGGGATCGAACGCCTTGTAGGTCAGGATAAACTCCTGGTGCCCCATGGCCTCGCTCAGGGAACGCTCACCGGCGGCGACGCGCAGCACCAGATCGGTGATCTCCTCACCGACCTGATCGAGCGTGGCGCGGCCTTCCATGATGCGGCCGGCGTCGATATCCATGTCGCCGGAAAGCTTGCGATAAGTTTCCGGATTGGCGCACACCTTGATGACCGGCGAGATGGCCGAGCCGACCACGCTGCCGCGTCCGGTGGTGAAAAGCGTCACGTGAGCACCACAGGCGATCATTTCGACGATTTCGGCATTGTCGGAAATGTTCGGGAAGCCAAAGCGCGGTTCTCCATCGGGCACGACATCAAGCAGATAAAGGCCGCCGGTCGGTGGTACATCGCCGGGCTTGATGATGCCGCAGATCGGCGCCGAGCCGGATTTCGAATAGGCGCCCATCGACTTTTCTTCCTGTGTCGTCAGGCCGCCCTCGGCATTGCCGGGCGCGAAGGAGCCGAAGCCCATGATGGTGTAATAGTGCTCGGCCTTGACGACAGAGGCTTCCAGTTCGGCGCCCAGTTCGGGCGTGACGGCGCGCGAGGCCATGATCTTTTCGCAGCCGACCAGTTCGCCGGTTTCCTCGAAGATACAGGTGGCGCCGGCGGCGCCCAGCGTATCGAAGGCGCGACCGACCGCCGGATTGGCGGTGATGCCGGAGGTGCCGTCCGAGCCGCCGCAGATGGTGCCGACGATCAGTTGGGAGACGTCCATATCACCGCGCGGCGTCTGGTTGGCGATGGTCTGGATGCGACGGACCGCCGCGACGCCCTTTTCGATGGTGGCCAGGGTGCCGCCTTCGTTCTGGATGACATAGGTCTCGACCGGACGGCCGGAGGCTTCGATATGACGCTTGAGGGCTTCGCGGTTGAAGCTCTCGCAACCGAGCGATACCAGAACAGCGCCGCCGACGTTCGGATGGGTGCACAGGGCCTCCATCATCTTGTAGGCATAATCGTTCGGATAACAGCCTGGGAAACCGATCAGGTGAACTTCGTCGTCATTGCAGGTGTTGACGATCTTGCGCGCCACGTGGTGGGCACACTCGACCAGATAGACGACGCAGATGACGTTGCGGATGCCCTTGCGGCCGTCGGGACGCAACCAGGCCTGGAAGGACGGGAAGGTCGTGGTGTCCCCAGTTTTAGTGACCATGGCCGGTGACCTCACGTGTATGGCTTTTGATATAGTCGCTTTGCATATTGTGCATGTGAACGTGCGCGCCGCGCGGCACGTCCTGCTTCATGGAGCCGATCGGGGCGCCATACTTGATGATCTTGTCGCCGGCGCTCAAAGCACGGCGGGCTATCTTGTGGCCTACAGTGATCTCATCGGTCAGGGTCACGGTCTCGCCGTCGAGCGTGATGGTCTGTCCGCGGAAGGCGTGTTGCCGGCAGACCAGCACATTGTCGTCCGGATGCAGGAGGATGAAGGGGCTCACGAAGGTGGCGTTATCGCTCATGACAAAACCCTTGTCTTGGGGATGGGGGCCGCGTCATGCAGCAGGCCTTCGGATTTCAGATCGTCCCAGAGAGCGGCGGGAATCTCGGTCTCGAACAGGGCGACATTGGCCTTGACCTGGGCGGCGTCGGCCATGCCCGGGATGACGCAGGCCACGGCCGGATGCGCGAGTGGGAATTGCAGGGCTGCCGCCGCCAAAGGGACGCCGTGAGCAGCGCAGACGGTCTGTAGCGCCCTGACGCGATTGATGATATCGGGCGGCGCCGCTTCGTAATTGTAGTGCGGCACAGTGTCCCCCTTTATGCCTTCGACGAGGATACCCGAATTGAACGGGCCGCCCAGTATGATGCTGATGTTTTTGGCCTGACAGGCCGGCAGGAAGCGATCCAGCGTCGTCTGCTCCAGCAGGGTGTAGCGACCGGCCAGCAGGATGGCGTCGATCTCGACCTGCGCCATCACCTCTTCGCAGACCTGGGATTCATTGACGCCAAGACCGATGGCGCCGACCAGAGCCTGATCCTTCAGGGCGCGCATCGCCCGGTAGCCGCCGTCAAGAAAGGCCTTCATGTGTCCCTTGGCGTCGTCGCCGTGCGTGACTTCGCCAAGATCATGGGCGAGCAGTATGTCGATGCGCTCGCGTTTCAGGCGCGCCTGACTGGCCTCGAAGGATCGCATGACGCCGTCATAGGTGTAATCAAAGTTCGGCTCGAAAGGATCGCCGTCGATGAAACCATGACGCTCGGTCCCGGACGGCGGTGGCGGTGTTACCGGTGTCAGGACGCGGCCGACTTTAGTAGAGACAGTGATGTCCTCCGACAGCCCGGCCCCGACACGGCGCTCGGAAAGGCCTTGTCCGTAATGGGGCGCAGTATCGACATAGGCTATGCCGGCGGCAAGGGCCGCACTGAGGGCGGATTGCGCCGACTCATCCGAAATGACGCGGTAGAGATTACCAAGCGCCGCGGCGCCGAAACCTAGGCGACTCACCTCGACGGAGGTCGAACCAAGAAGACGGTGGGGAAAAGGATGCGCTGATGTCACGTAAGGGGCGTCTTCTGCTCTGTTGTTCAAGTTTGAAACTATTCTTATAGATAAAATAGATAGCGTTCGGTCACGCGGGAATCAAGCGCAATCGCGCTATCCGCCGAGCGTTTTGCTGATGGCCCGTGCGGTGGCTTTCAAGCTGGCGAGAGCCCCCTCAAGGCTGATCCCGTCCTCGACATGTATCCACGGCATGGTCAGGGCGGCGATGACACCGACATCGTTGATGACCGGGCAGGAAATATCGGTGATGCCGTCGATATAGCCGGAAGCGGCGGTGTAATGGCCTTGAGCCACCGCCTGTTCGGCATGGGCCTCAAAGGTTTCCCATGCTTCCGGGGGAAGGCCGGGACGTAAGAACTTGCGCCACTGATCGCGAATCTTGGCCTTCTGGAAGGCATAAAGTACAAGCCCGGATGTGGTTTGCGCCAGCGGGCGCTGATAGCCGACCCGCACCGAGAAGCCAAGATCCCCCGGCGCTTCGATACGAGCGATAACAACCATGCGGTCGTCTGAAGCGATGGCGATATGACAGGCCTGCCGCGTATCTTCACTCAGGGCCTGCATCATCGGCAGGGCGGTGGCCAGCAGGTTCTGGCTTGGTCCACGTGAAATGCCGAGCGAAAACAGCTTGTTGGTCAGATCGAAGCCATCACCGTTGGCTGACAGACCGACATAGCCACGCGACTCAAGCACCTGCACCATGCGAAACAGTTCGCTGACCGAACGTTCCAGCCGGGTTGAAATCTGCGACAGGGTCATCGGCGACTTCGCGGAGGCGAGCAGTTCCAGCACATCGAGCCCCTTTTCCAGAGCGGGCGCGCGATATTTGCTGGCGGCTTTATCGGACATCAGGTCGACCTTAGTTCAGGTTGTACAGGTTGCAGGCGGCTTTACCCATAATAGCGTTATGTGTGGAATTGGGTTTGTCGGCAAGCCAGGCCTGCGTCCAGTCGAACCACAGGCGGTAATCGCCGTTGAGCCGAAGCACCGGCCAGTCCGAACCCCACATCAGGCGATCAGGGCCAAAGACGTTCAGCAGATGATCGGCATAAGGTATAAGATCCTCAGGCGCCTGACCGGGCGCGGCCTCGGTCAGGAGACCGGACAGCTTGCAGGCGACGTTACCATTCTGCGCCACGGCTGCCATGCGCTCGAACCACAGCGCGGTGTCGCCGCTGGCGATCGCCGGCTTGGCGCCGTGATCGATGATGATACTCAGATCCGGATAGCGTTTCGCCAAAGAGTCAATGGCCGGCAGATGGCGCGTGAACACCAGCGCATCGAAGGTCAGGCCGTGTGTCACCATGGCCTGGACACCGGCCTGCGCCGCATCGCGCAGGATCCAGTCGTCCTCAAGGCCTTGCAGCATCGGGCGCAGGCCCTTCAGCTTCGGCTTGCGGGCCAGGGCGGCGATCTTATAGCCGGCACCCGGCGCTGTCACGTCGGTCCAGCCGACCACGGCCTTGATCAGCGGCGTGGCGGCGGCGACTTCCAGCATCCAGGCCGTATCCTGCGCCGAGGGCTGGGACTGGACAAGCACCGTTCCCGTAATGCCCAGGCCTTGCGTTGCCGTCATCAGGTCTTCGGGGAGGAAGTCCTGATGAATAACGCTGAGATCGGGCGTGGGCCATTCATGACCGTTCTGGCCAATCTGCCACAGATGCTGATGGGCATCGATGATCATTAATGCCCCTTCGACATATCGACCGTGGCCGATTTCGAGCCAAGGCCATAGAGCGCGATGACCACAAAGCAGACCAGCGGTACGAAGATCGCCGTCTTGATGTGGCTGATATCGGAGATATGACCCATGGCGGCGGTCAGGACAGCGCCGCCGATGATGCTCATGACCAGGAAGGACGCGCCCGTCTTGGTGAGCGGGCCTAAGCCTCGCACCGAGGTGGCGAAGATGGTCGGGAACATGATCGACATGAACAGCGAACTGCCGACCATGGCATAGAGACCGTAAAGACCGCCGACGCTGGCGGCATAGGCCATCAGGGCCACGTTGATGACGGCGAAGGCACCGAGCAGTTTGGTGGCCGAGACGAAACGCAACAGGGCGGTGCCTATGAAGCGGCCGATGGCGAACAGGACGAGCGAGGCGATGACATAGCTCGCCGCCGCCTTGTCTGTGATTCCGATTTCAGACTGGGCGTAGCGGATGGTGTAACTCCACACGCCGACCTGAGCGCCGACATAGAAGAATTGCGCCATGACGCCCATGAGGAAATGCTTGTGCTTGAGCAGACCGCCGATCGTCTGGCCGATCGTCATGTTCGCTTCATCTGCATCATGCGTATTGCCGGTGGCGGCCTTGGGGAACTTTGTAAAGGTAACAAGGACGGCCCACAGCAGGATAACTACGCCGATGATCAGGTAAGGGCCCTGAACCGCCTTGGCTTCGCGGACTAAATCGGCCGCATCGAGTTTTTCGATACCAGACAAAATGAACGTCTGGCCGACCCAAAGTCCTACCAGCGAGCCGAGCGGATTGAAGGCCTGCGCCAGGTTGAGGCGGAAGGCGGCAGTTTTTTCATCACCCAAAATGGTCATCAATGGGTTGGCCGAGGTTTCCAGAAAGGCAAGGCCGGACGCGATCACGAACAGGGCGGCAAGGAACCAATAATACTGGCGTATTTCGGCTGCCGGATAAAACAAGAAGGCGCCGAGCGCAAACAAGCACAGGCCGGTGATCACCACGGCCTTGTAACCGTATTTGCGCATGAAAAAACCGGCCGGCAGGGCCAGCAGGAAATAACCCATATAGAAGGCCGACTGCACCAGACCCGATTGTAAATCGGTGAGCGTGAAGGCCTTCTTGAATTGCGGAATCAGAATGTCGTTGAGATTGTTGGCCATGCCCCAGAAGAAAAAGAGGGCGGTGATCAGCGCGATCGGCCAGAGGGCGGCGAATCCGCGGGCGGGTGCGGCTGGCTTGGCGTCGGGTTCGGGGTGTGGCATTATCGTATTTCCCTGTGTGTGGCCTGACCGGCCGCTTTGTTGCCGCTACTTGCATCACATATGAATGGCGACGTCAAATATGAAATTGTTCCGGGGGTTTGCATCCCGAAACATTCGCCGCTATATACTCAGACATATGGTCCTCAAGAGGCCGATTGCCTTTGCCGGATTTTACGACTACGGCAAGCACTTGCCGCCCGTCAGGGCGATTTGGAACAACTGGAAACGCTGATGTCGACCCAACCTGAAAAGCAGGTCTTTGCCCTTGATCTGAAAGATGATCCGGCCCTGATCGAACGCTACAAGCAATGGCACGCACCCGGACAGGTGCCCGGCTCGATCAATGCCTCCATGCACGCCGCCGGTATCGAGGCGCTGGAAATCTATCTGGTCGGCAACCGCATGATGATAATTCTGACTCCCGGCCCGAACTATGACGCCGCTGCCAAGGCCGCCTCCGATGCCGAAAGCCCCGATGTGCAGGCATGGGAAAAACTGATGTGGGATTTCCAGCAGGCCCTGCCGTTTGCTGCCCCCGGCCAGAAATGGCTGCCGATGGAGCGGATTTATTCGCTGGCTGAGCAGAACTAATTATACTACAATTTACAAGATGATGCGGTCACGGTAAGACACCGCAAAGAGTGCTTAAGGAAACGCGACGATGGGACTATTTGGTAAGAAGCCTTTGAAAATCGGCCTGATCGGCCTCGGCAAGATCGCCGTTGATCAGCATATCCCGTCGATTCGCGGCAACAAGCATCTCGAACTGGTGGCAGGCTGTTCGCCGCATACCCGTCCGGAAGGCGTCAAGGCCTATCCCGATATGGACGCCATGATGACGGCGCACCCGGAGATCGAGGCGATCGCCATCTGCACACCGCCGCAGATTCGTCACAAGATCGCCAAGGAGGTCATCGCTATTGGCCGCCACGTCTTCCTTGAAAAGCCGCCTGCCGCCACGCTGGGCGAGGCCGAGGCCATCAAGGCGCTGGCTGCGGCCAAGGGCGTGTCATTGCTGGCCTCGTGGCACTCGCGTTTCGCCCCCGCCGTGGAGGCCACGCGCAAGTGGATTTCCGAACGTGAGATCAAGAGCATTACCATCCACTGGAAGGAAAATGTTCGCCAGTGGCACCCCGGCCAGGCATGGATTTTTGAAGCCGGCGGCATGGGCGTGTTCGATCCGGGCATCAACTCCCTGTCGATCCTGACGCGCATTCTCGCCGACGCCGTCATGGTGAAGAAGGCCGACCTGCATATCCCGGTCAATTGTGACGCGCCGATCCAGGTCGAAATGGATATGATGACCGAGGTCGGTTTCCCGATCCGCGCCGAATATGACTTCCTGCAGACCGGCGTCCAGACCTGGAGCATCTTCATTGAGTTCGACATCCTACGAGAAACTGACGCTTTCGATGGGCGGCACCGAACTAGAGATCGACGGACGCACCCTGATCAAGCAGAAAGAAGCGGAATATGCCGGCCTTTACGCGCACTTCCACGATCTGATCCGCGCCGGCAAGTCGGATGCCGACTTCTCACCGCTGCGCATCGTCGCCGACGCGATGCTGCTCGGTAAGCGCATCGCGGCGCCGGAATATATTGAGTAGCCTGCCCTGTCTAAGGCATAAAAAACAGCGCCATCAGTGATGACGGCGCTTTTTTTACATGTTGTGTTGAAAACCTAGTCCTCGAACTCGGCTTCTTCGGCATTGGTGCGCGAAACGCGCGCCACGCGCAGGGCGTTGGTCGAGCCAGATTTGCCGAACGGCATGCCGGCAACGATGACGATATCCTGACCGGGTTCGGCGATGCCTTCGGAGCGCGCCAGCTTGGTGGCGACGGCGACGGTCTCGGTCATCGAGTGGGTGATCGGGGTCAGCACCGGATGCACGCCCCAGGTCAGGGCGAGGCGGCGGGCGGTTTCCATATTGGGCGTCAGGCCCATGATCGGCGCGGTCGGGCGTTCGCGGGCGACGCGCAACACGGTGTTGGCCGAGTTGGTCATGGCGGCGATGGCCACGGCGTCGATCGTCTGGGCCACCGAACGGGCGGCGGCGGCGATGGCGCCCGAGGTCGTCTTTTCCGGCTCCGGACGGCGGCGGTCGGTCATGGTGCGCCAGCCGTCGTCTTGTTCAACGCGGGCGACGATCCGGTCCATGATTGTGACGGCTTCGATGGGGAACTGACCGGCGGCGGTTTCGGCTGACAGCATGACGGCATCGGCGCCATCGAAGACGGCGGTGGCGACGTCGGAGGCTTCGGCGCGGGTCGGCGTCGGGGCCGAGATCATCGATTCCAGCATCTGCGTGGCCACGATCACCGGCTTGCCGGCGGCGCGTGACGCCTGCACGATACGCTTTTGCGCCAGCGGCACTTCTTCCGGCGGCAGTTCGACACCGAGATCGCCGCGGGCGACCATGACGGCATCGGACAGGCGGATGATTTCTTCGAGATTATCGAGGGCTTGCGGCTTTTCCAGCTTGGACAGCACCCAGGCGCGGCCCTTGATGATTTCCTTGGCTTCCAGCACGTCTTCCGGACGCTGCACGAACGACAGGCCGATATATTCAACGCCGCGTTCCAGGGCAAACGCCATGTCTTCGCGGTCCTTTTTCGTCAGGGCCGGGATCGGCAGCACGACGTCGGGAACATTGACGCCCTTACGATCGGACAGGCGACCGCCATTGACGACGATGGTTTCCAGATGGTCTTCGCGGACGTGGACGACGCGCAGTTTCAGCTTGCCGTCATCGAGCAGGAGGTGCGAGCCGATCTGCGCGGCGGCGATGATTTCGGGGTGGGGCAGGTTGGCGCGGGTCGAATCGCCCGGCGTCGGGTTGAGATCGAGGCGGAAGCTCTGTCCATTGTTTAGCACCACGGCGCCGCCCATGAAACGGCCAACGCGCAGCTTGGGGCCCTGAACGTCGGCCAGAATGCCGATCGGATGCTTCGACTTAGCTTCCAGTTCGCGGATCAGGTCGATGTTGCGACCGTGATCTTCGTGGCTGCCGTGCGAGAAGTTCAGCCGGAAGACGTCGGCGCCAGCCTGGAAAAGCTGCGCCAGCATCTCAGCGTTCGAGCTTGCGGGCCCTAAGGTGGCTACGATCTTGGTTTTGCGGCGACGAAGAATTTTCAAGGGGAATCTCACGGATTGAAAGCGATCAACAGCATGGGCCGGAAGCATGGCGGCTGCGTGACACGCACTGTCTTACGGGGGTATTTTTCGCGTGCGACAAAGCCTCTATTCTCCCGTGGGGTCAAGTCTAAATTTATGCTGCGCTGCAAGGTGTGACAGCGCTGTCTTGATTGGTCTTATTGGCGTTTCTGCGTTAAATTATTGTCATACTTATTCTTCGGAAGGCCTTTTAGGGCGTGTTATACAAAAAGATGCAGGGCGCTAACCGAGACGGTGTCAGTGTTTGCGACTTTTGCATCAGGGTGAGCGCGCGCAAAGTCTTGTCAGACAATTAATTTCGCGTTACCCATTCACCGTCAGGCAAATGCAGAATTGCTGCACTGCGCAATGTTTTTCATTTGCCAAGTCAGCAAAAACACGTTTTTTGCAATTTGATTTATTTAATCCGGGGAGGCAGCTTGCGGCCACCTTCACCCATAAACGCTTAACAGGCAGGTAACATGTCCGACTCTTCAGCTTCTTCCAAATCCGGCGGCGGAGGCCTAGGCCTTGCCGTGGTCTACGTGACCGTGCTCTTCTTTATCTGGGCCGTGGTCACCAATCTTCTCGATCCGCTCGTCAAGACCATGAAGACGGTGTTCACCCTGACGCCCGTTCAGTCGATGCTGACCGGCTTCGCCTTCTTCATCGCCTATTTCATCATGTCCCTGCCGTCGGCGGCCTTCCTGTCGCGCGTCGGTTACGCCAAGTCGGTCATGGTCGGCCTGGGCGGCATCGCCGCGGGTTGTTTCATCGCCATCGCGGCGGCCAACCTCCACATCTATACGGTGTTCCTGATCGCCCTGTTCACCATGGCATCGGGCGTGACCCTGCTGCAGGTCGCGGCCAATCCTTTGATCGCCTCGATGGGCAAGCCCGAAGGCTCGGCCTTCCGCCTCAACCTGTCGCAGTCGTTTAACTCGCTGGGTGCTGCCTGTGGCCTGTTCTTCGGCGCTTCCTTCCTGCTGAACGGTGACATCTTCAAGAAGGACGTCGTCATCACCGAAGAGATGAAGCAACAGGCTCTTGGCTTCGTGACCAATGTCTATCTCGCCATCGGTGTTGCCCTCGTCCTCTTTATCTTCCTGATCTTCCTCGTCCGTCAGAAGATCACCGACGCCGCTCCCAAGACCGGCCATCTGGTGTCGCCGTTCACCGCCCTGACCTCCAAGTGGGCGAACCTTGGTTCGATCGGCATCTTCCTCTACGTCGGCGCCGAAGTCGCCATTTCGCTGAACCTTCTGTTGTTCCTCGAACAATCCAAGATCCTGAACCTCGAAGCGCAATCGGCCGGTCACCTGACCACCTTCTACATGCTGTTCGCCATGATCGGTCGTTTCGCCGGTTCGGCCCTGCTGAAGTTCGTCCGTGACTACGTCATGCTGACTCTGGTGGCTGTGGGCGCCATCGCCCTGTCGCTCATCGTTATCTTCACCAAGGATATGGTGCCGACCGAGCCTACCGGAATGATTAACGTCATCCTGACCTCGGTGCCCGTCACCTCCGGCCTCATCCCGGCCTTCGCGGCCCTGCTGATCGGCCTGTTCAACTCGATCATGTTCCCGACCATCTTTACCCTGACGCTTGAGCGTTCGACCGCGCCAACCTCGGCAACGTCCGGCCTGCTCTGCATGGCTATCGCCGGTGGCGCGGTTCTGCCGCTGGCCTTTGCCAAGATCCAGGAACTGACCGGCTCGATGTCGATGGGCTTCATCGCCCCGCTGATCTGCTACGTCTACGTGCTGTGGTTCTCGTTCGCCTGTCGTAAGGCGCCGATCCATGCCATCGAAGAAGGCGTTAGTTCCGGCCACTAAACCCTGAACGGATAACCCCTGGAAGCGTCATAATCTGGCGTTTTCGGGGGTTTTCTGTTTTTATACGATTAAATAAAAACGAAATAGAATTCGGATACAGCATGCTTTACGTCGGTGTTGATTTTGGCGGAACGAAGATCGAGGCGGCAGCCCTTTCGGGCTCGGGTGAATTTCTGGCCCGCCAGCGCGATCCCAATCCTGGCAACTATGCCGATGCGCTGAAAGTGGTCTGCGACCTGATCGCCCGCGTTGAAGCCGAGGCCAAAGAAAAAGACCCCTCGCTGGCCAATCGCATCGCCACCATCGGCGTCGGCGCCCCCGGTTCCGTCAGCCCGCGCACCGGTGTGATGCGCAATGCCAACTCGACCTGGCTGAATGGCAAGACCTTCCGCGAAGACCTCGAATCCGCGCTCCAGCGTCCGGTGCGTCTGGCCAATGACGCCAACTGCCTGGCCCTCTCCGAAGCCATCGACGGCGCCGCCAAGGGCGCGCCAAACGTGTTCGCCATCATCGTCGGCACAGGGTGCGGCGGCGGTGTGGTCGTCAATGGACACCTCGTCGAAGGCGCCAATGGCCTGGCCGGCGAATGGGGACACATTCCCCTGCCATGGATGAAAGAAGGGGAGTTTCCCGGGCCGGAATGCTGGTGCGGCCACAAGGGCTGTCTGGAAATGTGGGTGTCGGGCACCGGTTTCGCGCGCGATTTCAACGCCGTCACGGGGCGTCCGCATAAGGGCGAAGAGATCATCAATGCCATGCGCGCCGGTGATGCGCAGGCCGAAGCGGCCTTTGACCGCCTGATGGATCGCCTTGGCCGCGGCATGGCGCTGATCGTCAATTCGCTCGATCCGGACGTGTTCGTCTTCGGTGGCGGGCTCAGCAATGTGCCGGAAATCTATGACCGTCTGCCCGGCAAGATCCTGCCCTATGTGTTCAGCGATGGCTGGCAGGCCAAGTTGGTTCCGGCCAAGTGGGGCGATTCGTCGGGTGTGCGCGGCGCCGCCTATCTGTGGGCGCAAGGGCACTAAATACAGAAGCTTACGGGAACGAAGATGATGAAACGGCTGGCACAAACCTCCTGTCTGATGGCCGTTTTACTGTGTTCAGCGATGCCCGTTATGGCGCAGCAAACCGTGCGCGGACCTGACGGACGTTATCATCTTGTCTTACCGGGCACAGGCAGGGCGAAGACGACCACGCCCGCCACGCCCGAATCCGCACCGGCTGCGGCTCCGGCGGCATCGGCGCTCAAACCCTACGATCCACCCGCACCACCACCGGGCCCGCCGGCCGACGTCATCGTCAATGTGAGCGGCGGCCAGTTGGGCGGCGAAGCCCTCTCCGATGGCACCTTCGCCTTCAAGGCGGTGCCGTTCGCCCGTCCGCCGGTCGGTGACCTTCGCTGGACCGCGCCGCAGGACGCCCCGGCCTGGTCGGGCGTGCGCTTCAGCAAGGAAAGCGCGCCGGGGTGTCTGCAGGCGGCCTATGGCTGGCAGGACGATATCTCTAAGCGAAGCTCGGAAGATTGCCTCTATCTCGAAATCCGCACGCCTTCGCTGAACAATGGCGCGCAAAAGCCGGTCATGGTGTTTATCCACGGCGGCGCTAACCGCGCCGGTGCGGGGGCGGGCACGATCTCTTCAAGCCTTGGCCGGCGTGATGTGGTGGTCGTCACCCTGCAATACCGGCTGGGCGTCTTCGGCTTCCTGTCGCATCCGGCGCTGACGGCCGAGCAAAATGGATCATCCGGCAATTACGCCCTGATGGACCAGATCAAGGCGCTGCAATGGCTGCGTGACAACATCGGGCGCTTTGGCGGCGATCCGGACAATGTGACGATCTTCGGCCATAGTGCCGGCGGGCAGGATGTCGGGCTGCTGATGGCCTCGCCGTTGGCGCGTGGCCTGTTCCACAAGGCGATCGCGCAAAGCGGCACGCCGCAGTTCGGCTTCGCCCCGCGCACGCTGGCGCAGAACGAAACGCTGGGCATCCAACTGGCCGAACGGTTCAGCAACGCACCTGCCTATGGCGCGAAAGCCTTGGCCGATCTGCGCCGCGCCCCGGCCATGGTGCTGCAACAGGCGGGTGACACGCTTACGCCGCCCATGGAGGATGCCGGTTTCATATGGGATCAGGCGACGGTTGATGGCCGCGTGCTGCCGAAATCACCGGCGGAGATTTTCAAGGCCGGCGAGGGGGCCAAGGTGCCGCTTATCATCGGCGTGTCGGCGCGCGAGCTTGAACTGGCGGATGTCAGGGCATCGCTCTACGGCGCCATCGCCACGCGTTTTGGCGAACAGCGCGGCAAGGTGCTGCGTTACTACAAGCTCGATGTGAAGAAGACCCCCAAGCCCGATGACCTGCTGGGCGACGTACCGCTCCAGCTCTCGACCGATATCATGCTGCGCTGTCCGGCCGACTGGATGGCGCGCCAGATCACAGCTTCCAGCGGCACGGCCTACCTTTATCAGCTCGATATCGATGCGGATCCGAAAGCCCGTGTGCACCATGGCTCCGAACTGAGTTTTGTCTTCAACGACCGCCCCAAAGGCGTCAAGGCGGATCGCTGGCCGCGTCTGATGGACTATTGGGTGCAGTTCGCCACGACCGGCGATCCGAACCGCAAGGGGCTGGATGACTGGCCGGTCTATGGCCGCAAGGGGCGCTATATCGAGTTTACCCGCAAGGGCAGCAAGGTCGAAAGCGCTATGCGCGAGGATATCTGCATGGTGCTCGACCGTCCTTAGAGCGCTTTCTGAAAGGTGTGACGCACCGCACCGGCGGCCCGCTTTTCGGATTAAAAAGCGCTTAAACCAAAAATTTTAGAGCGCCAATCTAATGGGTTTAGATCGGTGTTCTAAAATCAACTTTCTGCCATCAGGTGAGTTTTTTTCACGTCTTTGAAGGTGAATATAAACTTTTTCCGGTTTAATACGGGGTATGAACGCCCCCGACACGCATATTTCCGGCCAAATCATCGACGGTGAACACCGCCTGCTCGTGCGCATCTATTATGAAGACACCGATTTTTCCGGCATCGTCTATTACGCCAACTATCTCAAGTTTTTTGAACGCGGCCGGTCTGACTATATGCGTCTGGCCGGGGTTCACCATCATGAACTGGCGGCGCTTGAGGACCCCATCGCCTTCGCCGTCATCTCGGTCAATGTCAAATACCGCACGCCGGCGCGCATCGATGATCTGATCAGCGTCAAGACCCGCCTTATCGAGGTGCGCGGCGCCAGTTTTCTGCTGGATCAGTGGATCGAACGCAATGGCGTCATCCTGGTCGAAGGTCAGGTTCAGGTGGTCTGTATCGACATGAACGGCCATCCGAAACGTATGCCCCCGCACGTTCACAGGGTCATCAAGGCCGCCCAGGCCGTGCCACGCCCAGCCTAAAGACGGCCTAAAAGGCACTTTTACACCTCATCTGCCATAGAAATGTCGCCAATTGTCGTGCAATGTGGCGCCATTACAGATTCACTATTCCGATTAACTCTTATGGGGGATGCGATATGAGCGTCAGTTCCGCCGCCAGCTCAGCCTCTGGTACTGCTCCAAGCGCCTTGAATTTCGTCAATCTTTTCCTGCATGCCGATCTGGTGGTGCAAGCCATCATGGTGGGCCTGGCGCTGGCGTCTTTGTGGTCATGGGCCATCATCATCCAGAAAACGACGGCGCTGGGCCGCGTCAACAAGGAGGCCGATGGCTTTGAAGGCGCGCTGAATGCCGGCCGCGCCCTCGATGATATCGCCGCCACGCTGGGCACCCAACCGAAGGAAGCCTTCCAGAAGCTGCTGGTGACGGTGACTGCCGGCTGGAAGGATTACAAGGGCAAGTCGATCAGCCCCGCGCAGGGCGAACTGCTTGTCGGCCAGGTTGATCGTGAACTGAACCATGTCATCGCCACTGAAGCCGATACTCTCGAAGACGGCCTGAGCATCCTTGCGGTTATCGCCACAGCGTCGCCGTTCGTCGGCCTCTTTGGCACGGTCTGGGGCATCATGAACGCCTTCTCGGCCATCGCTTCGCAGGGCGACACCAACCTGACCACGGTGGCCCCGGCCATTTCGGAAGCCCTGTTCGCCACCGCCATGGGGCTTTTCGCCGCCATTCCGGCCTATATCGCCTTCAACCTGTTCAATGCCAAGGTGGCGCGCTTCTCGTCGCGCATGGAAGGTTTCGCCGATGAGCTTATGGTCTCGCTGACCCGCCGTCTCGGCGACAAGCTGGGGGGCTAGACCATGGCCATGGGAGGTTCCGGATCGGCGGGCGGCGGACGCCGTTCCAACCGACGCACCCGACGTCGCGCCGCGCTGTCGGAGATCAACGTCACGCCGATGGTCGACGTCATGCTCGTGCTCCTGATCATCTTCATGATCTCAGCGCCGCTGCTCAATTCGGGCATCAAGATCAATCTGCCCAAGACCGAAGCCGCCGCGCTCAAGGATGAGGGCGAGCCCATTACCGTGTCGATCGACAAGGCCGGCCAGTTCTACGTCAATGACGATGCGGCGACCTACGAACAGGTGGCCCCGCGTCTGCTGGCCATTACCCGTGGCGATACCGAAACCCAGATCTATGTCCGCGGTGCCGGGGAGGCGACCTGGGATTCGGTCGCCAAGGTGATGGGTAAACTGTCGTCATCGGGTTTCTCGAAGATCAGCCTTGTCACGGACACCATGTCAAAAAGCGGCCAGACTACGGCCAGCGAACCCGTCGCGGTGACGCAATAAGCGCATGAAGAAGTTCGGACCGTCCTTTCTGCTCTCGATCCTGCTGCACGTCGGCCTGGTTCTGCTTGCCTTTATCACCTGGCAAATGACCCCGCCGCCGCTCAAGGTGTCGTCGGTGCCGGTCACGGTCATATCCGACATGCCGAGCCGCCAGATGGCTGAAGCCCCGGTCGATGAACTGGCGGTCAAGACGCCCGAACCGATACCACAGCCGGAACCTGTGCCGCCGCAGCCGTCCCCGACGCCGCAGCCGGTGCCGACCCCGGTTCAGCCAAAGCCCGTACCCGCACCGCCGAAGCCTGTGCCGGCGCCACCCAAACCTGTCGCCAAACCGACGCCCGCGCCGCCGGACAAGAACGGCCTGAAAAAGGTCGATCCGACGCCTGTGAAGAAACCGGCCCCCGCGCAGGCCGCCAAGCCTGCGCCGGCTAAGGCGAAGCCGCAGGACGATTTCCTCAGCCGTCTGGCCGCCACGCCGTCCCAGGCGCCGACCAAGCGTCAGGCCTCGGCCTCGACGCAAAAGACGACGGGTCAGTCGGCGGTCGGTTCCGGTCCGGCCGATGCCGGTCTGAAAACCGAGATGAACGCCCTGACCCAGCGCCTCAACAAGCTGTGGCTGCTCAATTGCGACGTGCCGGGCAGCCAGGCCGTGGCGCCGGAGATTCGCTTCACACTTTCGCCCAATGGCCGTGTTATTGAGGGCCCTATCTGGGTGAACAAGCGTAATGATCCGATCTGGCAGGCCGGGGCCAATCTGGCGCTGGCGGCCGTCAGCAAGGGCCAACCCAACGCCTATCTCGACCTGCCGTCCGGTTTGTATAACCGTCCGCTCAAGATTATTTTCGATGCCCAAAAGGCCTGCCAGGGCCGCTAGTTCAGCGACCGACCGACCAAAGGAGCTACATGATGCGACTGATGAACAAGATTTTGGCGGCGGTGTCCGGCGCGCTTCTGCTGTTGTGCGTGCCCGCTTTCGCCAGCGCGCAGGATGAACTGACCGGCACCGTCGATCAGGGCAATATCCAGCCCCTGCCGATCGCCGTCGCCATCGGCGGCAACGATGCTTCCGGCGGGGATCTCGGTAACAAGATTTCCAAGGTGATCAACAGCGATCTCGAAGGCTCCGGCTATTTCGCGCCGATCAATCCGGCCGCCTTTATCCAGACCAATATGGATGTCGCGGTTCAGCCCGAATTCGCCTCTTGGAAGACGATCAACGCGCAATACCTCGCCAACGGCCGCGCCTTTGTCGATGCCGATGGCCGCTTGCAGGTCGATTTCCGCCTTTGGGACGTGTTCTCGCAGAAGCAGATGCTGGGCCAGTCGATGACCGCCACGCCGGAAAACTGGCGCCGCATCGCCCACAAGATCGCCGACGCCATCTATGAAAAACTGACGGGTCAGGAAGGCTATTTCGACACCCGCATCGTCTTCGTGGCCGAGAGCGGTTACAAGACGGCACGCGTCAAGCACCTCGCCATCATGGATCAGGATGGTGCCAATCCGTCCTATCTGCCGGTTGCCGGCAACAACACCAAGGTGATGACGCCGCGCTTCTCGGCCGACAGTCAGGAAATCGCCTATATGGCCCTGACCGCTGACAGCGCCCGCATCTATATCTACAATCTGGAAACCGGCCGTCAGGAAGCCGTGGGCCAGATCAAGGGCATGGCGTTTGCGCCGCGCTTCTCCCCCGATGGCTCTAAGCTGGCCTTCTCGGTCAGCCAGGGCGGCGCCACCCACATCTACGTCATGGACCTGCGCACCCGCGCCATGACCAAGCTGACCAGCGGTGCGGCCATCAACACCTCGCCGTCGTTCTCGGCTGATGGCGGCACTATCGCCTTTACGTCGGATCGTGGCGGCTCGCCGCAGATCTACCTGATGAACGCCTCAGGCGGCAATGTGCGCCGCATCACCTTTGGCGGCGGCTCCTACTCGACGCCGGTGTTTTCGCCCAAGGGCGACATGATCGCCTTCACCAAGCAATCGGGCGGTCGTTTCTCGATCGGCGTCATGGATGCCGGTGGCGGTAACGCCAAGCTTCTGACCTCGTCCTATCTGGAAGAGGGCCCGACCTGGGCGCCCAACGGTCGCTACATCATGTTCTTCCGCGAAACCCAGAGCGGCGTACCGTCCTTGTGGACGGTCGAGGTGTCGGGCCGCGTCGAACGTGCGGTAACCTATGCCGGCGGCGCCTCCGACCCCGCCTGGTCGCCCCGCCTCAAGTAGGTCAGGAAAAGCTAACCATAAGGACGAACTGAAAATTCATGAAATTTGAGGTAAATCCGGTCTGTTATTGAACTCAAACCCCTGGTTGGATCAAAACGGTCCATTTATATGGAAAATTCCAGACGAGGGTTTGACAAAAGTTAATAGGCATATCATCGTATCTTATGTGAGTTTTGTGCATAATCCGGTCACAAAACAGTGGGATACTTCCGCGAATATTATTGAAAAATGAGAGGACTTCTTATGACGGTAACGACCAAATCCGCCGCCAAGATCGCTTTGGCAGCCCTTATTCTGGCCTCCGTCGCGGCCTGTACCAAGAAGGAGCCCGTGGTCGACACGCCGGCGCCAACCCCTCCGCCGGTGACCAGCACCCCAACCCCACCGCCCGCCCAACCGCCGGTCGCCACTGTGCCGCTGCCGGGCATCGTTCCGGGTTCGCAACAGGATTTCGTCGTTAATGTGGGCGATCGCGTCTATTTCGACACCAATTCCTCCAGCATCCGCGCTGATGCGCAAGGCATCCTGGCAGCCCAGGCCGCCTGGCTTGTGCGCTATCCCGCCGTCAATATCCGCATCGAAGGCAATGCCGACGAACGCGGCACTCGCGAATACAACTTCGCCCTGGGCGCCCGTCGCGCGCAGGCCGTGTCTGACTTCCTGACCGGCAAGGGCGTTGTTCCCGGCCGTATCTCTACCATCTCCTATGGCAAGGAAAGCCCGATCGACGATGGTTCGGGTGAAGCATCTTGGGAAAAGAACCGTAACGCCCACACCAGCCTCACCTCTGGCGCGCAATAAGACCTCACGGTCCTGTTTTTTGATTTGAAAATCATGCCTCCTGATCGTAGGGTCAGGTGGCATGATGCGTTTTGGGGTGGTGTTTCCAGGGGCGGGCTGTCCTTGCTTCTCATCCATCATAAATATCGGTTTTTCCGTGGTCTTCTTCTGGAGGTCGCGGGTTTTCGTGTCGTGGCGTACGCCTGAGATTTTGGGGTGCCGTCGCAGGCCGCCGGAAGCCTGTCTTCCGCGCGTGCGCGGCTGCGCCACGGTTTTATCAACACATGAGGGGAGCCTTTAAATGTCTTTCAATCGATTTAACAGCGCTGTGGCTGTAGCGGCCGTCCTTGGCCTGACCTTCGCGCCGGCCTCGCAGGCGCTGGCGCAGGCCAAGGCCAGCAAAGCACAACAGACGCAAGACCAGATGATGGGGCAGATCCCGCACTGCACCACCAAGCTCGGCACCATCTCCATCGTCAATGGCGACGATCCTTCGGGCTGGACCAATTACAGCCTGGCCGCGCCGCAAAAGCTGCTCAAGGTCATCGTGCAGAAGTCGGGCTGCTTCTCGCTGGTCGATCGCGGGGCCGGCATGGATGCGGCGGCGCGTGAACGTGAGATCGGCGGTTCGCTTGGTCTGCAAAAGGGCTCCAATGTCGGCAAGGGCCAGATCAAGGCGGCTGATTTCGTGCTGGTGGCCGAGGTCGGCAGCGCCGATTCCAATACCGGCGGTGCGGGGGCGGCCGGTCTGGTCGGCGGTCTGGTCGGAGGTCGCGCCGGCGCGCTGATCGGCGGCCTGCGTACCAAGAAACTCGAATCCGACGTCGTTCTGTCCCTGACCGATGTGCGCACCTCTGAGTCCAATGCGTTTGAAGGCCATGCCGCTAAAAACGATCTGAGCTGGGGTGCCGGTGGCTTTGTCGGCTTCGGTGGCGCGGTCGGCGGCGGTTACGAAGACACCGATATTGGCAAGATCGTGAGCCAGGCCTTCATGGTGGCCTACAGCGAGATGGTCAATAATCTCGGCGGTATCGAAGTCGGCGGCAAGGCTGCGGCGCCGAGCCGCAGCTACACGGTCCGGACCGCGACCACCCTGCGCTCGGCGCCTTCGCCGACCGGCAAGGTGCTGCGCGCGCTGCCGGTCGGCCTCGTGGTCTACCCCACCGGCACCAAGGACGGCATGTATTGGGAAGTGGCCGATGATAACGACAATGTCGGCTGGGTGAAGAACGATAACCTCTCGGCCTCGCAATAAAGCCTTTCTGTCAAAACGGGAGTTTCGCCATGCGAGGCACTCGTTCGGACGCCGATCACGGTTTGTGTCTTATTTCAGCCAGACTATATTGCTAACTATACTGCAAGTGTGCTTCGATACGGCACATTCTTCAGAGTATTGTGGCGGGCAGGATTTGATCATGGGTAAGTCTTTCAAAAACACACGGCTGGGTTTCGTTGCTCGCGGCAAGGCTGTGGCCGGTCTGTCCCTTATGGCCCTGTCGCTGCCCCTCAGTGTCGTAAGCCTGACCGCCTTTACGCCCGCAGGGGCCCATGCCCAGATTTTCGACGACGAAGACGACAAGGAAATCCCCGGCCAGCAGCCCACCGACAATACGGTGTGGGACGCCAAGAAGCTGCAGAAGCTCGACCGCAATGTGCGCAAGCTCGAACGCGCCGTGTCGCGTGTCGAGAACAAGAAGGGCGCACCGCCGATCCTGATCGAGCCCGATCCCGAAGTGGTGGCATTGCAGGCCACGGTCGACAACATGTCGCGCAAGCAGGATGAGCAGACTGGCACGATCACCACCCTGATCGGGCAGATCGAGGAACTGCAACACCAGAACCAGCAACTGATCCAGCAGCTTACCAACCAGAACGCCCGCATGGACACCCTGGTCAAGCGTGCCGATCTGGCCGACGCCCACATCAAGGACATCGACGCGCAACTCGCACCGCCCCCGCCGCCGCCGGCCTCGACCGGCAATGCCGAGGGCGATTTCGAGCAGGCGTTTAACCTGATGAGTTCCGGCCAGACCGATGACGCCGGCCGCGCCTTTGAAGCCTTCACCACGGCCTGGCCGCAAGCCACGCAACTGCCGGAAGCCTGGTTCCGTCTGGGCCAGATCCGCGCCATGAAGTCCGATCCGTCGGGCGCCGTGGCGGCCTACGCCACCTCGCTCAAGGGCTGGCCAAAGACGTCATGGGCGCCGGAAGCGACCGTGAAACTGGCGCAATCCTTAAGCGACAGCAATCGCCCGACCGATGCCTGTTCGGCCCTGACGCAGTTTGACAAGGTCTACGCCAAGTCCGCCACCAGCGAGACGCGCAGCCAGGCCAAGACGCTCAAGGACAAGAACAGGTGCGGGGCGGTTTAGAGCGCGCCCGTCTGCGCTCAGACTTCACGCATTTTGCCGAACGCCTTGATGGCGACGGCCCGCTGGGGGTGGCTGTCTCCGGCGGCGGCGATTCCGTGGCCCTGCTCTATGCCCTGGCCGAATGGAACCAAAAAAATGTTAAGCGCCGACCGCTTGAGGTTTTCTGCGTCGATCATGGACTCAATCCTTTAAGCCCCCAGTGGACGCAATCGGTGGCGGATCATGCGGCGCGGGTCGGCGCCGGCTTTACCGCGCTGCATTGGCAGGGCGATAAGCCGGCCTCGGGCTTATCGGCAGCGGCGCGTCTGGCGCGTCATGCGTTGTTGGCGCAGGCGGCGAGGCAAAAAAGCACATCCGTGCTGTGCCTGGCCCATACCGCCGATGATATTGCCGAGGCTGCGGTTATGCGCAGGCAGGGCTCCAATGTTGGCGCGCCGCAGGTGTGGTCGCCATCGCCGGTCTGGCCGGAAGGGCGCGGCGTGTTTCTGTACCGGCCATTGCTCGATATTCGCCGCGAAACCCTGCGCGACTATCTGCGTGAGATCGGTGCGAGTTGGATCGACGATCCGTCGAACGACAATCCGGCATCGCTGCGGGCCCGGACGCGGAGCCTGTTGCGCGAGCAGGAGGTGCCGATCGAGGCGCGGGAAAACATCACGCCGCCGGATATGACCGGTCTTCTGCATGCGGACAACCTCGCCGCGCTCGGTATGATCGCCTTCAGGGCCGATGTGTTTTATGCCTTGCCGCCAGAGTTAGCGCTGAAACGCCTGTCGGCGGCGGCGGTCTGCGCCGGTGGCGGCGACAAGTTGCCGAAGCGCGCACGCCTGGAACATCTCTACGCGTGCCTGCCCGACGGCAAGGTCCTGACCCTGTGCGGCGCGCGTCTGCAGCAACAGGAAAATTGTATCACTATCAGCCGTGAAACGGGCGATATCGGGCGGCAAACCTCGCCCTTTCTGGATCTGGAGCCCGGCGTCGAAGCCGTCTGGGATGGCCGCTTTGCGCTTGTGGCCGCGCAGGCTATGCGCATCCTGCCATCGCAAGGCGTTCGCGTCGATCTTGACGCGGCGGACCGCAAGGCGCTGAACGCCCTGCCGGCGGCCCTGCGCGGCAGTCTGCCGGTCAGCGAAAAAGACCATCAAAAGAAACTGTTGATGCATGGCGCCCCGGCCAACACCTCTTTAACACCCGCTACCTATAACAAAACCCGTGTTACCTGTCTGGTGACGCCGCGGTTTTACGCCGCCATGGGGCAGATCACGCGGGAAAGCCATATTGACAGCGATTCATGGCCTGTGGTTTGCAATGGCGTGTAGCGAAACCCGGTTTCACATCCTATATGGGTGAATGACGTAGTGAAGACCCCGTGGAGGGGTGGCCCCGGATTCGGGCCATATTGAGGATAGACATTGGCATGAACATGCGTTCCATGGCGATTATCGGGGTTGTTCTGGCCTTCCTGATGGGCATCTACTTTTTCGTGAGCACCAATCACACAACGCTGATGCCCGAAGGCAAGAAGCCGTCTGAAATGGCGTATTCCGAGTTGCTGACACAGGTGCAAAACCGCCAGATCAAGGAAATCACCATCCATAATGATGACGCCACAGGCACGCTCGCCAATGGTAACAAGTTTCATGCGGTCATCCCTGCCTTTGACCATACTATTCTTGATGAACGCTTGGCCGCTCAGCCTGAAGTTAAGGTCACCATCCAGTCGAGCAAGCAGTCGCTCCTGATCAGCGTATTGACCACCTTGCTGCCGATTATCCTCATCATCGGCATCTGGATCTTCTTCATGCGCCAGATGCAGGGCGGCGGACGCGGCGGCGCCATGGGCTTTGGCAAGTCGAAAGCGCGCCTGCTGACCGAGCACAAGAACCGCGTCACCTTCGCGGAAGTGGCCGGTGTCGAGGAAGCCAAGGAAGATCTGCAGGAAGTCGTCGATTTCCTCAAAGACCCGTCGCGTTTCCAGAAACTGGGCGGCAAGATTCCAAAGGGCGCACTGCTCGTTGGCCCTCCGGGCACGGGTAAGACCCTGCTGGCCCGCGCCGTGGCCGGTGAAGCCGGCGTGCCCTTCTTCTCGATCTCCGGTTCGGACTTCGTTGAAATGTTCGTCGGTGTCGGCGCCTCGCGCGTCCGTGACATGTTCGAACAGGCCAAGAAGAATGCGCCGTGCATCATCTTCATCGACGAAATCGACGCCGTCGGCCGCCATCGCGGCGCCGGTCATGGCGGCGGTAACGACGAACGCGAACAGACCCTCAACCAGTTGCTGGTCGAGATGGACGGCTTCGAGGCCAATGAAGGCATCATCATGATCGCCGCCACCAACCGTCCAGACGTCCTCAATTCGGCGTTGCTGCGTCCCGGCCGTTTCGACCGCCAGGTCACGGTGCCGAATCCCGATCTGACCGGCCGCGAAGCCATCCTGCGCGTCCACATGAAGCCGGTGCCGCTGGGTGTCGATGTCGATGTCAAGGTGATCGCGCGCGGTACGCCGGGCTTCTCCGGCGCCGACCTCGCCAACCTGGTCAACGAAGCCGCCCTGATGGCCGCCCGCAAGGATCGCAAGCTGGTCACCATGCGCGATTTCGAAGACGCCAAGGACAAGGTGCTGATGGGCGCCGAACGCAAGTCCATGGCCATGAGCGAGCAGGAAAAGAAGAACACCGCCTATCACGAAGGCGGCCACGCCATCGTTGCGCTCAAGGCGCCCGAAGCGGATCCGGTCCACAAGGCCACCATCATCCCGCGTGGCCGTGCGCTCGGCATGGTGATGCAGTTGCCTGAAGGCGACCGCTATTCGCAGAACTACGTCCAGATGACCTCGCGTCTCGCCATCCTGATGGCTGGTCGCGTCGCTGAAGAAATCATCTTCGGCAAGGATCAGGTCACCTCGGGCGCGTCGTCGGATATCCAGCAGGCCACCCGTCTTGCAAAAGCGATGGTGACGCGCTGGGGCTATTCGGATGAACTGGGCTTCGTCGATTACAAGCAGGGCGAAGACGAATACGGCGCGCTCGGCCGCGATACCTCGCAAGCCACGGCCGAACTGATCGACCGCGAAGTGAAGCGTCTGGTCAAGGGTGGTTACGATGACGCCAAGCGCATCCTGACCGAAAATCTTGACGCCTTGCACAGCCTGGCCCGCACCCTGCTCGATCTCGAAACCCTGACCGGTGACGAAATCGCCAAGATTCTCAACGGTGAAGAGATCATCCGTGACGAGGAAACCGGCGTAGCGATCGAGCTGTCGTCTAATTCGGCGGTGCCTGAAACCGAAGCTGAAGCCGCCAACGAAAGCGCGCCTACCCTTGTGCCGGTTGTGGCTTAAAGCTATACGGCCCTAAACATTATGTTAAAAGCGGCGGGTGAGGGCCTCTCTCATCCGCCTTTCTTTTTGGAGCCTGCTATGATGATCTACTTTCCCAATGACGAAAACGGTGATGTGCTGCGGCGGATGCAGGCGGCGGGGGATGACCTGAGCCAGCCGCGTGATATCGATTTCTCGCTGCTGTTCCCCGATGAAGGCACGGCGGAAACCTTTTCGGCCATGATGGACGCCGAAGGCTATGAGGTCGAGCTTGGCCCCTGGGAAGCGCAGTCGGATGACGATGCCAATACCGGCAAGTGGGACGTGACCGTAACGCGACATATGGTGCCTGACCACGCCGCCATTACCCAGTTCGAAAAAGAGCTGAGCGGCATCGCCATGCCGTTTGGCGGCCGCAATGACGGCTGGGGCTGTTTTGAGGTGTCGGCCGAGAGCGAAGACCTGAGCTAGATGTGAGCGCTTTTTCGAAAAGTGTGACGCACTTTTCGGATCAAAAAGCGCGTAAAAGCAAAAAAAATCTAGAGCCCATTCCGATCTGATCCAATCAGATTGGAATGGGCTCTAGATTGTCAGGTTTCAGGTAAGCTGATACGCTCACCCTTGTATTAGAAGCCAAGGGGGAGGCTGATCTTGACCTATGCAAAAGCCGTTGTGTCAGCCTGCCTGCTTCTGAGCCTGTGTCAGTGCGACAAGGTCATGTCCGCCTTGAAGCCGGCAAAGGCGCCGCCGGGCCCCTTTGCCTACACCCTCCGTCTCGACATGACGCCAGCGGCGGCGGCGCGCATGAAGGAGAAGGACTATCATCTCAATGTGCACGCCTTTTATTATGGGCGCGCGGTTGTGCCCAAGGCAGCCAATGCGGATGAACTGAACCGCATACAGCTTGGCTATGAGTTGAACCCCTTTCCCGCGGACACCCGCGCTATGGCGATGACGGGGGAGGGCATCGACAGCCGCCTGTTCGGGCAGATTGAAGACGAGCAGCCTTACGTGCTGATCACGGTCTATGCGGTCAACCGCGGCAATTTCGAAAATGACATGCTGACCTGCAACAATTACATCAACCAGATCGCCGAGGTGCGAAAGACGGCGGCTGTGGTCAGGTGCCATTTGCAAGGCGAAGCCGGTTAATCCCTACGCAAAGAATCGGGTGGATATCGTTACAAATTCCTTACGAAAACGCCGGACGTTATCACTCTATTAAGGACGTTTGAGGCTTTATGGGCGCTTAACCAGCCGGGCGGGAGTGTTTAACGGAGTGGACTTGCAGGGCAAGTGCGCGGCGGAACGCTCTTTTTTCCGGTCATGATGCAATTGGAGAGTGCCCATGCCCGCTGTCGTTCGTGGTGGCAGACGACAAGCCAGCCCGACCGCTGCAAAGCCGGAAGCCCGTGGTGCGTCGAAAGCGCCGCGGTCTCAGGGCGGGGCGAAGCCGCGTGCGGCGGGACGCAAGGCGGCTGCGCCCACGGGCAGGCATCGCATCATCGGCTCGGTCCATATGCCGGGTGAACTGACGGCGTGGCTGGCCGTCCTCGTCATTGCCGGCTTGCTCAGTGTCGTTCTCCTGACCGGCCATCGCGCCCAGGCGCTTGGCGGTGCCATGATCAGCTTCGCCGATGGCCGCGTGGCCGCCATGGGATTGAAGCTCAAAAAAATCTCCCTCGTAGGCGTCAGCCCCGATGCCTCGCCGGACGTGCGCAAGGCACTCGATTTCGAAATGAATCAGCCGTTCGCCCTGATGGATCTCGCCGCCGTGCAGAAGAGCGTTGAGAATGTCGGCTGGGTCAAGTCGGCCACCGTGCGCCGTCAGTTTCCCGGCGTCCTGATCATCGAGGTGGTCGAGCGTCCGCGCCTCGCCGTCTGGCAGTACAATGGCAAGAACACGGTCATTGACGATCAGGGCAATATCATCCCTGAGGCGATCTCGACCAAGTTCACCGGCCTGCCCTATGTGGTGGGCGAGGGCGCCAATGAAGCCGCGCCGGAAATCATCGAACTGATGCGTCAGCGCCCTGAGCTTTTGCAGCGCACCTATGCCCTACAGCGCGTCGATACCCGCCGCTGGAATATCCTGCTCAAGAACACGGCGGTCATCAAGCTGCCGGCGCTCAATCAGGAACAGGCGCTGGCCAAGCTCGACGCCCTGATGGCCCAACAACGCGTGCTGGATCAGGGCTTCGCCTCCATCGACCTGCTCGATCCCGATGCGCTTGTCGTGGTTCCGCTCGAGGCCCATCCCGCCCCTGCCGCTCACCCTGCCACCAGTACCGCTCACTGAGTTTGACAAAAGTAGAAACTCATGTCACGATTTGAAGACCGCCAGAACGCCAAGCATCAGGCCCAAAATAACGCCCAGAATAACGCCCAGAATTCGGCGCCGCCGGCGAAGCCAGCGCGTGCGCAGCCGGCGACGAGCGGCGAGGCGGCCAACCGCCCGCAGGCCTCGCAAGGGTTAATCGCATCGCTCGATCTCGGCGCCTCCAAGATCGGCTGCTTCATCATGCGCCCCGAAGGCGCGCGCCACGCCGACCAGACCATCCGTATCGCCGGCGTCGGCTATGTGCAGTCCAAGGGCATCCGCGCCGGTTCGATCATCGATATGGAAGCGGCGTCTCAGGCGATCGCGCAGGCGGTGGAACGTGCCGAGGCCATGGCCAATGTGGCGATCCACGGCGTGCGCGTCACTATTCCCGGCGCCCAGACTGCCTCGCACAAGGTGTCGGCGCAGGTGTCGCTTGGCCTCAAGCCGATCTCCGATTTCGATCTCAACCGCGCCATCGCCTCGGCTCTTGCGCAGGTCCGTTTCCCCAACCGCCGCGCCATCCACCTGCTGCCGGTAGCGTGGAGCGTCGATGATCAGCATGGCGTGCGCGATCCGCGTGGTTTGAACGGCCGGGCGCTTGGTCTCGAACTGCTGGTCGTGACCATCGACGAGAGCGTCTTCAACAACATCAACACCTGCGTTTCGCAGGCTCACCTCGAAGTGCAGGCCATCGTCTGCGCCCCGCTGGCGGCTGCCGTGGCGGCGCTGGAAGAGGACGAGAAGGAGTTGGGCTGCATCTGCATCGATATGGGCGCGTCGAGCACGACCGCGGCCATTTTCGCCAACGGCACCCTGGTCCATGTCGATTGCCTGAATGTCGGCGGTGCCCATGTTACGGCTGATATCGCGCGCGGTCTTTCCACCACGCTTGCCGGCGCCGAACGCATCAAGACCCTGCATGGCTCAGCCATTGCAAGCGCCCATGAAGACCGCGAAACCGTCGAGGCCCCGCCGCGTGGCGATGACAAGGGCGGCGCGCCAATCATAGTGCCGCGCTCCATCCTCAAGGGTATTATCGCGCCGCGCGTCGAAGAAACGTTCGAGTTGCTGCGCGAGAAGATCAAGGCCTCCGGTGTCCAGATTGAGCCCGGCGCGGGTATCGTGCTGACCGGCGGCGCCTCGCAACTGGCGGGCGTGCGCGAGCTGGCGATCCGTGTTTTCGACCGTCCGTGCCGTCTCGGCAAGCCGATGCGCACCCCGCACCTCGGCGATGCGGCGGCGGGTCCGTCGTTTGCCGCCACCGCCGGCGTTATCCTGCGCACGCTCTACGGCCCGCGCGATGTGGTGCCGGTGAAGAAGATCATGGCGGCCAAGATCGGTCCGCGCGATGCGCCGAGCGCCGGCCAGGGCAATATCCTGGCGCGTGTCATCGACTGGCTGAAGAGCAATCTCTGAATACAAGACGCGATATTCTTACTTATCGCGCCTTGGCAAGGGCAAGGGCCGTCGCCGCTGATGCGGCGGCCCATGCGGCCCCTGAGCTAAAATGCCCCTGCAAATCACTAATCGCGTACCGCGGCGCGTTAGTCTTTCATTAAGACTTTCCGTGCCGCAAAGTGGCCGCATTCACGTCTGGCGCGAAAAAGACAACTTGCGTGACTCCTTTGAGGGCCGGGGTTTCGGCAAAAAGTCACACTCCGGTAATCTCTGTTAAAAAATATTACCAAAACTACTTCATTTTTATCCGACTCAAGTTATCGGGTAACCAATCGTTAAGCATAATTGTAGTCTCATGGATCCTGACACTGGGGTCCGAAGCGTTCAACGCATCCCCGAAGGGAGAGATTGTGAAAGGTTGGTCCGAAACCATGGCTATTCATCTTTCTGCGCCACGCGCAACGGAATTGAAACCGCGCATTGTCGTGTTTGGTGTCGGTGGTGCCGGAGGCAACGCCGTTAACAACATGATCGAAGCCGGGCTCGAAGGCGTGGAGTTCGTGGTTGCGAACACCGACGCGCAGCAGCTTCAGTTCTCGCGCACAGACGCCCGCATCCAGTTGGGTGTCGGCATCACGCAGGGCCTTGGCGCCGGCGCGCATCCCGAAGTGGGCATGACGGCCGCTGAAGAGTTCGGGCGACATCATCGCCGAGCACCTCGAAGGCGCTCACATGGTCTTCATCACCGCCGGTATGGGCGGCGGCACCGGCACCGGTGCGGCCCCGATCATCGCCAAGTGTGCGCGCGAACGCGGCATCCTGACGGTCGGCGTGGTGACCAAGCCCTTCACCTTTGAAGGCCGCCACCGTATGCGTCTGGCCGATGCCGGTATCTCCGAGCTGCAACGCTACGTCGATACCCTGATCGTCATTCCGAACCAGAACCTCTTCCGCATCGCCAACGAGCGCACCACCTTCGCCGAAGCCTTTGGCATGGCCGACCAGGTGCTGCACGCCGGCGTTCGCTCGATCACTGACCTGATGGTCCTGCCGGGCCTGATCAATCTCGATTTCGCCGACGTCCGTTCGGTCATGTCCGATATGGGCAAGGCCATGATGGGCACAGGCGAGGCCTCGGGTGAAGACCGTGCGCTGCTCGCGGCGCAAAACGCCATCCAGAACCCGCTGCTCGACGAAACCTCACTCAAGGGCGCCAAGGCTGTGCTGGTGAACGTCACCGGCGGTCTCGACATGACCCTGCATGAAGTCGATGAAGCGGCCAACGCCATCTCGTCGGAAGTCGATCCGGAAGCCAATATCATCTTCGGCGCCGCGTTCGATCCGAACCTCGAAGGCAAGCTGCGCGTCTCCGTCGTCGCCACTGGCATGGACGGCGTGGCGCTGCAAACCCCGCTGAACGTGCCCGCCAAGGCCACGCCGCAGAACCCGACCTTCGGCCTCGGCTATGGTCGCACCGAAACGCCTGCGGCTGCCGCACCGGCGCCTGCGCCCGTCGTTGAAGCGCGTCCGGCCGCAACCGCCCCGGTAACCCCGACGGTTGCGGCGTCCGCGCCCTATAGCGCTCCTGCTGCTGCACCTGCCAGCACCCCCCTCACCCCGGTTGCTCCGCGTTCCAGCCTGTTTGAAGACCGCAGCGCCGCTGCCCCTGCGGCGGCCGCCCCGGTTGAAGAGCGTGTCGTGCCGAAGATCGTCGATCCTTCGGTCGAGGACGAAAACTTCGTCATGCCGGCTACGGCTGCCGCCGCGCCTGCCTCGCGCCCGGCGTCGCCGCAGATCTCGCGTCCTAACCCCTATGCCGGCACCGCCGCGCCGCGTCCGAATTCGCCGGCACCTGCGCCGCGTCTGAACACCGAGGAAGAGGGACGCGAATCCTTCTGGCGCGGCCTGTTCCCGCAGCGTCAGAGCGCGCCCGTGGCTTCGGCGCCTGTCGCGCCGAGCCGTCCGGTTGAGGATGAAGCCGATCGTTATGTCGCCGGTTCGTCGGCCAAGTCCAACCTGAACCCGGCCACGCGCGCCGAGGTCCAGCCTTCGATGGACAGCGAAGACGATCTGGAAATCCCGTCTTTCTTACGGCGCCTCGCTAACTGATATCAGGAGGGCTTCGGACATGTCCGGAGCCTTTTCTGTTGGCCGGTTGTCTTTAGGGCGCAGCTAACAAGTTCTAAACAGAAGAAAATCCAGGCCATGGGTCTGGATTTTTTCGTGTAAGGGGCGGCGAAAAAGATGCGCCTGCGGGGGCGGAAGCGCTGTGTTTGACATGCTTAAAGCCCTGTTAAGCAAAGCGTTACAAACGGAAATACAAGTTCGTTTGTTCGCGGACGCCGAAAATGAGATACAGGATGCGGGCCAGAAATGTGCCTGCATTTTTTTTACGCCTGTGGGGGCGGTGCAAGTTTGTATGGGTTGCGTCTAATGTTACCTGATCAGAACGAACAGACCTTGGCCCACGCGGCCATCATTGCCGGCATGGGCCTGCATACGGGCGTGCCCGTACGCATGGTCGTGCGCCCCGCGCCTTCGGGCACCGGCGTCGTCTTTGTGCGCTCCGATATCACCGACCGCGACAACAAGGTGCCGGCGCTGGCCCACCTCGTCACGCAAACGCGCCTTGGCACCGTCATCACCAACGCCGCCGGCGTTTCCGTCTCGACCATCGAGCACGCCATGGCCGCCTTCGCTGCCCTGAGCATCGACAACGTCTATGTCGAACTCGACGGTCCGGAAGTGCCGATCATGGATGGTTCGGCCCTGCCGTTCGTGCAACTGCTCGATCAGGCCGGTTTCCGCCGTCAAGTGATGCCGCAAAGCTATATCGAAATCCTGTCGCCGGTCGAAGTGGTCGAAGACGACAAGCGCGCCTCGCTGATCCCGGCGGATCAGTTTGAAGTCCGTTTCGAGATCGATTTTCCGGGCACCCCGATCGGCCATCAGGTCGTCGACCTCGCCATCACCGAACAGTCCTTCCGCGAAGAACTGGCCGCCGCCCGCACCTTCGGCTTCCTCGATGGCGTCGAAGCCTTACGCAAGGCCGGTCTGGCCCGTGGCGGCTCGCTCGATAATGCCATCGTCATCGATGGTGACGTCATCCTCAACGAAGGCGGCCTGCGTTTCGTCGATGAGTTCGTCCGTCACAAGGCGCTCGACGCCATTGGCGACCTGTACGTCCTGGGCATGCCCATTCTTGGCAGGTTTGAAGGAATACGGGCAGGGCACGGCCTTAATAATGCCTTGGTCCGCGCACTACTGTCGCGTCCGGATGCCTACCGCATCGTCACCCGCGGCGCGGCTCTGGCGGATGTCGGCTGACTGGTTAATTACGGTTGGCGTGCGCGTTGCGCTCGTGTAGATGTATCCTCCAGATAATGAGTCAGCGCCGGAAAGCGGTCGCCTAGAAGAGGGTTATTACGTGAGCGTTGTGGGGCTTCTCAAGAAATCGGCCATTGTCGTGCTGCTGGCCAGCGTCTCTGTTGCGGGCCTGACCGCCTGCGCCGGCAAGCCGAAAACCGAGCATCTGGTCTATGAAGAGCGTCCGGTGGAACTGCTGTACGAAACCGGCATGCAGAAGCTCGACCAGAAGTCCTGGAGCGATGCGATCAGCTACTTCGAAGAAGTGCAGCGCCAGCACCCCTATTCGGAATGGTCACGCCGCGCCATCGTCATGATCATCTACGCCAACTATCAGTCGGATAAGTATGTCGAGGCCACCGCCGCCTCCGATCAGTTCATCAAGCTCTATCCGGGCAGTGAGCTGACGCCTTACGCCTATTACATGAAGGCCATCTGCTCCTTTGAACAGATCGTCGATGTCGGCCGCGATCAGGCCTATACCGACAGTGCCAAGGCCCTGCTGAACGACGTTGTGCGCCGCTACCCGACCACCGAGTACGCCAAGGATGCGCGCGTCAAGCTCGACATGGTGCAGGATCAGCTCGCCGGCAAGGAAATGGACGTCGGCCGTTGGTATCTGAACGACAACCAGCCGCTGGCCGCCATCGGTCGCTTCAAGACCGTCGCCAGCGATTACCAGACCACCAGCCATACGCCTGAGGCGCTCTATCGTCTGGTCGAAGCCAACGAAATGATGGGCCTGCACGAAGAGGCGACACGCGACGCCGCCGTGCTGGGCTATAACTATCCGGGCGACCGCTGGTATTCGGCGGCTTACAAGCTGATGACCGAAAAGGGTGAAAAGCCGGCCATCAAGCCTGATCCGAACGGCAAGAAGGGCCCGGAAGCGCCCGATACCAAGAAGAAAAAGAGCTGGTTCAGCCTGAAAAAGCCTCAGGCCTAGGCTGTTTTTTGAAGTATGTTCGCTAAATGTTCTTGGCGAAGTGTGAGAAATAGGGTTTAATGGGGCGGCTGCCGATGAATCGGTGGTCGCCTTTTTGGTTGGTCACGCATGTTAACTCGTCTGACGATTGCCGATGTGGTCCTGGTCGATCGCCTGGAACTGGATATCCGTTCTGGCTTAAGTGTGCTGACCGGCGAAACCGGCGCGGGCAAATCGATCCTGCTCAATTCTCTGGGCCTGGCCACCGGTGCGCGCGCCGATGCCGGCCTGATCCGTGCGGGCGCGGCGCAGGCCTCGGTCACTGCCGAATTCGAGATCGCCTCGGCGCATCCGCTTTATGATTTCCTCGAAGACAAGGGGCTGGCGCTGGAAGCCGGTGAGCCCTTGCTGCTGCGCCGCGTGGTGTCACGCGATGGCCGCTCCAAGGCCTTTGTCAACGATCAGGCGGTCAGCGTCGCCGTGCTCAAGGCGCTGGGTGGCAGCCTGCTTGAAGTGCATGGCCAGCACGAAACCGTGGGGTTGCTCGATGCCCGTTCGCATCTGGGGATGCTTGATACTTACGGCGCCAATAGCCGCGAACTGGCCAGGGTATCGGAAAGCTGGAAGGCGTTGAAAGCCATCCGCGACGAACACCGCGATCTGATGAAGCGCGCACATGCCGACAAGGCCGAACTGGAAACCCTTACCTTACGTTTACAGGAGCTGGACCGGCTCAATCCGCAAGCCGACGAGGAGGCGACGCTGGCGTCCGAACGCGCGCTTCTGGGCGCTGGTGAGCGGGCGCTGGAGGATATTTCCGAGGCGCGCAATGCGGTGGGCGGCGATCAGTTGTCGCAGCGTCTGGTCAAGGCGTTCCGTGCGCTCGATCACGCCCGCACGCGCGCCATGCAGGCCGGTGCCACGTCCGAGGATGAGGTCTTAAAGCGCCTGACCCTGGCCGCCGATGCGCTCGATCGTACCCTGATCGCGGCCGATGAAGCCCTGGCGCTGATGGATCAGGCGGCAGATAGCCTGGATGTCGAACCCGGCCAGCTTGATCGCTGCGAGGAGCGCTTGTTCGCTCTACGGGCCATGGCGCGCAAGTTGAGTGTGCTGGTCGAGGACCTGCCGAAGGAGCGCGTGCGTATCGCCGCCAGCCTGAACCAGATCGAGGATCTCGATGCCCATCTGGCGCGTCTGACCATCGCTATGCATGAGGCGCAAAAGACCTTCCACGCCGCTGTTGAAGCCCTGCATGTCAAGCGCGAGCAGGCCGGCGTGACGCTGGCGGCGGCGGTGATGGACGAACTGGTGCCGCTTAAGCTTGACAAGGCGCGCTTCCGCGTCAGTGTGAAGGCGCTGGAGCCGGAACGCTATGGCCTGAACGGCGGCGATGTCGTCGAATTCGAGGTCAAGACCAATCCCGGCGCCGCCAATCTTCCTGAAGAAGGATGGGGTGGCCTTGGCGCCATCGCCTCCGGCGGCGAACTGGCGCGCTTTGCTTTGGCTTTGAAAGCCGCGCTGGCGTCACGCGGCGGCGAAGATACTGTTGGTCCGGTCATGATTTTCGATGAAGTCGATCAGGGCGTCGGCGGCGCCGTGGCCGATGCGGTGGGCCTGCGCCTCAAGCGTCTGGCGCAGAACCAGCAGGTTATCGTGGTGACGCACTCCCCCCAAGTGGCGGCGCGCGGCGATCAGCACCTCAGGGTCTCCAAGGCCGAACATCAGGACAGCGTGCGCTCGACGGTCACCATACTGGAACCGGAAGAAGCGCTGGAAGAACTGGCGCGGATGCTCTCCGGCGCGGAAATTACGCCCGAAGCGCGTGCCGCTGCAATCAGGCTTAAAAGCGCCGAGGCTGTGTGATATAGTCGGGCGGGGGCTTAAGGATACCTCGCCATGATGAACCTCATCCGGCATACCTTCTTTTTCATGCTACAGTTCGTGGGCGCCGCGCTCGTTGTGGTGAGCGGCTGTGTGGCGGTGACGCTCTATCACCGCGGCATGCCCTACAGCCAGACGCCGGAATTTCACGCCACCTTGCTGATCTATATCAAGGCAGGGGTGGCGGCGGGGGCGCTCTTTTGCCTGATCCTGCTGTGTTACCACCTGACGCGTAAAACCCTTCAGGAACCTGGTGATACGCCCTGGAATAATCCTGACAACATTTGAACAGTGTGGCAGTAGGGTGGGGTATCGCATACAGGGATTCCCATGACTATCGACGACGCCCGCTCTGCCCATGCCGACCTAGCCGCGCAGATCCAGCATCACCGCGACCTCTACTACACTCAGGAAACGCCGGAACTGACCGACGCGGAGTATGACGCGCTGGAGGCGCAACTGCGCGCGCTGGAAGCCGAGTTTCCCGAACTGAAAACACCGGACAGCCCGACCCAGACGGTCGGCGGATCGGCCTCGGCCAAGTTCTCGCCGGTGACGCACGGCATTCCCATGCTGTCGCTCGATAACGCCTTCGCTGCCGAAGATGTCACGGATTTCGAGGACCGCATCCGGCGTTTCCTCAAGCTGCCGGCCGATGAACCCGTGGCCTTTGCCGCCGAGCCCAAGATCGACGGCGTGTCGTGCAGCCTGCTCTATGTGAAGGGTGAACTGGTGCGCGCCGCCACGCGCGGTGATGGTCGTACCGGCGAGGATATCACCGAGAACGCGAAGACCATAAAAGATATCCCGCATCACCTCAAAGGCACTCAACACCCAGACCGCATTGATGTGCGCGGCGAGGTCTATATGCCGCTGAAAGAATTCGCCGAGATGAACGCTAGGGCCGAGGCGGATGGCACCAAGGTCTTCGCCAATCCGCGCAATGCGGCCTCGGGCGCGTTGCGCCAGATCGATGCCGCCATCACGGCCTCGAGGCCTCTGCGCTTCTTCGCCTATGCCTGGGGGGAAGTCAGCGATGCGGATTTCGTCACCACCCAGTCCGAAGCGCTGGAAAAATTCCGCCAATGGGGCTTCGCCGTCAATCCGAATTCGGTACGCGTCGAAGGCGCGCAAGGCCTGCTCGGTGTTTATGACCATATCGGCAAGGCACGCTCCGGCCTGGGTTACGATATCGACGGCGTGGTCTATAAGGTCGATCGCCTCGACTGGCAGCGCCGTCTCGGCTTCGTGTCGCGCAGCCCGCGCTGGGCCATCGCGCACAAGTTCCCGGCACAGCAAGCCCTGACGCGCCTGACCGCCGTTGATATCCAGGTTGGTCGCATGGGGACGCTTACGCCAGTGGCGCGTCTGGAGCCGATCAATGTCGGCGGCGTGGTCGTCACCAATGTGACCCTGCACAATGCCGACGAAATCGAGCGCAAGGACATCCATATCGGCGACATGGTGCGCGTGCAGCGCGCCGGCGATGTTATCCCGCAGATCGTCGGCGTCGAACTGTCCGAACGGCCTGCCGATGCCGTGCCCTATCAGTTCCCCGTCGTTTGCCCGTGCCCGCTCAAAACCGAGGTGGTGCGCGAGACCAATGCCAAGGGCGAGGACGGCGTGGCGCGCAAGTGCTCCGGCGATCAGGCCTGTCCGCACCAGCGCGTCGAATACCTGAAATACGTCGTCAGCCGCCGCGTTCTTGATATCGAAGGCCTTGGTGAAAAGCAGTTGGCGCGTTTCTATGAGGAAGGTCTCATCAATGAGCCGGCGGATATCTTCACGCTGGAGGCGCGCGACACCGCTTCGCTGACCAAGCTCAAGAACCGCGATGGCTTCGGCGATCTGTCGGTGAAGAACCTGTTCGCCGCCATCGAGAGCCGTCGCCATCTGGCGCTCGATCGCTTTATCGCCGCGCTCGGCATCAAGCATGTCGGCGAGACCACGGCGCGTTTGCTGGCGCGCGCCTATGGCAGCGAGCGCCATTTCTATGAGTTCATGGTGGCCGCCGCCGAAGGTGACGAAGCCGCGCGCGAAGGGCTTGAGCATCACGATCAGATCGGGCCTGTGGTCGCCGGCGCCGTCATCAGCTATTTCGCCCATCCCTATCAGCGCGCCCTCTATGACCGCCTGAAAGCGCAGATCATCGATGTGCAGGACGCCGAAGTCGTGGCTGGCGATCATGCGGTCAGCGGCAAGACGGTGGTCTTCACTGGTGCGCTGGAACGCTTCACGCGCGATGAGGCCAAGGCGCAGGCCGAACGTTTAGGCGCCAAGGTGGCCGGTTCGGTCTCGGCCAAGACCGACTACCTCGTGGCCGGGCCAGGTGCGGGTTCCAAGCTCAAAAAGGCCGTCGAACTGGGCGTCACCACGCTTACCGAGGATGAGTGGCTTGCCATGGTGGAATCATCATAGACGGGTGCTTTCCTGATCTGAAAAGCGCCCCTAAATGAAATTTATCGCGATCGACTTCGAGACGGCCAATGAGCAGAGAGGCAGCGCCTGCTCGGTCGGGCTGGCCTGGATCGAGAACAATCAGGTGACGCGCGTCGAGGAGCGCCTGATCCGTCCGAAGGATATGCGCTTTTCCGGCATGAACATCGCCATCCATGGCATCCGCCCCGAACATGTGGAGGATGCGCCGCAGTTTCCGGCCGTGATGGAGGAGTTCCGGCAGGATTTCGCTTCGGCGATCATGATCGCGCATAACGCTGCCTTCGATATGAGCGTGATACGCAAGGCCTGCGATCAGTATGGCCTTGGCTATCCCGAATTCGACTATCTGTGCACGCTGCAGATGTCACGTAAGGTCTGGCACAGGCTGGCCTCGCACCGGCTCTCGGATTTATCGGCGCATATCGGGCTTCGCTTCAAACACCACAACGCGGCCGAGGATGCGGAGATGTGCGGCCGTGTGGCGCTGGCCATCGCCGGGGATCTGGAGGTCGCGCACATCGGGCATATCCCCGGCGCCATCGGTATGAGGGCGGGCCGCCTCCATGCCGCTGGCTATAAGGCGTGCTCGCTCAGCCCTACTGGACTTCCTCGCCGGTGACGGTGGCAGTGGTATAGTCGATCGTCACCTGAAGCTTTCCGGTATTGTCGTTGAGGTTGTCGTCATTGATGCCGAGCGAGATCGACAGCGCGCCTGGGGGAATAATCACTTCTGCCTGTTCACCGATCGGGAAGGGCTGGCCCACCACGGCGCCATCGGCATCCACAAAGGCGCCGACAAGCTGGTTGAGATAGGTCGGGTAGGTCGCCTTGTCGAAATGGCGGCTGGGGAAGAAGGCGCCGGGATTACCGTAGCGGCCGTCGGTTACAAAGGTCTTTTCACCGCCGGGACCTATCGACGGGTTGCCTGGGAAGGTGGTGGTCGTGCCGGTAGCGGTGAATTTCAGTTTGGCGCCCGCGCGCAGTTTGATTCCCATGACATAGGAAGGCGCCTTGCCGTTCGGGCCTGAGATTCCATAATACAGTTTGGGATTAACGCCGATATCCCATGGCCGCGCCTTGCCATCGACCATGACGGTTTTCTCTGCGGCCTGCACCTGTGCGGTCGTCAGAGCCAGAAGGCTGCAAAGGCTAAGCAGCGTGCGTTTCATTACGATCATCTCCCCACATCGTCAGAAGATGGAGCGTAGCATATAAATTATACGATACAAGTCGCTTACAGCGGCGCGCACACCTCGATCAGCCAGTTGCGCACCTCAGGCGTAATCAGAGGGCTAAGCAACTCGACGCAGAGCGCATGGTAGCGGTCCATATAGGCGCGCTCAGCGGGGGTAAGCAGGGCGACGTCGATCAGCTTGCGGTCGATAGGCGCCCACGTCAGGTTTTCAAAGCGGTGCATCGGGCGTTCGCCGCCTTCGGGGATTTCCGCCTCGGTGACATATTGCAGGTTTTCGATCCGGATGCCGAATTCGCCGGCTTTATAGAAACCGGGCTCGTTGGAGACGATCATGCCGGTTTGCAGGGCGTAGCGGTTGAGCGCCTTGGCGATGCGTTGTGGGCCTTCGTGGACACCGAGATAGACCCCGACGCCATGGCCGGTGCCGTGGTCGTAGTCAAAGCCCTCGGCCCACAGGAACTGGCGCGCCAGGGCATCGAGATGGGTGCCGGTGGTGCCGGCGGGGAACTTCACCATGGCCAGGGCGATATGGCCCTTAAGCACCAGGGTGAACATGCGCCTGTGTTCGTTGCTGGGTTCGCCCATGGCCACGGTGCGCGTCACGTCGGTGGTGCCATCGAGAAACTGGCCGCCGGAATCGACCAGCAATAAATTACCCTTGGCGGTCTTGAGGTCGCTTGCCACATTGACCTTGTAATGCGGCAGGGCGCCATGCGGGCCGAAGCCGGAAATAGTATCGAAGCTGAGGTCACGGAGATCGCCTCCGGCTTTACGGATGCTCTCCAGCTTCCGCGCCACCTCGATCTCTGTCGGCAGGGTGTCCTGCGCTTCCGTCGCCACCCAGTGCAGGAAGGTGGTCAGCAAAGCGCCGTCGCGGATATGGGCGGCGGTGGTGCCGGCGATCTCGACATCGTTCTTGCAGGCGCGCGGCAGCAGGCACGGATCATCGGCGAGCAGGGGCGTCGCGCCGGCGGTTTTGATCGCCTCAAGCCAGTAGGCCGAGGAGAGATTGGCGTCGATCAGCACGTTTTGGCCGGCGAAGGCTTTCAGGCTGGCCTGCACATCGTTTGGTCCGCCGACGCTGACCTCATTGCCCAGCCATTCGAGCAGGCCCTCGCTGATCTTGGCGGGTTCGATGAAGAGTTCGGCCGAGCCATCGGCTTTCAGGATCGCCTGTCCGAGGGGCAGGGGCGAGCGGATGACGTCGCCGCCGCGGATATTGAACAGCCAGGCCAGCGATGATGGCGCGGTGATCAGGGCCGCGGCGATGTGGTTGCTTTTCAGCACGTTGGCGAGATGGGCGCGCTTGTCGCCAGAGGCCACGCCGGCATAGTCGAGCGGTTGCGGCACGATCAGGGCCATGGGCTGAGCCGGGCGTGCTGTGCCCCTAGAAGACTCCCATGCGAGGTCAAGCGGATTGGGCGAAACGGCTTTCAGCGTGACGCCGGCGCCATCGGCGGCGGCTTGCAGGGCGTTCAGGCCGAACGGGCTGACAAGGCCGGGATCATATCCGATGACCGAGCCCCTGGGTGCGATGGCGACCGTATCGGCCAAAGCCGTGGCGTGGAAATCCTCGAGTTCGAAGACCGACGGATCGGTCTGTTCGCGCGATTGCAGTGTGTAGCGGCCATCGGCGAAGAGGATGGCGCGGTCCATGAAGATGATCGCCGCGCCGGCCGAACCGGTGAAGCCTGATACCCAGGCCAGACGCTCATTGGCGTCGGGCAGGTATTCGTTCTGGTGCTCGTCCTCATGCGGCACGATAAAACCGTCGAGACCCAGCTTCCGCATTTCGTGGCGTAAGGCGCGGACGTTGGTCACGCCTTGCGCCGGCTGGGTGGTGACATCGAAATGCTGGAAATGTGCGCTGTCGGCGGTCATAAGAACCTCATAATCTGATGGCTTCTATATAGACTGCCGCTGCGTGGTTTCAAATGAATCTTCCGGTTCTATTCGAACTGAATCTTGGTGATGTAATAGGGCTTGTAGGCTTCCGCTTGGCCCTGGAACCACAGACCATCGACCATCTTGTTATCGCCGCCAATGTCTTTCAGCGGCACCTCGACCGGCAGCCATTGCTTTGCCTTGGGCGTAATAGCGTAGTTCGATTCCACCGCCTTGCCATCGACCAGAACCTTGATGGCGATGGTCTGGCCGCCATCGACGCCGCCATTGATGAAGAAGGTGACCTTGGTGTAGCCCGTGGTGGAGAAGGGCTCGTGATGGAAAGCCAGCGCTGACCACGGATCGCCCTCGACCTTGATCGGCTTGACTGTGCCGGCCGGCACCTGCTGCTCGATTTTTGCCCAACTCCAGCTTTGCCAGTCGGACCGTAACCCATCGTCATAGACGACCAGCGGCGCGGGCTTGGTGTCTTTGGCGAGCACGGGCGCGGTGGTAAGTGTGGCGCAGGACGCAAGAATAGCGGTAAGGAATTTTTGAATGGACATGGCTCTCTCCCGTTAGAAACCCATTGGGCGGGTTTCTTTTATTTGATTTATTTATTTTGTCGGAAAATCTGCCCCTTTCAAGAGGCTGAAAGATGCCATTCAAACTTATCGGTAAACTGTGGTTTTCAGGCAAGCTTCTGCGCGCCTCGACTTGCAAAGCGGGCGACATAGGATGTTTGTGAGGGGGACACATATTTGCGGGTTCAGCCGTAGTATCTCACAGTCTGTGGGGTAGCGCGGCAAGTGCGGAGGCGTTTCAGGGCGGGCCGGTGGTGCGCTTGGTGCCAAGGAGCGGTCAGACTGTCATAATAGGCCTTGTAGAGGGCTTTGGCTCTTTGTTCCAGATCGAGCGCCGATGTGGTTTCAGGCGCGGGGCGTGGGGTGTCTGGCCGGCGCGTGTCGATGTCGTCGTCATCGTAAGCGTAGTCATAGGGCGCATCAGATGCGGCTGGCGCCGGTTCTTTGGCTATCCTGTCGGGCGCAGCCGGTGTGCACGTTGCGGAACCATCAATCGAGACGCGTGCAGACCTGTCATAAGGCCGACAGGCGGGCGTGCTGCTCACAAGAGGCTGGCTTTGCTTTGACGCGCTGGCCTTGCTGTAAATCTGGATCAGCATCCGGTCAGCCGCCGTGATGGTGCGCAGGGTGCGCTCGCCCTCAACAGCGGTTTTGGGCATGGGCAGGGCTTCGACGGCTTCCAGCACACGGTCGGCAAAGGCGCGCAGACGCTCACGCCGCTGTTCGAGCGGCGAGGGTGTGTCAGCCATGTCGTGCGCCATATCCATCCCGCCATGATGGCGCGGTTTTGCGGGGCGGGGATAAGTTGGGGCGAAGACGTGAATTACCTGACGCTTCCCTTGAGTTTCGCGCCATAGAGGCCTATATCTGTTGACGGCGGGTCTTGCTGTGGCTTCCGTGGCGATCACTATTCCTTCTGACCTTAATCACTTAGAACGGGGACTGGCTCTGATCTGGACCGTGGTCCTAGTTACCTGGTTCCCACCTGACTAGTCAGGTCTGAGAGGATTTAACCGCATCGACACGACTCTTCATGGCGCCGCCAACCCATTTTTCACCGTGACAACGGTGTATATCGAACTCCTGACAATTTTTATGGCCCTATAACCTCTTAGAGGCTTCACAGGCGTGTCCAAAATGGATTATCTCAACGGTCTTGTCGTGCATAAGTCCCTGTTGCGGGCCGAGATGAAAACGCGGCGTGTCGCTATGGCGCAGGCCTCGCCTCTGGCGGGGGATATGCTGGCCGAAATCGCCGCCGATATGCTCGATAGCAACCAGACCTGGCCTGACAAGGACGCGATCATCGCCGGTTACTGGCCGATCCAGAGCGAGATCAATCCCTTTCCACTCTTGCAGATTTTCGAGGAGCGCGGCTATGCCGTGGCCCTGCCGTGTCTGGTGGGGGAGGGCGATGGTTTCACCATGATCTTCCGCCGTTTCAGCCTCGGTGATGAACTGGTAGACGGGCCTTATGGCATCCAGCAGCCCGATGAAACCGCCGATGAAATCCTGCCCGATGTCGTGCTGGTGCCACTTTTGGCCTTTGATGCGCAAGGCTGGCGGCTGGGCTATGGCGGCGGCTATTACGACCGCACGCTGGCCCGCCTTAACACCCACAAGGCGATCCGCACCTACGGAGTCGCTTTTTCCGGTCAGCAACTTGCCGAAATCCCGTTTGAGGTGCATGATCAGACTTTGGACGGTATTTTTACCGATAAGGGCGTGATTGAAGCGCGCCCGACGGTCTAGCCCCCACCTTAGCGGGGCTTAGAAACTGGATTATTATGCGTTTTGCTTTTTTTGGTGATGTGGTGGGTCGCGCCGGACGCGATGCCCTCGCTGAACACCTGCCCGGTCTGAAGCGCAAGCTCGACCTCGAATTCGTCATTATCAACGCGGAAAACGCCTCGGCCGGCTTCGGTGTGTCGGAAAATTCGGCGCGTCAGTTGTTTGACGCCGGCGCCGATTGCCTGACGCTCGGCAACCATTCGTGGGATCAGAAAGAGGCGCTGACCTATATCGTGCGCGAACCGCGCCTGATCCGCCCGATCAACTATCCGCCGCTGGCCGATGCGCCGGGGCGTGGCGCCAACCTGTTTGAAACGGCGTCGGGCAAGCGCATTCTGGTGATGAATGTGCTGGGCCTTGTGCACATGGCCTCAATGGACGATCCGTTTGGCGCGGTGGATAAACAACTGGAATCCTGCCCGATCGGTATGGCCTGCGACGCCATCGTGGTTGATATGCACGCCGAAGCGACGTCGGAAAAGATGGCCATGGGCCATTTCTGCGATGGCCGCGCCACGCTGGTGGTCGGCACGCACACTCACGTCCCGACCGGTGACCACCAGATCCTGCCGGGTGGCACAGCCTACCAGACCGACGCCGGCGCCTGCGCCGACTATGACAGCGTGATCGGCATGGACAAGGAAGAGCCCTTGCGCCGTTTCACCACGCGGATCGGCAAGGAGCGCTACCGGCCGGCCTCGGGGCCAGCCACGATCTGCGGTGTCTATGTCGAGAGCGATGACCGCACGGGCCTTGCCACGCGGATCGAGCCCATCCGGATCGGGGGGCGCTTAAGCCAGAGCATCCCGTCGCTTAAGGTCGCTGAATTCCAGGCCGGTTGAAGGCGATACAGCCGATAGCGGTCAGGGCGAACCTGGCCGATCCGCAGGTCTTTTCATACCACGGATAGAGCGGGCTGTGCGAGTTATGCAAGCGGCGGATATGGTTGATATTGCCACGATTCAGGCGGTCGAAATGGACCAGCAGCCACAGGCTGAGGACCGCCAGAATTGCCGGAAGTATTGAGTGTGTCAGCATGATCGACGCAGGGTGGCACAGAAAGCCAGGACTTGCCACCGCTTCTGCTTTCAGGCTAAAACCCCTTTTTGCGCTCAAACGCCGCGCGGGCTTACCTCGCAACAGCTTGGGCGTACAGTCGTGCTTGCCGGATTTCGCGTATGAAGTCCGGAGGCATCAAATGTTTCTATCCAGGACTACCATGGCCGGCCATTCCAAATTCAAGAACATCATGCACCGCAAGGGCCGCGCCGATAAGGTGCGCTCCAAGCTGTTCTCCAAGCTGTCGCGCGATATCACCGTGGCGGCCAAGTCGGGCATGCCCGACCCGAACATGAACCCGCGCCTGCGTCTGGCGGTCAATAACGCCCGCGCCGAATCCATGCCCAAGGACAATATCGAACGCGCCATCAAGAAGGGCGCCATGGGCGAAGCCGATACCTACGAAGACATCCGCTACGAAGGCTTTGGCCCCGGCGGCGTTGGCATCATCGTCGAAGTCCTGACTGACAACCGCAACCGTTCCGCCTCGAACGTGCGCAGCTACTTCTCGAAGTACAACGGCAATATGGGCGAATCGAACTCCGTCAGCTTCATGTGGGATCGTCTCGGCCAGATCGAATATCCGCTCAAGGCCGGCAGCGCCGACGCCATCATGGAAGCGGCCATCGAGGCCGGCGCCGCCGATGTCGAGACCGATGAAGATCCGGAAGAGGGCGGCCACATCATCTACACCGCCTATGAAGACCTGAACGTCGTGGCCGAAAGCCTCGGCAAGGCGCTGGGCGATCCGAAGGCGACCAAGTTCGTCTGGAAGCCGCAGACCCTGACTCCGCTGACCGGCGATCCGGTCAAGACGCTGATGAAGCTGATCGATGCGCTGAACGACGACGATGACGTGCAGAACGTCTACGCCAATTTCGATATCTCGGACGAAGAGCTGGAAGCCCTGGGCTAGGAGCACGTCCGAGTAATCAGCCTTTTTGAGGTTTTTGGTCGACAGTTGTGTGTCTTGGTGATTCACTCATTTCCTATGAGCACCAAGACATTCCGGCCCTGGCTAGTTGACCAACTTCAGCTTCTTCCACCTTCTGTGGACGAATTCGTTCCCGCAGGTCACCTGTCTCACTTTATCCGAGACATGGTCAGGTAAGATCTTGATTTGTCTTCTATTTTGGATGTTTACAGCGAGGATCGTGGTTATCCGCCTTATGATCCTCGCATGATGACGGCCCTGCTACTTTATGGTTATAGCCGGGGTATTTATTCGTCTCGTCGCCTGGCAAGGTCGTGTGATGAGCGGTTAGATTTTATGGCGGTTACTGCGATGAACCGTCCTGACCATCGGACGATCTCCGATTTTCGCAAACGTCACTTGAGCGCGTTGTCCGGCCTATTTCTGCAGGTGTTGACGCTATGCCGTAAGGCTGGTCTTGTTGCCTTAAACCATGTGTCTGTGGACGGTACGAAGATGAAGGCCAATGCGTCAAAAAATAAGGCTATGAGCTACGGTCGGATGAAGACCGCCGAGGTTGACCTGGAAGCTGAGGTTGCGCGTTGGCTTAAGTCCGCAGAAGCTGCAGATGCCGCTGAAGATGCAGAGTTTGGTGACAAGCGTGGCGATGAAACGCCAGACTGGATGACTTCGAAGGAAAAGAGGCTGGCGAAAATCAAGGAGGCACGAGCCGCCTTTGAGGCCGAGGCCAAAGCAAAGTCTGAGAACAAAAAGGCTGAAGCGGCAAAGTCCGGAAAAGACCCGGAAGATCCAGATGACCCACCAGCATCATCCGGGAAGAAGCGTGGACCTAAGCCGAAAACGCCCGAAGGTATGCCATCCGATAAGACACAACGGAACTTCACTGACCCTGATAGCAAAATCATGCTGGGACGTGATGGATTTATCCAAGGCTATAATGCCCAGGTGGCCGTGGACGCCAGGGCTCAGATCATATTGGCGCATGACTTAAACAACTGCGCCGCCGACTGCACCCAGTTGGTGCCTATGGTTGACGCCGTTATTGCCAATACTGGCAAGGCTCCAGACGAATTATCGGCTGATGCAGGCTATTGCTCCGAAGCCAATATAGCGGCCATGGAAAATCGGAAAATAGACGCCTTTATTGCAACCGGACGTCAAAAGCATAACAGCCCGGCTGCGGATGGCGGCCGGGCCAAAACGCCCAAAACGGAAGAGATGCGCAAACGATTGCGCGAAGGCGGCTATGAAAGTCCATACCGTTTACGAAAGCAGACGGTAGAACCTGTGTTTGGCCAGATCAAACACGCCAGAGGCTTCCGTCAGTTTCTAATGCGAGGCATAGAAAACGTATCCGCCGAATGGGCAATGATCTGTACCGTTCACAACATCCTGAAGCTCGCCAAGGCAACCTAAAGACAAAACACCTTCTGAACAGACTGGCAGCAACGAAAAAATGGCCGGGCCCGATATTGCCGAACCAAATCAAAAAATACCTAACCCCAAAACTGGTTACTCGGACGGGCTCCTAGGCCGGCTTATCGCCCCTTTTGTAAAAGCGTGATCATTAAGTGACGAAGCCCGCCACAAGTGGGCTTCGTCATGAATTCAAGACTTTGTTTATGCCGTGATCTATGCGATTATCGGCGTTAACCATGTTTTAGCACCGTTGGGTGGGGGATTAAAATGAGAGCTTCAATCCTGATTTTGGCTGGCACTGGGCTTTGCTTAGGCCTGACAGGATGTACGACAGTCCCTGTCCCTGTGCCTGATCTCGGCCTATTGGTGCCAGTCGGTTTGACCGGTTATAGAACCAAGGCCATCGATGTGCGCACCGATAAGGAAAAAGCCGCAGCTTGCGTGGCCGCCTTTGAGGCCAATGGTCAGGCCCCGCAGATCATGACCTATGACAGCGACACCAAGACCGAAGTCCATATGAACACTGACGGTAAGCGCGTCGACGTGACCGCCCAGAACGCGGAGGACAACACCGCGATGGGTATGGGCGGCAAGGTGGGCGGCCGTATTCCGGAAGCCTGCACCGACGCCGATCCGATCCCGGGCTCGGCCCTGCCGAAGGACCGCCGTTACAAGACACAGTGGAATTCGCAGAAATAAGGCGGGGATTTTAGCGGGATTCCTTCGCCTCCCCCCATGAAAATGGGGAGAGGACGACAAACAAGGCGAAGCCGCAGATTGTCGGGTGAGGGGCTTGTATGTGATAGCCCCTCACCGATCGCCTTCACTACGTTCGGCTCTCGCCCTCTCCCCGCTACGCAGGGAGAGGGGAAAATTGAAAAAGCCCCGGATGGCGACATCCGGGGCTTTTTTAATGGCGGGCGCAGGCGGCTTACGGCTTGGCGGCGTTGCCGGTATTCGGGCCAAGCACCTTGTAAGGTACTTCGGTGGCGGTATTCATTGCCACGCTGTTGAGGCGCGGCCAATACTGATCGAAGAGATACTGATTGTCAGCATCGCCCGGCACATCGAATTCCGAGCCCTTGTACCACGGCGTGCAGGTGCGCTGCGCCGGATCGAGATTGCCCCATTTCAGCGTCGGGCAGCCGGCGCCATTGGGATCAATCCGGTTATCGACGGCGCGGATCTCGCCGCGGCTTCCGGCCAGGATACCGGCGGTGCGCATATTGGCGATCTGGTTGCGGCCGATAAAGGCCTCGCCACGTTCGACATTGATGCCGATTTCGCTGGCGATGATGGTGTTTTCGATGATGCGCGTGCGGTTGAGCGAGGACACCACACCATGGTCGCTGCGCGAGATCAGGGTGTGCGACAGCAGCGCCTCACCGGCGCCGTCAAGCGCGATGGCATCGGCAAAGTACAGCACCTTCATGTCATTCATGGTCAGGATCGAACCGGCGCTATCGAGCTTGATGTCGAGGCCGATGGCGCCATCTCCGCGCTCGAAACCGTGCCAGTCGGCCAGTTGCTGAACGCTGACGCCGAGGATCGATGAATCGCCATCGAGCACGGCGTAAAGACCGCCGGCGGTGGTGGCAATTTCGGAGTTTTCAGCGTAGAGCGCCGAATTGTTGACCGCCACCGCGACCGAGCGCGTCTTGGCGATGATATGGGTGTTTTCAATCAGGTTGAGGCGGCCGCCGGACTGATGAACGGCGGCATTATTGCCCTGATAGCGGATCTGCGAATTTTGCAGCGTCAGTTCGCCGCCGGAGCCTTCGATACAGGCCGCTTCCTCGCCGCGCGGGCTGGAGAAATAGACGTCCTTAAGGATGACCTTGTCGGCCTGCGGCGCGATGCGCAGGCAGTTCTGGCCGGTGGGCGCGATCAGGACCGGAATTTGTTGCGGGCCATAGCCCTGGCCAACGATGGTGATCGAGCGCTTGATGTCGAGGCTGGCGACGCAGGAACGGTTGCGCGCCTTGAGATAGAGCACGCCGCCGTAACGGATGCTTTCGGCCACGCGCTCGACATAGCCGGGAGGGGCGCGGTCGCAGTCGATCGTGGCGTCATAACGGTTGCCGCCGCGATAGCCGTAATAGTGACCGTTCTGGCGATAGTGGCGTTGCGGGCCGCAGGTGCGGAGCTGGGCATCCAGCAACATGCCAAAACACGGACGGATGGTCGAATTCACGCGGGCGGCGTTGTTGCCGCGATAGGCGTCATCGGCCTGGGCGGCGTGGGGCGTGACGGCGCTCAGCAAAAGCGCGGCCATGCCAAGGACGAGGCCCTGGCCTTTTGCACCTATCTGACGATCTTTACGCATCCACATGCTCGTTTTCCTTAAACCTCATGCCCCCTCTGATGGCGACTGAGCGGTAAAAACTCTAGTTTTCCGGTGTACGCGATACTTGCGCCAGCACAGCCTGCAAACGGCCGGCCGACGGCTTGAAGCCGGCGAGGGCGGCATCGAGCTGCATCACGACCAATTCGGCCTTGTCCTGATCGGCCACGCCCTTCACACCGAGATCGAAATAGGTCGACATGGCGTAGCGCGCCTCGGGCGAGCCCTGCTTTTCGGCCTGTTGATACCAGTAGAAGGCGCGGGCGTAATCGACCTCGACGCCGACGCCTTCGGAATACATGACCGCCAGCACCAGTTGCGAGCGCGAGTCGCCATTGACGGCGGCAAGCTGGATGGCGCGGACGCGATCGAGATAGGTCAGGCGTTCGCCACCCGGCATACCGATCATCGAGCGCAGGGCGTCGATCGTTTGCTTGGGCACATCCTTCGGCTCGAAACAGGCGACATTGAGCAGATTGAGATAGTCGAGCGCGCGAACCACGTGGATGAACGGCAGTTCCTCCATGCGCGACAGGGCGTAGGAGGCGCCATCGTCCGGACGGCTTTCGTCGGAATGGGGTACGCCGCCCGGAGGCGCGTCGGGCGGATAGAATTCGTAAGGCGAGGTCCAGCGGCGCGCCTTGGATTCAACGAACGAGGCGTAGCGCGTGCGCGAGGGCGCCGACTTCTCGAAATCTTTCAGCAGCACATAGGCGCCGACATCGCCGGTTTCCGAGGCTTTATAGTTATAGAGATAGGCATCGACGTCCGAGCGCTCGAACAGGGTGCGGACATTGGAGGTGCCGTAATTGTGGCCGCGCATCATGGCGCGGATGGCCTGCTGGTTATCGGCCGGCTCACCCATCGGGCCGTATTGATCGTCATAGAGGCGGCCAAGCGTGCGGAAGCCATCGGCGCCGAGCGTTGACTGGATATAGATGACGCGATCGCGCACCTTGTCGCGCTCACCGGAATCCATCATTGACAGTTCGTTGTTGAGGATGCGGTAGGCGCGTTCACGCTCGAAAGCGCGGCATTTATCGTAGCGCGACGCCAGAACGCCGCCGCGCGGGTCCATGGCACGGCTCATCGGCGCGTAACCCTGCTGGTTGGCGAGGGCCATCACCAGCCAGACCGAGGATTCTATGTGATCCTCAAGGTTCTTGTCGGAGGCATCGGCCGCCGAATAGCGATTGGCCAGCTCAAGCTGGGCGAAGAAGTCATTGGAGAAGGCGAGGTGGCGATAATAGCGGATTTCGCGTTCCTGGCCGTTGAAACCTTGCGTCTGGAAGGGTTCGGGTGGACGCGGGCAGGCGTATTGACCATCGACGCCGGCCTTGCGGCCCTGCAACCAGCGCCAGTCCATATTGTCGCAACCCGACAGGGAGGTGCTCAGGCACAGACCGGCCATCAGCGCGACACCCAAGCGGGCGGGCACTCTATGGCCTGCGAAGATCCCCGCCGCAGCCTGTTTCAAGGCGCGCCAGGATGATCTCGTCTGATCACATTCTGACATCAGTAAACGCTCCGACGACGTCGGTATAAATATGGTTAACGTAGTTATTGTGAAGGATTACGAAGACTGTCAAGCTTTGGCCCCCCATGCTCTCAAAAGCTCACCCCAATTTCGGTGAGCGTTGCCGGATTGTCGCGCCGATACGCGCACGAAACCCCCTCGTAATCCGAACCCCTGCGTGCCGAAGCATACATTTATCATCATGCTTCAAAAGCCATGCCTTGGCCAGAAAAAAGTGTTAATCATGTCAACAAGAGACGGGTTTCGCGCCCTGCGTGCTAAAGCCCGCCAAGAATGCCCCTAAATGCCCGCCTCAGGGGAAAAATCAGGAGTTGAAGTTGAGTTACGTGGTTAAACCGGTTGTTGCAATGATGAGTAAAGCCGAAAAATATCAAGAAGTTATAAGGGACGTTCTGGCGGTGCTTGAGGGCGAGCCCGATAGGGTGGCGCGCATGGCCACGACCGTCTCCCTGCTCAATCAGGCGTTCGACGCCTGGTTCTGGACCGGCTTTTATGTCGTGGATAAGGTTAAGAAAGCCGCCGGCGTCAATGAACTGGTGGTTGGGCCCTATAATGGCACTCTGGGGTGTCTGCGCATCGCTTTCGGGCGCGGGGTTTGCGGGGCCGCGGCAGCGACCGGCGTTACGCAGGTGGTGCCCGATGTGCACGCCTTCGCCGATCATATCGCCTGTGATTCCCGCTCCAATTCGGAGATCGTGGTGCCGGTGTTCGACGCCGCGGGTGAGCTGATCGCGGTGTTTGATTCCGATTCCGAGAGCTTCGGCACCTATGATGAGGAAGACGCCGTCAATCTCGAAAAGCTGATGAAGGCGGTGTTTGCGGTTTAAGTAAGAAACCCCACCAACGCGCTAAGCGAGATGTGGTTGTAGGGGTTCTGACTATGCACTTATCTTTAAAAGCGTCTTGTCACAGGGCGCGCAATATCAATGCCTGTCAGCTCGTCTTGGGCAGTTCGCGGATCTCTACAATCCCGCCGGCCTCATACACCGGATTGCCGGCCAGCAAGCCGCGCGCGGCTTCAAGGCTCTCGGCCTCGATACGGATAAATCCTGTCAGATGGGCGGTGATTGCGGCATCAGTCCTGTCCTTGCGGCAGGCGATCCCGTCGCCGATCGCACTGCCGCCGCGCAAATGACCGGCCTGTTCCAGCGTGGCAATATAAAGATCCCAGGCCTCGGCTGGCTCCCCGTCCGGCGTTTTGTGCATCAGCAGGATATAGTCGCTCACAGGTCCCTCCCGTATTTCACCTTGCGATTTTAGGCCTGCTCGGCTAAACCGCGCCCATCCCTTTTATATATAACAAATAAAGGCTCTGCAACTCCATGGCGCAACAATATATCTATCAGATGCAAGGCCTGACCAAGCATTACCCCGGCGGTAAGAAGGTCTTTGAAAACATCTGGCTCAGCTTCTATTCCGACGCCAAGATCGGCGTGGTCGGTGTCAACGGTTCGGGTAAATCAACCCTGCTGAAGATCATGGCCGGCATCGACAAGGAATTTTCCGGCGAGGCGAAGGCCGCCGAAGGCACCAAGATGGGCTATCTGGAACAGGAGCCTCACCTCGATGACAGCCTCAATGTCTGGGAAAACGTCATCTCGTGGTGCGAGGAAAAGAAGATCTTCGACCGCTTCAACAAGGTGGCCGAGCTTATGGGGGAGGAATACACCGATGAGCTGATGGAGGAGATGAACAAGCTCCAGGAAAAGATCGACGCCGGTGACCTGTGGGATGTCGACTCGCGCATCGAAATGGCCATGGACGCCCTGCGCTGTCCGCCCAACAATTCGCCCGTGACCAAGCTGTCCGGTGGTGAAAAGCGCCGTGTCGCGCTGGCCCGCCTGCTGCTTTCCAAGCCCGACATGCTGCTGCTCGATGAGCCGACCAACCACCTGGACGCTGAGTCCGTGGCCTGGCTGCAGCACCACCTGGAGAGCTTCCCCGGCTGCGTTATCCTCGTCACCCACGATCGTTACTTCCTCGATCAGGTGACCAAGTGGACGCTCGAACTCGACCGCGGCAAGGGCGTGCCCTATGAAGGCAACTACTCCGGCTGGCTGGAGCAGAAGCAGAAGCGCGTCGTGCAGGAGCAATCGGAATCTGAAGCCCGCCAGCGCGCGCTCACCAAGGAACTGGAATGGGTGCGTTCAGGCGCCAAGGCTCGTCAGTCCAAGTCCAAGGCCCGTCTCGCCGCCTATGAGGACATGGTGCGCGAACAGGAAAATTCGCGTGGCGCCCAAAGCTTCGCCACCATCCAGATACCGCCCGGGCCGCGCCTCGGCAATCTGGTGCTCGAAGTCACCGATCTTGAAAAGGAGTTCGGCGACAAGGTGCTCTTCAAGGGCCTGACCTTCAAGCTGCCGCCCAACGGTATCGTCGGCGTCATCGGCCCCAACGGCGCCGGTAAATCGACCCTGTTCAAGCTGATCACCGGTCAGGAAAAGCCCGATGCCGGCACGGTGCGCCTCGGCGAAACGGTCAAGCTGGCCTATGTCGATCAGTCGCGCGATGACCTGCAGCCGAACGACACGGTGTGGCAGGCGATCTCGGGCGGCACCGACATCATGCTGGTCGGCAAGCGCGAAATCAACAGCCGCGCCTATGTCGGCGGGTTCAACTTCAAGGGCGGCGACCAGCAGAAGAAGGTGGGCCTGCTCTCTGGCGGTGAGCGCAACCGCGTCCACTTGGCCAAGACCCTGGCGGCCGGCGGCAACGTCATCCTGCTCGACGAACCGACCAACGATCTCGATATCGAAACCTTGCAGGCCCTCGAAGAGGCGCTGGAAGAATTCGCGGGCTGCGCCGTGGTCATCTCCCACGATCGCTGGTTCCTCGATCGTCTGGCCACGCACATTCTGGCCTTCGAAGGCGATAGCCATGTCGAATGGTTTGAAGGTAACTTCGAAATGTACGAGGAAGACAAGAAGCGCCGCCTGGGCGTGGATTCGTTGATCCCGCATCGGATCAAGTTCCAGAAGTTCTCGCGCTAAGCAGGGGCACGCAACTGCACCCGAAAGTTTAAGAGCGTCGGTCACAAGGCCGGCGCTTTTTTTTACGACCAACCACGGCCCCAGAACCAATGATCCGGCAACGCTTTCATTGAGCGCACCTCCTGATCCGTATCAAGGTAAACATTGGCCGGTATGGAAGGCTGCGCCGTGTTAAAAATAAATGTTCCCCCGCCTGAAACGCCCAGACCTTCGGAATGCATCAGGAATTTGGATACGCGATCATCATCGTTTTCGCGCCTTGTAAACAGCATTTGGACACGGGCTTTTTTCAGCATATCCCGAATATGTGGCACGGTTTTAAGGTCGCCATTCGCGCAGGAAATGGCTGAAATGTCGTCAATCCTTATGACGAGGTCACCATTTTGATAGACGGGGCGGCATTTTTCTTCAGCCGCTACGATGGCTTCAAGCTGAACTTTGTAATTGGCGAAATACACCTGCGCGTCATCATAGGTCAGGTCACGCCCCTGCGACTGACAACCGCTCAAGCTGATAGGGCAGGCGCAGGCCAGTAGCAGGCCCATGATTTTAATGATGCGCATTTTCCCCCACTTCATAATGAGGTGGAGAATACATGAAAAGGCATAGGCAACAAGTTCAGGGTTTTAGCGCTCGCCCTGATGGGATCAGGCTGATGTGACGGACCAAGAAGCGCCGGTCCTTTAAGAACCGACGCTTCTTTAGCTTGGACGTTACGCCCTAGTTGTCGTCATCCTGATCGACCATGCCGGAGCCGGAGATCGTGGTGTCGACCTTGGCCGGCTTGGTGGCCAGATCGACATTGCCGGAGCCGGAAATATCGATCTTGGCCTTGTCGGTGGCGTAGACATCGGCGCCGCCCGAACCGCTGACCGAGACGTCGGCATCCTTGGCCTGAAGGGCGGCCAGATCGGCGTCGCCGCTGCCCGATACATTGAGCTTGAGCGTCTGGGTGCGGCCGACAGCATGGACCGAACCGGAGCCGGCGATATTGATATCGATCGACGGCTGGTCATAGCCGCGCAGGTCGAGATCGCCGCTGCCGGTCATCTCGAAGCGCTTGATCGCCGGTGCGGTGACGGTGATGCGGGCGCCTTCATGGCTGGTTTGGGCGTCGAAGCCGTCCTTGCCCCAGGTGAAGTTGATGCTTTCCTTGTGGTCAGGGCCATCGGCGATCGACAGGCGCCCGTTTTCCAGCTTGATGCGATCGACGAGCGACTTCGGGCCGGTGATGGTCACCGAGGCGGTTGGCCCCTGTGTATAGACGACATCGGCGGGCAGATCGACGGCTAGCAGGTCACCGCCGGTCCAGGCCAGGGTCTTGCTGGTGCTGGGCTCAGGCTTGCCGGCCTCACCCTTGCCGATGCGAACGCGATCACCTTCGGTGATCAGGCCGATATTCCAGCCCTTGGTCCCGACTTCGTTGGAGACGAGGGCGGCGGCACCGGCCAGGCAGACCAGCGACAGGACAAAGGCACCGGCGGAGAAGAGGAAAAGTTTGCGGATCATGGTCGTCTCCTTAAGATTCAAGCGCGGGCTTGAGCACGCGGTAATGCAGGCGGGCGAACCAGACCACACCGTTGACTAGCCAGATGGTCAGGGCCAGGGTGATGGCGCCGACGGCGGCGGACAGCAGCATGGCGCCGAAACCACCGAGCAGGGCGGCGAAGATCCCGCCGGGCAGGCCCATGAAGGGACCTGCCGCGAAGACGACACCACCGGCGATAAAGCCGCCGATCGCTGCGGCGAAAATGCCGATCAGCGTGCCGACCACACCGCCGAGCAGTGGCAGCAGGATCAGGATATCGAGCGCGCCGAGGCCTAGGATACCGACGATGGCGGCGGTGGCGTTGGAGGGCGTCTTGGCCTCATCCCAGCTTTTGACGCCGGCTTCTGCCTTCAGTTCGCGGGCGAGTCGTTCGGGATCACCGAGGGCGGCGGCCACTTCGGATTCGGAGCGCCCTTCGGCGGCGGCATCCTTGAAGTGGGCCTCATAGTCGGCCATGATTTCCTTGAGCGTGGCGGGCGGCAGCCCGGTCAGGCCCTTGCACAGCCGGTCCAGAAATTCGATACGGGTCATGATTCAGGCCTCTTCTAAGGGAGCGTTGGCGACGGGAACGGGCTCTAGCAGGGCGTCGACCGCCGCGGCGAAACCGCGCCATTCGGCGGCCTGGGCGTCCAGGGCGGCGCGACCAGCATCGGTCAGTTTGTAATATTTGCGCGAAGGGCCGGACGAGGATTCCACCAGATAGGTGGTGACCAGGCCGTCGGTCTGCATGCGGCGCATCAGCGGGTAGATCGTGCCCTCTCCCATGCCAATGGCATCGGAGAGGTGGCTGGCGATCTCGTAGGCATAGCTCTCATTGCGCGCCAGCACGGCCAGGACGCAAAGGCCAAGTACGCCTTTTTTCAGTTGTATATCAATGGTTTCCGGCATTCGAAGTCCTCGACGCGCTGAAAGTGTCGCGGCCGGGGAGGAGGCCGCTTGGTCATTGAATATGACAAGCTACCTGTTGATGCAAGGTATATATCATTAAATAGTAGTAAGGTTCGGCTAACGCCGTTCCTGTAAGGGTTTCAGCTTTTAGACGGTTTATGCGAAGGCCAGATGCTGCGCGAAGAAGGGCAGCACGTCGCTCATAACGCGGCCGTTCGGTCCCCAATGGCGCTCACCCCATGATCCGCGATACTCCTCGGCCTCGTAAGCGATGCCGAATTCGTCGAGCTTATGGGCGAAGGCCTGATTGGAATAGACATGGTCGAAATTGCCATCATTACGGCCCCAGTCGAACTTGAAACCGCGCAGGTGTTTCAGATTGCCGGCATAGGCCGGGATCATGCGTTCGAGGAAAAAACCGTCCTGGAGTTTGGCGGTGAGAGCGGTATCGATCACCAGTTCGCCATTGACCTTTTTGGCGGGCAGGTCAACGAACAGCGGCGCCTTGCCCGGATTGGGCAGATGGGCCTGATAGATGGCGGTGAAGATCTGCGAGAAAATATCGGCCTTGACGTCTTCGAGCGCTGTCGCCTGGCTGAGGAGATCCCAGTTCGGCCGCCCCTGCATGATCTGGACGCCGTTGCCTGTACCGACCGGATGGAGCGCATAGACCGAGCCGAACATATCGGGATGCTTCATGCCGAAACGGAGGGCACCGTGACCGCCCATGCGATCGCCGGCAACACCGCGTGAGGCGGCGGCGGGCAGGGTGCGGTAGGTTCTGTCGATATAGGGCACCAGTTCGCTGATCATATAGTCTTCCCAGTTGCCGGTGACTGGGGAATTGACATAGAGCGAGGAACCGAGCGGCGTGCTGAAATCGGCCGACACGATGATGACCTCGCCGATCAGGCCTTTGGTGATGGCGGCATCGAAGATCGCCTGCGCGCCATAGCTGGCGAAGAGCGTCGTATCGGTATCGAAGAGATTGGGCAGGACATAGATGACCGGATAGCGTTGCTTGCCGGTATCATAACCGGCTGGCAGGTAGACGCTGATCGCGCGATCCGGACTCAGGCCGATCTTGTTCTGGGTAAATTGTTTCGAGGCAATAGTGCGCGCCTCCGTCCGGCTTGCTGTTGCCGCCAGGGCGGGCAAGGCCGCAAAGGCCAGACCTCCGGAGAGAAAGCTGAAACGTGTAAGTCCTGAGCCCATAACCGCGCCTCCCTTGCCATTACGCGAGGATCGGCGCGAAAACAGGCAAATTGATGACGCTGTTATTTGGGCTGTTTTTACGGCTTGTAAAACACAAATCCGGCGCCACAGGCGATCAGGGTAAAGCCGATGGCGGTCTGCCATTTCAGCGGTTCGCCAAGATAAAGCGCGGAAAAGATGACAAAAACCACAAGGGTAATGACTTCCTGAATGGTTTTGAGCTGAGCGGCTGAAAACGTGCCGTAACCGATGCGGTTGGCCGGCACCTGAAAGCAGTATTCGAAGAAGGCGATGCCCCAACTGACCAGCACGACCACCCACAACTTTTCCATCTTGAACTTGAGGTGGCCATACCACGCCATGGTCATGAACAGGTTGGAGCAGACCAGCAATGCGATGGTCGATACGGCGGGGGATAGTTTCAGCACGGGGGAGGCTCCAGGGATTCACGCACAATTTTCACGCTGTTAGCGCGGCGTAAATAAAAATCCAAGCAGGCCTTATGCCATATTGAAGCGCTGGGCATCTTTCAGGGCGTTTTCCGCCATGGCGCGCAGGCCGGGATGCTCCGGTTTCAGCGCCGAGAGATCCGCGAAAACCCCGTAGGCCTTTTTGTAGAGCGGACCGGCCTGATCGAAAGCGCCCTGCATTTCGCGCGCCTGGGCATAGCGCGCCAGGGTGATGGCGTGGGTCGAACGCGCCCCGACATCATCGGGTTTGAGATAGGCGGTGGTTTCGTGCAGGCGGCTCAGTTCCTCAAAGGCATCGCCTGCGGCCCTGGCATCGCCCGCCTTGAGCTTGAGATCGGCATAGGGCGCCAGCAGTTCGGCGCGCGTGGCCGGATCGCTGATGGCGCCGAGCGCACGGCCGATGACGGCAGGCAGTTTGGCAGTGTCGCCCGACATCTGATACCGGCGCGTCAGGTAGAGGTGGATGTTGGCGTCGTTCGGGTCGAGTTCGGACACATGCTCATAGGCGGCCATGGCCTTGCTGTCATCGCGGCCCATATGGAGCGCGCCGGACACGCGCCACAACTCGGCGGCTTCGGCATGGTTGCCCGCCAGCGCCAGAGCATCGGCGTGATTGGCCAGGGCGGCGGAAGCGGCGGACAGGTCACCGGAAGCGACAAGCTGGAAGGCCTTCTGGCTGGCGGCCGACTTATCATAATAGAGGCGCGAAATGCGCGTGCTCAGCTCGTCGGCGGCGATGGCGCGGGTGGCATCGGGCCAGACCGACAGGGCGGTTTGTACGGCCTGACGGATTTCGGCTTCATCGTCGATGACGACCGGCGCGGGCACGACCGGTGCGGGCAGGACATCAGCGACGATTTCCTGTGTCACGAGCTCTGTCAGCGCGGCCGGTATGGCCTCTGGCACAGCCTCTGGCGCGGCTGTCGGCTCGACAGCGACGTGCGGTTCGCTTTGCGGGGCGAAACGCATGGCCGAGCTGATAACGGCGTTGATATCGCCTTGCGGCGCGTGCGTCACGACATCGGGTGTTTCGCGCAGCAGGGCGGCGGCCAGCGGATCGTGATCCTCATCCTGCGCGGCCACGGTTTCAACAGGCGGATGCAGCGGAATGATCTGCGCCGTGGGCGTGGTGATGGTCAGGCCATGGGTATCAGCCAGAGCGGCGCTGGAATCAAAAGCAGGCACCTCGGCGACGGTCTCGACCACGACTTCGGGATGGCGCGTCATGAAGCTATCCGACGCGTTATCGGAGAAGGCGGCGTGATCGGTGAAGATGGCACGCTCCAGCGACTGAACCTCGATGTGCGGGGGCTCGACAGCGACGGGGGCTGCTTCGATATGAACATTGTCAGGCATCGCCTCAACGGCCTGCTGGCTTTCAAAAGCCGGAGCCCTTTCCAGCGTACGGGCGTTGAAATGCAGAGTGCCGCGGCTCTCGGCGGCGCGGGTGGCCAACTGCATGTCCTCAGCCACGGCCATGACCGGCGCGGGCGCGGCCTCGACCGCTTCCGGCCTGGACTTACGGCGCGGCGCAGACACCGCAGGTTTGGGCGCAGGCAGCAGGTTGCGGAGCGTGCCGATCACGCCGATCAGCAGCAGAAAGGCGCCAAGCGCCAGGATGCCGGCCCAGGCGGCGGTGCCGCGCGCCCAGATGATCCAGTCTTCGGGGAAGGGGGTGCGAACCGGGGCCTGCCCCTTATAGAGCGCGAAGGCGCTCAGGGCGGCGGCCAGCACGGCGAGAATCAGAAATCCCGCAGCGCCGGGCTTGCGTGTCGTGCTCGTCCCACGGTCATCGGCATTCAAGGTCAAGTTCGAACTGCTCATGCGGCCCCCGCAACGCTAATCTTCATAAAACATTAACCCCAGCTTTGGCCTTATGGCAATGCTCTCGTGGGGCTTATCTCTAAAACCTGTGCCAGAAAGACGATTTCTGGCCTGATAAGAGGCTGTTGTGCAACTTTGCGGCCAAACTGCCGGCTTGGCCATTGCGCGAGTCAGAACTTGCGGATAAAAGCGAACATATGAAGAACGTGGTGCGTATATTAGGGCTCGATCCCGGTTTGAGACGGCTCGGCTGGGGGCTGATCGACGTCGAGGGCGCGCGCCTGAGCTGGGTGGCGCATGGTGTCATCGAGCCGGCGACCGATGCCGACCTTTCGGTGCGCCTGCTGGAACTGTTCGACCGTTTGAGCGATGTCATTGCCGAATGGACGCCCGATGAGGCGGCCATCGAGGAGGTGTTCGTCAATGTGAACCCGGCCTCGACGCTCAAGCTCGGTCACGCCCGCGCCGCCGCCATGCTGGCGCCCGCGAAGGCCGGTATGCTGGTGGCGGAATATGCTGCGCTCGATATCAAGAAATCGGTGGTGGGCGCCGGCCGTGCCGACAAGGATCAGGTGTTGTTCATGGTCAAGCGCCTGCTGCCCAAGGCCGATCCGAAGATGAAGGCCGATGCGGCCGATGCGCTTGCGTGCGCCATCACGCACGCCCATAAGCGCAAGATGGCGAGTTTGAAACGGAGTGTCGCATGATCGGGCGTTTGCGCGGGCTTTTGCTGGAAACCACCGACGAGGAGGTGCTGGTCGAATGCGGCGGCGTCGGTTACATCGTGCGCTGCGGCATCCGCACCATCGCCAACATGCCCGAACTGGGCGCCGAGGTGATCCTGCATATCGAAAGCCAGACGCGCGAGGACGGTACCCGGCTTTACGGCTTCCTCAACAAGGATGAGCGCAAGGCCTATGTGGTTTTGCAGGGCGTGCAGGGCGTGGGGCCGAAGGCGGCGCTGAGCGTGCTCGATATCCTGACGCCGCAGCAACTGGCGCAGGCGGTGGCGCACGAGGACAAGACGGCGGTGGGGCGCGCCAATGGCGTCGGGCCCAAGCTCGCGCAGCGCATCGTTATCGAACTTAAGGGCAAGGTGCTGATGAGCGCCGAATTCGCGCCGATCGCCTCTGCCGGCTATGCGCCGGCGGCCGTGACGCCGACGGTCAATGGCGAGAGCGTCGCTGCCCTGATGGGGCTGGGCGTTTCCGAGCAGCAATCACGTATCGCGGTCGACAGCGCCCTGAAGACTCTGGGGCCTGAGGCGGAGCTGGCGGCGGTTATCCGTGCCTCGCTGAAGGCGTTGGGCAAGTAAATGGCGAGGCTTATTTCAGGCGAATCCGATAACGATTTCGAGGAGCGCGCACAGGATCGTGCGCTGCGGCCGCAGAATTTCGATGATTTCGTCGGGCAGGCGCCGCTCAAGGCCAATCTGAAGGTCTTTGTGGCGGCGGCGGCGCAGCGCGCCGAGGCGCTCGATCACGTGCTGTTTTATGGTCCGCCGGGGCTGGGCAAGACGACGCTGGCGCAGATCGTGGCGCGTGAACTGGGTGTTGGTTTTCGCGCCACGTCCGGGCCGGTGCTGGCCAAGGCGGGCGATCTGGCGGCGATCCTGTCCAATCTCGAACCCAACGATGTGCTGTTTATCGATGAAATCCACCGCCTGCATCCGGTGGTCGAGGAAATCCTCTATCCGGCCATGGAAGACTACGTGCTCGACCTGATCATCGGTGACGGGCCGGCGGCGCGCACGGTACGCATCGACCTGGCGCCGTTCACGCTGGTGGGCGCCACGACGCGGGCTGGCTTGCTGTCGACTCCCTTGCGTGATCGCTTCGGCATTCCGCTGCGGCTCGAATTCTATACGCCTGAAGAACTGGTGCGCGTAGTCATGGGCACGGGCCGCAAGATGGGCGCCCAGGTCTCGGAAGATGGTGCGCTCGAGATCGCCTCGCGCTCGCGTGGTACGCCGCGCGTGGCCGGGCGTTTACTGCGCCGCGTGCGCGATTTCGCGGCAGCCGATGGCACGGCGGTGATCGATAAAAAGGCGGCGGCCAAGGCTTTGGCGCGTCTCGAAGTCGATGCGGTCGGGCTTGATCACTCAGACCGGCGCTATCTGCGCGCCCTGATCGAGAACTATGGCGGCGGGCCGGTGGGGCTGGAAACCCTGGCGGCGGCGATTGCTGAGGCCAAGGATGCGGTCGAGGACATGATCGAGCCCTACCTGCTGCAGCAGGGTTTTATCCAGCGCACCCAGCGTGGTCGCACGGCCTGCGCGCGCGCCTATCTGCATCTCGGCCTGACGCCGCCGGCGCAGGCCGCGCCGACGCCGGACCTCTTTAACTCATAAGATTTGGTCCATCAGCACCGTGTGCTTTGTTTGCGTTTTATGGATAAATCTTAACCCCCATTTAAAAATTTGTTAGGCATATTCAAGGTAGTTATTTTTCTGACTCCGCGTTTCTGGAGATGATGTTAGGAACGCGCATTTTATGTTATCCCTCCTGAGCAATGAAGGTTCGATGTTAGCCCGTCAGGGACTGGCCAGCCTGAACCGTAGGATGGATACAACCCGCGCCCAGATCTCTTCTGGCCTCAAGGTGCAAACAGCCCGAGATGATGGTGCCGCCTACGCCATCGCCACCCGCATCAAAAGCGATCAGATGTCGCAAGGTGTGGTGCAGAACAATCTTTCCCGCGCGCAGTCCATTGTGGATGTCGCCAGAGGTTCGGCCGAGGCGATCACGGACCTGCTGGGCCAGATGCACGAGCGCGCGCTCATGCTCAATGACACATCGCTGTCGCCTGAGGCCCTGCAATCGGTCAGGGATGATCTGAACGCCCTCAACAGCCAGCTCGACAGCACGGCCAAAACCAGTGATTTCAACGGCATCAATCTGCTGCAAACCAGCGGCAAGGCTACGCAGAACTGGGGCCGACCTTATGGGGGCATTGTCGGCGGCGGGTCATCCTACGTCAATTATGATGCGGGTAATGGCGCCGGTCGCATGGACTTTTACCTTAATCTCCATAACGTCAACAATGCCAACGTCAATATAGACTGGGGGGACGGCAGTCAGTACACGTTCAACTACAGTTCGGGACCGGCGTTCAGCGACAACAAGGTCATCCAGCATGATTATGAAGCCGGCTGGGATAACCATACCATGACCTATTCTATTTCCGCCTCGGGGCCAGGCGGGGCCGGGGGCACGAGCGGCTTTCACATTCCGGGGGTCAATTTTATCCCGGCGGACACGACCGAGATTACCGCCTATGCTTCGGGCGAAACGGTGTCCATGACCCACAAGCCCATGGGCTCAGGCGATCTGGGCCTGAATGATCTGAATAGCCTCGATGCCGCCACGGTTCTCAGTACGGTCGAGGCGGCGTTGTCGACCACCCTCGACAGCGCGGCCTATTTCGGCACCCTGCAAAACAGGCTTGAGCGGATGACAACGGCGAGCGTGAAGCGCGCCGATGTTCTGGAGACCGCCCACGGTGACCTGGTCGATGCCGACCTTGCAAAGCAGTCCGCGCTGTGGCAGGCAGATCAGACACAGCAGAGCCTGATCCAGCAAAGCCTCGCCATTGCCAATTCGGCGCCGCGTGTTTTGCTGCAGTTGTTCAACTGATGCCGCGCGATTGTAACCATAGGCCCCATGCCGACGTATAACTCTCAGGAATGGCAGGATCTGATGCGCGCCGCGCAGGGCGGTGATGCGCAGGCGTACAGATCGCTGCTCAGCGCCTTGCGGCCCTGGCTGCTTTCCTATTTCCGACGCCGCCTGCACGGCAGCGAGGGTGAAGATCTGGTACAAATGACCCTGTTGAGCTTACACGAGAAACGCCACACCTATAATCCCGATGCGCCCTTCATGCCGTGGATCGCCGCGGTGGCGCGTCACAAGCTGATCGATTATGTGCGTAAGACCGGCCGTCATGTCCATGTCGAGCTGAACGAGGAAATGGGCCTCGCCGATGGCATGCAGCCCGATCTGGCGGCGCGCGATGTGGCGGTGCTGCTGGCGCAGTTGCCGAAGGATCAGGCACGGGTGATCAGCCTGCATAAACTGCAGGATATGAGCGTCGATGAGGTGTCGCGCGCCACCGGCAAGAGCCCCTCGGCGGTCAAGGTGATCGTGCATCGCGGGCTCAAGAAATTGCAGGCCCTGGTCGGCGTGTCAAAGCGGGAGGCGGCGGATGAGTAGTCCTGACGACGCCTTGCTAGACAGCCTGACCTCTGACCTGACACCGGTGAAGCGGTTGCGCAGCGCCCCGCTGTGGATCGGCGCGGCGGTCGGTCTCGTGGTGGCGCTTATCTACATTTTTGTGTTCTACGGTCCGCGTGGCGAAATCGTTGCCCTGATGCGCGGTGGCGCGGTGGTCAATCTGATGGTGATCGGCAAGCCCATGATCTTTCTGGTGATGGGGCTCAGCGCGCTATGGGCGGTTGCGGATCTGGCCCGTCCGGAAGGGCGGTTGAAACTGCTGCACCTGCTGCCGGTATTGGCCGTTTTTGGGTTGGTTCTGGGCAACCTGCTGTCGGAGATGGCGATCTTCGGCACCGACAATTTCGCCCGCCAGCTTAACGGCGGCGGCCATGTCTGTTTCATAACCATTCTTTGTGGTGGCATGGCGGGGCTGGTCGCGATGTGGCGGCTGTGGTTGCGCCGGACGGCGACTTCGCATCCGGTGCTGCTGGGCGCCATGAGCGGCCTGGCGGCGGCGTCCCTGATGGCGGCGGCCTATGCGATCCACTGCAATATGGATGCAGCGATCTATCTTCTGCTGTTTTACGGCACGGCCGTGACGGTTTCCAGCGCCATAGCGGCACTCTTGGGCTCTAAACTGCTAAGGTGGTAGTTAGTGAGCCGCCAGCCACGCGCGTATGGCGACCACTATGAAGGCGATACCGGCCAGCATATAGAGCAAGGCGAGGGCCAGTCTGGCCAGGCGTGGCATCAGTTCGTCTTCATGAGGGCTTCGCGGATCGGCAGATAGCGGTCATTGAACGGCAGGATACCGGCGCCGCGTGCGGCGGCATCGACCGCCAGTTCGGCGCGCTTGACCGGCGCAAGAGTCTTGATCCGGCCGTGATAGGCTTCAAACTTCCTGTTCAGACGCGTGCACAGAGCCTCGATATAGGTGGCGGGCAGGCGGCCGCCGATAAAGTGCGCTTCCGGATTGATGGCGCAGCTCATGACCAGAAACGGCTCGAACAGATGGTTGGCGGCGCGGTCAAGCCAGGCATCGACACGACTTTGCGCTTCCGCGGGCAGGTTCTCCAGATCCTCAGGCGTCGAGACCTCGAAGCCGGCCTTGCGCAGATAATCATAGAGCGCGTAGAGCGACACCATGTCTTCCAGCGATTGCGACTGACCGTTTTCGTCCTTCACCGGCAGGAAACCGATCTCGCCCGAACGGCCATCGGCGCCACGATAATAGTGGCCGTCGATGACCAGACCGCCGCCCAGACCCGCACTGATGATGGTGTAGATGAAACTGCGGTTGCGCAGGCCATGGCCGAACTGCATCTCGCCGATCGAGGCGGCGGCGGCGTCGTTTTCGATGTAGACCGGCACCGGCAGCACTTCATTAAACAGCGCGGCGACGTCAATCTCCGACCAGACCTGATAGGCGTCCGGGCGATTGGCCACCGGCACGCGGCCGAGATCATCGGGCAGGCCGATGCCGATACCGACGAGGCGCTCCAGATCGATGATCTTGTCGGCGACGATCTTGTCGACTTCGGCCTTGAAAAAGGCCACGACCTCATCGGGCATGGCGAAATGGACTTCGCGGCAGGCGCGGGCGCGCACATTGCCGAGGAAATCGAGCGCCACGATGGCGATGTGGTCGCGGTCGATATTGAGGCCGATGGAGAAGGCGCCGTCGGGATTGACCACCAGCTTGGTGGCCGGCTGGCCGCGACCGCCGAACTGCCGGCCGGCCTTGAGGATCATGCCGTCATTGAGCAAGCGCTTGGTGATGTTGGCGATGGCCGGGGCGGTCAGACCGGTCAGGTCGGCGATATCTGCACGGGTGATGGGAGCGCCTGCGGCGCGCACGGCCTGCAGGGTGACGCGCTGATTATGGTCGCCGGCGCGCTCCAGATTGGTGCCGGACAGCGAGTCACCAAGGGTATGCACCCTGGGTGACTCGCTGTCCGCAACCGTGCGCCCATCTGCATCTCTAAGATCCGCACCTCTGTTATCCGCACCCATTTGCAACCCCTCCGGGGTAAGTATTAGCATTTCCCCGTGCGGATATTTCCGTTACAGGCCGTTTCTATGCACGCCCTGGTGGCGCTTGTGTGGTAAGAATTTCCGGTCATTCCCTTAACCGGCGAAGCTTTGCCCCGCTTTCATCTATAGGACGTCTCGCTTTAAATTGTAAGACTAATCTTAAGGCTGTGAGCGTAGGTTTTTGTCAGTGGACGAAGGATTCGCTAAATTCCAGGCGTTCCGTGGAGCCCCCTTTTTCACCCATAAAATTCATCGCCACGACCTTCTCACAGACGCCCTTGGTCACGACACCAGTATCAATGGCCATGTCGTAATCGCAGTGCGTGGTGACCTTCATAAAGTCATCTGGTGACGCGGACGACATCGCGGTTTTCAGCTCGGTAATGGCGGCGGCGGGCGCGCCTGCCTGTTTCATGAATGTGGGCAGGAAGGTGGTTAGGTAGGCCTTCAATGACTCCGGTGTTGGGGCGTAGTCATAGCTGACATGCGCCGTATTGCCGGCATCATTCCAGCTTATGAGGGCGATGCTTTCCTGAGCGTCGACTGGCTGACCACCCAGCGGCATCTGGATCTGGCCGGAGGCCGTGATCGGCTTTTTCAGGCTTAGGCCGATATTGTGTGGCAGGCCCATCATACGGTCGGCTTCGAGGAACATGCCGGTGGCGGTCTCCGGCGTGAGTTGGTCATAGACGACGGCCATGGCCTGTTTCAGTTGCGCGGCTTCCTGAGGTGACGCGCCACCGCTGGTCATCAATTCGTCCATGGCTTTCAGCACGCGGGCTTTGGTGCCTTCCCAGTCCTCGATCAGGACCGGCGACAGGCTTTCATCGGCGCTATAGCTGAGCGGGGAGAGTGCCGAGGTCAGGTTTTCCATCATCTTTGCCGCGGCCGGGTCGTTCATACCCTCTTTGATGGCCGGATCGGTGACATCGGAGATCGAGAACTTGAGCAGGGTCTTGGTGACGCGATAACCGTCATCGGTTTCGCTATAGGCAAGGCTGTAATCGCTGGTGCCGGTACCACTCTGGGTGATGCCGCCGCGCGTGGTTGTCTTGGTTTGGGTAAAATGCTGGAGCATCTTGCCGCTCTTGTCGAGCGCCAGCGGCAGGTTGTGGTAATCGGGATCGGCGTTTTGCAATACCGCCGCCTTGAGGGCTTCGACATCGGCATTATCCTGAGCGAGTGCCGGAAAGGCAAGGCAGGTGGCAAGGACGATTAAACAGGCCTGATACCGCATGATTCCCCCATATGATAAGGATATACCGTATCATATGACCGCGGGAATCGAAAGCTTTGAAAGACGAAGCTCAGAGCGCTGTGCGAAAAGTTTGGCGCACTTTTCGGATTAAAAAGTGCGTCAAAACTAAAATTTAGAGGCCGATCTGATCCAATCAGATCGGAAGACGCTCTAATCCTTGAAATAGCTTTCGTAGATCGCTTCGTCGACCAGGTTGAGGTTGTACTGGAAGATATCGATGAACTCGTGCAGGCCGGCCGAGATGATATGGCTGGCGTCGGAGCTATGGATGGTCTTGCACAGGATCGCCATTTCGCGTGTCGCCTTGTTGGCCTCGGCTTTGTCGTGCGTCAGGGTGTCGAGGGCGGCGGAGGCATCTTCCAGACAGAAGAGGACCGAGCGCGGGAAGGCCTTGGAGAACAGCAGGAACTGCGTCACGTCCTTGTAGTTGATGGTGTGGAACTGCTGGCGGTACATTTCCAGCGCGTTGACCGATTTGAGCACGGCGCCCCACTGCACGGCGTCATAGGCGCTGTCTTTCCAGACGTCGTTGTGCGGCAGCAGCAGGAAGTATTTCACATCGAGCAGGCGGGCGGTCTTATCAGCGCGCTCCAGCATCTGGCCAAGGTGGGCGAACTGCCAGCCCATGTCGCGGCTCATGGTGTTGTGCATCAGGCCGGTGAACAGGTGGCCAGACTGGCGCACCTCGCGGTAATAGTCCTGCAGATCGGCCACTGAGCGCTTGCGGCTCTGGCTTTGCGTCAGGTGGTAAAGCTCGTTGATCTTCTCCCACATCTCGACCGGAATGACCTCGCGCACCGTGCGGGCGTTTTCGCGGGCACGGAAGATACATTGCAGGATCGAATTGGGATTATTGCGATCGAAGGTCATGAACTTGACCACGGTGCTTTCATCCGCCTGCTTGTAGCGGCGGGTGAAGTCCTCGTCATCACCGGAGGTGGCGATCAGAGGATACCACTGGGCCGAATTCTGATCGAGCGCCAGATCGAGCATCAGATGCGTGTTGACGTCGATGAAGCGCGCCACGCAATCGGCGCGTTCGAGATAGCGGGCCATCCAGTAGATCGAGTTGGCGACACGGCTCAGCATCAGTTTGCCTCCGCTTCATCTTCAAGCACCCATGTATCTTTCGAGCCGCCGCCTTGCGAAGAGTTCACCACGAGCGAGCCCTTCTTGATGGCGACGCGAGTCAGGCCACCGGGCAGGGTGAAGATATCCTCGCCGTAGAGCGAATAGGGGCGGAAATCGACATGGCGGCCTTCGATGCCGTTGCCGATGAGGGTCGGGGCGCGTGACAGCGAGAGCGTCGGCTGGGCGATATAGTCGCGCGGCTTGGCCTTGATCAGGGCGGCGAATTCCTTCTGCTCGGCTTTGGTCGATTTCGGCCCGATCAGCATACCATAGCCGCCGGAGAGATTGACCGCCTTGACCACCAGCTTGTCGAGATTGGCCAGAACGTACTCGCGCTCCTTGTCGTCCTCGCAGATATAGGTCGGCACATTGTGCGAGATCGCCTCTTCGCCGAGATAGTATTTGATGATCTTCGGCACATAGGCATAGATCGCCTTGTCGTCGGCGATGCCGGTGCCAGGCGCATTGGCCAGGGCCACATTGCCCTTGCGGTAGGCGTTCATGATGCCGGGGACGCCGAGCAGCGATTCCTTGCGGAAGACGGTCGGGTCGATGAACTCGTCATCGATGCGGCGGTAGATGACATCGACGCGCTGCAGACCGGCGGTGGTGCGCATGTATACGACATCATCATCGACCACGAGGTCGGAGCCCTGTGCCAGCGGCACGCCCATTTGCTGCGCCAGATAGGCGTGCTCGAAATAGGCCGAATTGTAGATGCCGGGGGTCAGCACGATGATGTTGGGATCGTCCCGGCCTTCGGGCGCGATGTGCTTCAGCGTTTTGTACAGGTGGTCGCCATAATCGGAGACCGGACGGATCTTCATAGTGTGGAAGAGGGCCGGCAGAATGCGCTTGAGCACGGCGCGGTTTTCCAGCACGTAGGAAATGCCCGACGGGCAGCGCAGGTTATCCTCCAGCACGTAGAACTCGCCGTCACCGTCACGGACGAAATCGGTGCCGGAAATATGCGTCCATACGCCCTTGGGCGGCTTCAGGCCTTCGCAGGGCTTGAGGTAGCAGGCCGACGAGAAAATCAACTCTGCCGGCACCACCTTGTCCTTGATGATCTTCTGGTCGTTGTAGATGTCCTGAATGAACAGGTTGAGCGCCGTGATGCGCTGGGCGATGCCGCGCTCCAGCTTGGCCCAGTCGGCGCCGGAGACGATGCGCGGAATGATGTCGAACGGCAGGATCTTCTCGGTGCCCTTCTTGTCGCCATAGACATTGAAGGTGTTACCCGACTGATAAAGGATATCTTCCGCCTGCTTTTGCCGCCGGCCGAGGCCGGCGCGTGTCAGGGTGTCGATCTGCTCGATCAGCGGCCGGGCGCTTGGATGCGCCACGCCGTTCTCGGCAAAAAGCTCGTCGTAGAAGCCGTCGGTCTTATAAGTCTCAAGCGTCAAGAGCGTCATCCAGTATGTCTGTTATCGCCCCGTGCCAGATACGCGCGCACAGGGGCTCCGCTAGTCTACATCAGTTAAAAACCTCGTTCATGGTGACCTGAACCCGCAGGGCTTCCTTGCCGCCGCCGCGATAGATGGTGCCGGCGGTGGGGGTCGCATCGAGATAGTTGCGGCCGCAGGCGACGCGGATATGATCCTGCGCCACCAGAATGCCGTTGGTGGGGTCAAAGCCGCGCCAGCCGAGATAGGGGATATAGATCTCCACCCAGGCGTGGCTGGCGTCGGACTGCATCTTGTTTTCATAGTTGGCGCCGGTGAAGACGTAGCCGACGCGGTAGCGCGCCGGGATGCCGAGCAGGCGCGCCAGACAGATGAACAGGTTGGCGAAATCCTGACAGACGCCTTCGCGCGAGGCATAGACGTCGAACGGCGTCGTCTTCAGCGAGGTCGAGCCTGGCACATAGCGATAATCGCGGTAGATGCTCTGATTGATGTCGTTCAGCGTATCCATCAGGTGACGGCCGTTACGCTCGGCGAAGCTCATGGCGTAGATCAGCAGTTCCTGAATCTGGGTTTCGGGCAGTTCAGGGGAGCGCAGATAGGGCTCCATCATCACCTGCTGCCAGGGCATCAGGGCCAGCGGAATGAAATGCTGGCGCTTTTCCGGCGAGAAGTCATCGGTGGCACGGCCGAAGATCTTGACCAGCGAGCGGCAGGAAATGGTCAGCTTCTTGTAGGGCTTGATGATGCTGTAATGGATGCTCTGATTGCCGAACACATCCTCAAAGCGCATGTCCTCGCCCTCGGCCGAAATGCTGAGCGTGCAGTTGACCACTTCCTGCACGGCGTCTTCTACCGGCATCAGGCGGAAGCTGTGCGTCGAATGCTCGACCTCATGCTCATAATTATATTCGGTCGAGTGCACTACGTCATAGGTGCGGTAGGTGAGGGGCGTGCCATCGGGCGCGTGGGTCAGGGAGCGCACATTGAGGATGTTGTGCTGCACCGTCTTCATCTGCTGCAGCGATTGCACGATGGAAAGCTGCTGGGCCTGCGCCTGCTGGTCGGCGAAGAGATTGGGCTGGACGGTGCGCGTGCCCTGCAGGTGGCCTTCCTGCTCATGCAGGGGCTGCTGCGCCGGCAGGGTCTTGTCGTCCTTCTTATTGGTCCAGACGAGATTGCCACGGCGGGCGATGATCAACTGCGCCTTCTGCATCGGCTTCCAGTCGCCTTCGCGGAAGGGCGCGGAGCAGAACACCATGGCGGTGCGGAAGGTGTCACGCGGGTTGTTGAGCGCGAAGGAGGCGGACTCGGAATGATAGCCGCGCTCGCCGTGCGGCGGCTTGAGGCGGCCGTAAAACATCTGGGTTTCCGACTGCGAGCCGTAGAAGGCGGCCACCGTGGTGCCATCGGAGATCACCATGTCGGCGCTGCCCATATCGTCAAGCTGGAGGAACCAGCTCAGCAGCACCTGATGATCGATATCGGCCAGCGCGCGGGCGCCATAGTCCTGCACCTTGCCGAGCAGGAAGCAGAAGGCCAGCTCCGAATCTGTGCGGCCCATCGGCTCAAGGAAGATCGACTTGTTGAAATGCAGCTTGGTCATGGCGGTCTTGTCGAGATCGCCATTGTGCATGAACACCCAGTCCTGACCTGCAAAGCTGCGGGAGAAGGGCTGTGTCTCTAAATGGGTGTAGCCGGATGCCGCGCCGCGCACCTTGCAGAAGAAGACGGTCGAGCGGAAACTGTCCCAGTCGTGCATGGCGCCATGCAGCGATTTGGTGTCGCGTGCGGAGGGGTCCTTGGCCACGATCGCGGCCTTGGTGTCGCCCGGATACCAGGTCAGGCCCCAGCCCAGCGTGTGCTCACCCTTGACCCCGGCCTTGCGGAACTTGAGGTCGATCGCCGGCGAACTCAAACCGTCGAAACTGAAAGCCAGAATGTCACTCGATATCGCGCTCAAAAGAAATTTCTTTCCATGTTGCCCGCTCCTTACTGCCCGCATGAAAAGTCTGTCTTTTTCATGGGGATATTGCAATGCAACTAGACTTTTTAAAATTGCGGCTGTCTAGTCCCTAAAGATTTGCACATGACACTTTTTTTGCGATTTCGTAAATCTTTATAGCTCAATCACCGCAAGGGTAGCGCCACAGGGCGCGATCGGCGGCCGCCTTAGCCGAAGACAGGCCTGTCTTCGGAATCTGACTGGAGACGCTATTCGATGAGTATTCTGGCTGCGTTGCATCATGTTTCGGATTATCGCTACGATCATCCGATCACCCTGGGGCCTCAGGTCATCCGTCTGCGCCCCGCACCGCACACAAGGGCCCATGTGCAGTCCTACGCCCTGAAGGTCGAGCCCGAGGGCCACTTCATCAACTGGCAGCAGGACCCTTTCGGTAATTATCTGGCGCGCATCATCTTTCCGGAAAAGACCTCTTCGTTCAAGGTGACGGTCGATCTGGTGCTGGAGATCAAGGTCTTCAATCCGTTCGACTTCTTTCTGGAAGACAGCGCCCAGACCTTCCCCTTCACCTATGACGCCGCGCTTCATGAGGAACTGGCGCCTTACTTAGAGATCAAGGAAAATGACGATGTCCTGATGGACTATGTCCGCTCGATTCCGGATGATCAAAAACCGACCGTCGATTACCTCGTCGCCTTCAATCAGAAGCTCAATCGGGACCTCGGCTATACCCTGCGCATGGAGCCGGGCATCCAGACCTCGGCCCAGACGCTGAACCTTTTGCAGGGCTCGTGCCGCGATATGGCCTGGCTGGCCTGTCAGATCCTGCGCCACAAGGGGCTGGCGACGCGGTTTGTCTCCGGTTACTCGATCCAGCTCAAGGCCGATATCGAATCGCTCGACGGGCCTTCGGGGGTGTCGCAGGACGTCACCGATCTGCACGCCTGGTATGAGGTTTATCTGCCGGGCGCCGGCTGGATCGGTCTTGATCCGACCTCGGGCATGTTCACCGGCGAAGGCCATATTCCGCTTTGTTGTGCTCCCAACCCGACCAGTGCAGCGCCGATCACCGGCGCGCACGAGCGAGCGGAATCGACCTTCGCGCACGAGATGGGTGTCACGCGCATCTATGAAAGCCGCCGCGTCACCAAGCCCTATTCGGATTCCGAATGGCAGGCGATCGATGCGCTCGGCGAACAGGTCGATCAAAAGCTGGTCGAGGGCGATGTCCGCCTGACCATGGGCGGCGAGCCGACCTTTGTCAGTCTCGACGATCGTCTGGGCGATGAGTGGCATTTCTCGGCGCTTTCCGACAACAAAAAGAAGCTGGGCTACGATCTCTTCCAGCGGCTTTCGGCGCGCTTCGCCACCGGCGCCCTGGCGCAGCACGCGCAGGGCAAGTGGTATCCCGGCGAAATCCTGCCGCGCTGGGCGATGAACATGTACTGGCGCCATGACGGTCAGCCGGTGTGGCTCGATCAGGCCTTGCTGGCCGATCCGGAAGCCAGGAGCGACCTCAAGCCGGCGGTGGCGGGGGATTTCCTCGCTAAACTGGCTGATGTGCTGGGCGTCGGCGCGGATTACGTGCTGTCGGCCTATGAGGATATTCCTTATCTGCTGTGGAAAGAGCAGCGCATTCCGGCCGAGGGCGAAATGCTCAAGGCCGATCTCTTTGAAGCGACCGAGCGCAAGCGCCTGCAGGCCAAACTGGATGAGAATGTCGGCAAACCGACCGGCTATGTCCTGCCGCTGGCCTTTTCGGCCAAGACCGACGGCTGGATCAGCAATGCCTGGAAGTTCCGCACCGACAAGATGATGCTGATACCGGGAGACTCCCCGGTGGGCCTGCGTCTGCCGCTGGGCGCGCTGCCGGTGGTGGATCCGGTGCTGGCGGAAGAGCATTTCTTCCCGCCGCGCTCGCCTTTTGCCGAAACCGGGGCACTGGCGGATAGCGCGAAAACCGTAAAAGCCTACAGGGACAGCCTGGCTTCTGCCGCCCCGGTTACGGCGAAGGCGGAAGGGGGGACCGTAAGTGAAGTGGCCCCCTCCGGCGCGACTACGCGCGCCATCTTCCCCGCAAGCAGGGGAGGAAAAGAGGTGAACGGCCTGATCCGCTCGGCGATCTGCGCTGAAATCCGTCACGGCAAGCTGTTCCTCTTCCTGCCGCCCCTGACCTATATCGAACACTATCTCGACCTGATCCACGCCATCGAGGCCGTGGCGACATCGCTGAAAATCCCGGTGGTGATCGAAGGCTATTCGCCACCGCGCGATCACCGCGTCGAGAGCATGTCGGTCACGCCTGATCCCGGCGTCATCGAGGTCAATATCCAGCCGGCGCGCTCATGGAGCGAGCTGAAAAACATCATCACCACTGTCTATGAAGAGGCGACGCAGGCCCGCCTGATCGCCGACAAGTTCATGATCGACGGCAAGCGCATCGGCACCGGCGGTGGCAACCATATCGTGATGGGCGCCTCAAGACCGGAAGACAGCCCCTTCCTGCGCCGGCCGGATGTGCTGGGCTCGATGATCACCTTCTGGCAGAACCATCCCTCCTTGAGCTATCTCTTCTCCGGCCTCTATATCGGGCCCACCTCGCAAGCACCGCGCATTGATGAGGCGCGCCACGATACGCTCTATGAGCTTGAAATTGCGCTGAAAAATATGCCGGATGGCACCGAGGAGACCGCGCCGTGGCTGGTCGATCGCCTGTTGCGCAACCTCCTGGTCGACCTGACCGGCAATACCCACCGCGCTGAATTCTGCATCGACAAGCTCTATTCGCCGGACTCAGATCGCGGGCGCTTAGGATTGCTGGAAATGCGCGGCTACGAGATGAGCCCGCATCCGCAGATGAACCTGATCCAGGCCCTGCTGATCCGGGCGCTTGTCGCGTCCTTCTGGAAGAAACCTTACAAGGCGCCGCTGGTGCGCTGGGGCACGCAACTGCACGATCGCTTCATGCTGGGGCATTATGTCCATGAAGACCTGACCGAGGTGCTCGATTATCTCGGTCGTAGCGGCTTCAATTTCTCGCCGGACTGGTTCGTGCCTTTCTTCGATTTCCGCTTCCCGAGCGTCGGGCAGGTGCAGATCGGCGGGGTGACGCTCGAACTGAAAAACGCGCTGGAGCCGTGGCCGGTAATGGGCGAGGAATCGAGCGCCGGCGGCACATCGCGCGGGGTCAACTCATCGGTCGAGCGCATGGAAATCCTGCTCAAAGGCGCGGTGTCGTCGCAGCACGTCGTTACCTGCAACGGCCTGCGCCTTCCGCTTTCCCCCACGCGCGACGGCAATGTTCAGGTGGCGGGAATCCGTTACAAGGCGTGGAACCCATGGTCTGCCTTGCATCCCAACCTGCCGATCAATACGCCGCTGAAATTCGATGTGCTCGACACGCGGCTGGAACGGTCGCTCGGCGGCTGCAAATATCACGTTATGCACCCGGGCGGACGCAATTACGACACCCTGCCGCTCAACGAGAACGAGGCCGAAGGGCGTCGCCTGTCGCGCTTCGAGGCGCCGACCCATACGGCTGGCCGTATTAAGGTGCCGCCGGTGGTGATCAATCCCGATTACCCGCATACACTGGACCTGCGCTGGAAGCCTTGATATGACTTTCCCATGTTTGGGGGAACGTCATGAAAAAGAAGAACGGTTCGGGCGGATTTATCATCACGCTGATCGTGCTGGCGGTGGTGGCAGGGGGCATATTTGCGGCCAGCCACAACTGGAAGACCGGCGAAAACGCTATCGTGCAGCAGATCAAGGCGCAGACCGGTGATCCAGAGGCCTTGTATCAACTCGGCCTCAAGGCGCAGGGCGATAAGGCGGTGGCCTGGTTTGAAAAAGCCGCCGCCAAGGGGCACGTCAAGGCCATGCTGGCGCTCGGTGACCATTACGACACCCTCACGACCGAAGAGGCGGGCGATCAGGCGATTGCCTGGTATCAGAAGGCCAGCGATGCCGGCAGTGCGGAGGCCAAGCGCAAGCTGGCGGCGGATATCGGCATCGGTCGGGGCAAGGGGGAGCCCGATATCCAGCGCGCCGACAAGCTGATGGGCGAGGCTGCAGCGGCCGGCGATGGCAAGGCGCAACTGATCTTCGGGCGTAATCTGGCGGGGGCAGGGCAGTACGAAGAGGCTGCAACCTGGCTGCTTAAGGCATCAGCGCAAGGCGTCAAAGGTTCGAGCGCCGCGCTCGGCAATCTCTATTATAGTCATTACAGCCGTCTGAAGGACGACACCAAGGCGCTGCAATGGCTGGGCAAGGCAGCGGAGGAGGGCGATACGCGCTCGCTACTCGATTACAGCTATATGTATTACAGCGGTCGCGGCGTCACTCAGGATCGCGCCGAAGCTTATAAGTGGTTGCTGCTCGCAGATCCCAAGCGTGAGGACGTCAATTCGGCGCTGGACTGGCTGAGGCCGCAGTTGAAACCGGCTGAGGTCGCCGAGGGTGAAAAGCGCGCTGCGGCGTGGAAAACGGCGCATCCGGCCAAGGCGTCCTGACGCAAAACCATCACATCTTAGTGCCTTGACAAGGCTTCGCGCACTGGACGAAATGCGGATCCATATTACGCAAAAACAAGGGAGTGCGACATGGCCCACAAGTTTGAAATCCGCAAGAACAAGGCTGGCGAGTTCGTCGCCTATTTCACCTATAATGGCGAAAGCATCTGGTGGACCGAAGGTTACAGCTCAAAGGCCTCGGCCAAGAACGCCATCGATTCGGTGCTTAAAAACGGCCCGAACGCCGAGGTCGACGATCAGACCGACTGAGCCGGACAGAGCAAAGGCGCCCCGTGAACGAGGCGCCTTTTGTTTAGGCAAACGATTGAGCACGGCCATCAGGCCATGGTGAGCGCATCCTGGATAAGGGCGATCGACCCTTGCAATTCTTCGGTGCACTCCATCGACAAACGATCGATTTCTTCCTGGGCAAAGCTGCGCATCAACAACGCCGCCTGTGGCGACAAGGCCATCAGGGTGCGGGTGGAAGCGCGTGCGAGCGCCAGGGCGGCATCGGCGTCAACCAGGTTGGCGGTGTCGCGTGCGACGGCCAGAGCATAGAGACGCGAGGCCACATTCGAGGAGGAATTAGCCATCATTTTCTTTTTTGACATGGGTTGATACGGACTCTCTAGTCGGGCCGAAACTGAGGACGCCAAACACACAAGGCACGTCCAGACCCTAAACGCATACGCTTAATCATGCTCATTATAGCGATAAATGTGTTCAAATGCAGCCATTACACCCCTACCGCTCTGTATCCCCTGCACACCATCTGTCTGTATTGCATGGCTTTTTTCGCGCCAGGCGAGAGAATATTTTTTCATTTGTATGATTTAATGGATTTTATTGTTTGATAGCGCTGTCATTTTATATAATATTTTGCATTTTAGGAAAGTTTATCAACGCATCCCTTCGATCGTTCTTTCAAATATGTCTTAAATGTGTCCTTATTCCGCTTTCTACGCTTAATATGGGACGGTTTTGTCGTCGCCGCTCTTCAGGGCAGAGCGGGCCGCAAAAGCAAAGCCGGTACGTGAACGCACCGGCTTTGCTTCAGTGTGTTTGTCAGAAAAGACCTAGCCGACCTTACGGGCCAGGCGTTCCTGGCCGTCACGGATCAGTTGTGCGGCCTCTTCAGGCTCGACCCAACCGGTCACATGGGTCATCTTGTTCTTTTCCAAATCCTTGTAGTGAGCAAAGAAGTGGGTGATCTGGTCGATCAGGATCGACGGCATCTGGCGATAGCTCTGCACGTTGGTGTAATAGGGGTGCAGCTTATCGACCGGCACGGCCAGGATCTTTTCGTCCTTGCCGGCTTCGTCTTCCATGATCAGCGCGCCGATCGGGCGCACGCGGATGACAACGCCCGGATAGACCGGTGTCGGGCCCACCACCATGACGTCGCACGGATCGCCATCGTCAGCCAGGGTGTGGGGGATGAAGCCGTAGTTACCCGGATAGTACATCGAGGTATAAAGGAAGCGGTCGACGAACAGAGCGCCGGAATCCTTGTCCATTTCGTACTTCACCGGCATACCGCCTTGCGGTATTTCGATAACAGCGTGGACGTCCCAGGGTGCGTTCGGGCCAACGGAGATTTTATCGATATTCATTATGTGACTTTGATCTGGAGCCAAAAAGGGTGCGCTTTCATAAGCGCTGGGCATGTTTCGCACAAGCGAAGAAACCATAAAAAGCCAAACTTTTCCGACAATACCTATTACAGAGGGGGTAGAAGCGCCTTATAGGTGTTGCTTCCTGCTCCATTCGCTCCAGAGATCGTCATGTCCCTCCTCAACACCTTGATCGACGCGGCGAAGAACAGCCCCCTTGATATCGCGGGCCTGGCTATCTTCGTCTTCTGCTGGCTCGGTTATGAACCCTTCCTGCGCCGCATTTCCAAGAGCCGTGGCCTGATCACCAAGGATATGAGCGTGGTGCGTCGGGCCTGGATGAAGGAAATGACCGTGCGTGAGGTCAAGCTGTTCGATTCCAACCTGATGGCGCACGCCGTTAATTCGGCCACCAACTTTTCCTCGGCCAATCTGCTGCTGATCGCCGCCGTCGCCGGCGTGCTGTTCGGTGGTCATTTGCCGCTCAAATCCATGACGGCCCTGGGTTTCGATGTTTCCTCCACCCAGCTTTTCCAAATCAAGCTGGCGCTTGTGCTGGTCTGCCTGTCGCGGGGTCTGCTCGATTTCATCTGGTCTTTGCGCCAGATGAACTATTGCGCCGCCGCCATGGGATCCCTGCCGGAAAACATGGACGCCGACACCGCCGCCAAGTTCGGCAATGCCGTCACCAATATTCTGGAGCCGGCCATGACCAGCTTCTCGCAAGGCGTGCGCGCCTATTACTTCTCACTGGCGGCTGCGGCCTGGCTGTGGGGACCCATCTATCTCAGCATCGCCAGTGTGGGGGCCGTGATTCTGCTGGGATGGCGCCAGTCGCGCTCGCAGTCGGCGCGCGGCTTGCGCCAGTTGCGTGAATTGCTGGAGGAGCACCCGTATCCGACCCCGCCGCGCCCGATCAATTCACCGGATGATCCCGCATCTGCGCAAAACAAGAAAGAAAATGCTGCATCGCACAATGCGAAAGGTGGCTATTGAAACCAGTCTTCACAGTCAAAGCGTGAGCCCGCTTCGTCTTGTAACTATACGTGATCCAATTGTCTTATATTTGGACTTGCAATCTTTCGCACCGCAAACTAAATTTAAGTTGTTCGGCGCTTAGGCGCTGATGCCCTTCCTGGGCGTTTCCTCCCTGTAGACTTTGCCGCGCCGTAGAGCGCGGCTTTTTTTTTGCCTTAAGGTTCAGGTCGCGGGAGGTTCAGGCTACGGCCAGGATCAGGATGTGATGAGTTTTTCGGTCAGGGTGCGGAAGATGCCCTTGAGTCGCTCGGCGCCTGCATGGGGGGTCACAAGCGCTTCATCCATATAGAGGGCGCGGTTGATCTCGATCTGCAGCGCTTCGATGCCTGCCTGCGGCCGGCCATAGGTCTCAACGATATAGCCGCCGGCAAACGGCTTGTTGAGGCCGACGCGCAGGCCTGCGCCTTCCAGCACGCCTCGCACCTTGCGCACCAGTCCGTCCGAACAGGTTTCGCCGTGGCGATTGCCCAGCACGATGTCCGGCTTCGGCTCGCCGGCGCGGAAATGATTGAGCGCGGCGCTCGGCATCGAATGCCAGTCGATCAGGAGAACGGGCGCGCTGTCGCTTCGTGCCAGTTTGGCTTCGCTCAGCAAGGCTCGCAGCGCATAATGATAGGGGCGGTGGATCAGGTCGAGGCGGCGGTTGACCTCGGCCATGTCGAGCGGCTGGCGATAGATGTCCTGATCGACGCTCAGGCGGCGGGCGATGACGCCAAAACCCGCCTTGACGCGCGCGCTAAGGCTTAAGGCCGCCTTGGGCAGGTCGCCGCGGATCAGGCGGGCGTCCAGTTCGAGCGCGCTGCGGTTGACGTCGCAAAAGGCGCGCGCATAGCGGCTGGCCACACCGTAGACGCCAAGTTCCGGCGACAGCCCCACCATGTCATCGACAAAGGCGTCCTCGCTGGCGCGCAGTCCCAGCGGGCTTTGCCGCGCCTCGGCGATAAAGCTTTCCGGATAGTAGCGCCCGCTGTGCGGCAGGCTGTAGACCACGCGAGACGCACCCGCGGGTGCGCCGATACCCGGCCTGACGACCAGGGGGGTGTGTTCGACATGGTGGACAAGGTGCCAGGGGGAGGTTTCGACCGCGCTCATATTAGCACTTTAGTAGGACATTCCTGTCACGTCTTCACCTCAAATTTACACGCCTGCGGCAAAGATAGTGACTTCTGCGCATTCGCGGATATGATGCCAATGGCGCATGGGGCTCCCTGATGACCGAAGTGATGAAAAAAATTCTACTCGCCGAAGACGAAGATTCTGTCCGCAGCTTCCTGACGCGCGCTCTGCAGCGCGCCGGCTACGACGTGGTGAGTTGTCCCGATGGCGATACCGCCATTCTGGCGCTCGACCAGGGCCCTTATGATCTGCTGCTGACCGATATTGTCATGCCCGGCGCTGACGGCATTGAGGTGGCCAAGCGCGCGGCGCAATTGCAGCCGGATCTCAAGATCATGTTCATCACGGGTTTCGCCGCCGTGGCGCTCAATGCGCAAAAGGCTTCGCCGAACGCCAAGGTGCTGGAAAAGCCGGTGCATCTGCGCGAGATCGTCACCGAAGTCGAGCGTCTTATCGCTGCTTAGGCGCAAATGCTTTTTGCTTGCCTTAGTGCTGCGTTGCTTGAGGGCGGTGCGCGAGATCGTTACCAAGGTCGAACGTCTTATAGCGGTGTAAGTGGCTTAAGCGTTCATCCCCTCAGAACAACAAAAAAGGCGTCTGGTCGGAACCAGACGCCTTTTTTACTGAAGATGGTGGGCGCTACAGGGATTGAACCTGTGACCCCTTCGATGTCAACGAAGTGCTCTCCCGCTGAGCTAAGCGCCCATCTTCATTGGAAGAACCCCGTGAGGGAGAGCGGGTGTATAGCCAAGCCTTTGCCGGTTAGCAAGCGCCTCGAACAGTTTTTTTGGGGAAAAGGCGAAAAGGGCCTTTTAACAGGGGACTGTTCCTTGCAGGCAAGGGTTTGCGCCGCATCAGACAGAGGCGGCCGACGTTAAGATCTACTGCATCGCCACGTATTGATCGGCTAAGGCACCGGCCTGACGGCGATCGTCGTCGCTCAGGGCGCGGGCATTGTCCATGATATCGAGCAGTTTGTCGGCATTCTCATCGCCACCATCGGCAGCCAGCAGCGCCCAGGCATAGGCCTGCACCTTGTCCTGTTTGACGCCTTCGCCCAGATAATAGAGATCGGCGAGGCGGCTCTGCGCCAGCGGCAGGCCCTGCTTCGCGGCGCTGGTGATAAGGGCCACGCCTTGCGCTTCGTCACGCGGCACATCGCGGCCGACAAAATACATATTGCCGAGATTATACTGGGCCGGTGCGTAGTTTTGCGCCGCCGATTTTTTATACCAGACAACGGCCTGCGCGATATCTCTCGTTACGCCTTCGCCATTCTCGTACATGGTGGCGATATTGAACTGGGCGATGTCGTAGCCCTGTTCGGCCGCCTTCTTGTACCAGAGAAAAGCCTGCGCCGGATCAGCCTTGACGGTCAGGCCATTATCATAGGCGACGCCGAGATTATATTCCGCGCCGACATAGCCCTGCTCGGCCGCCTTCAGCGTCCATGCTAGCGCCTTGTCGGTATCGACCGCGACGCCGTAGCCCATGCAGTAGGCCATGCCGAGTTCGGTCTGCGCCATCGCATCGCCGGCCTCGGCCCGGGCTTTCAGATCGCTGATATCGGCGGCCTGCGTTACGGTCTGCGAGGTGCCGCAGGTTTGTTTGGTCGGGGTTTGCGCGAAGGCGGGGGCGCTTAAGCTCAGAAATGCAGCGGTCATAAGGCCGGCGATTGCACTGTGATACTTCATAACACGCCTCCGGCCGTCGATTACGATACTGCCGGTTATATGGAGCGATGTGTCAATTTCTGCCAGTAGCGACGCGCAGGTATTTGGCCATTGTGCGCCGCGGTAAGCATTTCGGTCACAATGCGTGGCTTTAGGGCCACAGTTTGAGCGGCAGTTTGTGCGATTCCGGACGGATATAGTCATAAACCGCAAGGCCGGCGTCAGGATCGCTGAAGGTGCGCCAGCTTCTTTCGGCCATGGCGACGCGCGCGTCCTTCATGCCGTCCTTCCAGTGCTCGTCGATCGATACCTGCCAGAACTCATAGTCCTTGGACTGGATTTCTCGACGGTTCTGGCGATTGATGAGGTGGACCAGACTAACGCGCCCGCCATTGAGATCAGCCTGCTTCGTGCCACAGATGCTTTCAAGCAAATCGGGCGGTACATGGGCGGCCAGTTGGCGGATGGCCTGGCGCAGGCGGTACTTTTCCAGGAAGGCATCGGTATTCAGGCGGGTGCGGCTCGAATAGGTGATGTCCTTCATCCGTTCCTGCACCTCGTCCATCGTGGCCGGGTCGGGGCCTTCGGCGCTGAACAGGTCGATCTGGAAGATGAGGGTGTCTTTCGCCACGCCGGCATCAAGCACATAGCTGAGCGGGGTGTTGGAGACGAGGCCACCGTCCCAGTAGGGCTCGCCATCGATATAGACCGCCGGGAAACCGGGCGGCAGGGCGGCGCTGGCCATAACGTGCTCGGGCCGTATGACCTGATCGCGGCTGTCGAAATAGACGAAATTGCCCGAACGGATGTGGACGGCGCCCAGGCTCAGGCGGGTTGTGCCGTTGTTGATGCGGTCGAAATCGACATGGCGCAAAAGCGTTTCGCGCAAAGGTGCGGTGTCGTAAAAGCTGGTGGCTTCGGGCGTGCCGCGCTTGTTGAACCACGGCAGGAAGAACCATGGACGGTAGAAGTTTTTCACCCCCGCCATCAAACTCATCAGGCCGCTCATCTGGCGGAAGCTCAGGTCGCTGACATCGTGCTTGCTGGCGAGGGCTTCGCCGGGCACGGTGGTGCCGATTTCATTCCAGAAGGCGCGCAGATGGTCGATGCGGTGTTCCGGCGCGTTGCCGGCGATGATGGCGGCGTTGATGGCGCCGATGGAGATGCCGGCGATCCAGTCGGGCTCGACGCCGTTTTCGTGCAGCACCTCGTAAGCGCCGGCCTGATAGGCGCCCAGCGCGCCGCCGCCTTGCAGCACGAGCACGGTCTGGTCGTAGGTCTGATCAACGACAGGATCGGAGGGAACGGGGAGGTCTTTTTCAAACGACATGGCACAAAAATCCCGATATCAGGAACGCGATACCGGGATTATATTGCACTGCAATAAGTTAAATTCAAGGCGCGATCAGTTCAGGCCGTAGACCACGCAGGACTTGGCGTCGAGCCGTTGCAGCGGCGGAACCTGAATAAACGGGTTTTGCAGCGCCTTGGCTTCAAGATATTCAGCCGAGCCGGGCGCATAATCCGCCATGGCCATGGCCATGGGCGCGGGTGGTGGCGCCGGGGCATTGGCACGCGTGCCAGTCACCATCACTTCTACCTCCCGAGCCTGGGTATTATCCCAGCTTCCTTCCGGGGCGCGGGCGAGGATATCGGTCTCGCAGGCGCGGCCGGTCGGGTCGATCACCTTGATGCCGCCGAGCTTGCCACCCGCCGCCGCCGCCGATTGCAGGGCGCGGGTGTGGGCGTCCTTGGTGGCCTCGGTATAGAGCCAGGTGTTGGTGGCGTTATCGGCCTGCAGGCTGAAACTGATTGGCGTTGACGAGGTGGGGGCCGCCGCCAGCACCAGTGCATAGGCCTTCTCTAACTGGGCGGTGTCGCGCACCTCGACCGACAGGTTGAGCGACACCTGATACTTGTCGATCTTGTCGCCGCGCTGGTCTTCGATTTTGTTGCCGTTCTTGTCGCGGTACTGCTCATAGAGCGCGCGCATCGAGAAGCTGGTGGTGATCCGCACCTTGTCGGAGCCAAGCTTGGCCAGGGCCTGATTGAGGCCGCGCGTCTGGGCGATCGCCTGGGCCTGGGCCTTTTCCGCCGTATCGGCCACGGTCAGGAAGGTGGCCGAGAAACTGGCGCGGTTGGCCGGCACCTCGGTATAGACGTAGCCGGTCTGGGTAATGACGCTTTCCTTCATCCACCATGGCGCCTTGTCATAGGGCGAGGCGGCGACAGGCGCGGTCTGGCTTTGGGCTAAGGCCGTGGTGCCGGTGGCGGCCAGAAGGCCCGCCGTGACGCTTAAAAGCAGGAATGTACGCATGGATGAGCCCTCTCTGGTTGTTGTTTGAGGCATATCACCACCGCCTTACGGCGAAACTTAGACCTTTCCAGACGCGTGGAATAAAGCTGTCCTATTTTTTGCTGTCGGCCAGCAGGAGGATGGTGCCAAGCGTGGTGACCATGGCCTTTATGTCGGCTTCCGGCTGGAGATCGAGATCTTCCTCGGGCGAGTGCATCCCCTTGACCGAAAAGCCGGAACCGAGCGTGGTTGTGGGGATGCCGAGGCTCATTGGCAGGTTGGCGTCGGTCGAACTGGCCTCGTAAGCCACCTTGCCGCCATTGACGGCGATGGCCGCGGCGGCCGTCCGGATGATCGGCGCCTGCGGGTCGATCTTGGCCACCGGGCGGTCGCCGATAACGTCGAGCTTGAGGGTGATGGCCCCCTTGGCGGTTGAGCGGCGGGCGTTTTCGGCGGTCACAGCGTCCTTGACCTTGGCGAGGAAGCCGGTTTCCAGATCTTTTAGCGAGGTTACGTCTTCTGAGCGCATATCGACCGACATCGAGACCTGTGACGGAATCGAATTGACCGAGGTGCCGCCTTCGACAATGCCGACATTAAAGACCGTGCCGTGGCCGGGAGGCGCTTTCGTGGCAGCGAAGCGGGTGATGGCGTCGCCCATGGCGTAGGCGGGGTTGACGATGCCAAAATCGAGCATCGAATGGCCGCCGGGGCCGGAGAAGGTGGCGCGGTAACGCTTGGAGCCGAGCGCGCCGGTCATCAGCGGGCGTAAGCCGCCGGGTTCAAGCGCGATGAAGGCGTCGATCTTGCCGGCGTAATCGCCCTTGGTGAACAGGTAGCGGACCCCGCGCAGGTCGCCCAGGCCTTCTTCGCCGACATCGCCGACGAACAGGATGTCGCCCTTCGTGGTGATGGCAGCGGCATCAAGCGCCCGGATCAGGCCGAGCATGACGCCCAGGCTGGAGGTGTCGTCGCCGATACCGGGCGCGCTCAGTCGGGTCGACGTGCGCCTGACCTTAACATCGGTGCCTTCGGGGAAGACCGTATCGAGGTGCGCGCCGACCGCCACAAGCGGGCCGCCGCCAGTGCCCTTGCGCAGACCCATGACATTGCCCTCGGCATCCATGCGGACATCGCTCAGGCCGTGGGATTTCAACAGTGCCATGAAGGCCTCGGCGCGCGCCTGCTCCTTGAAGGGCGGGGCTGGGATTTCGGTCAGGGTGACGATATCGTCGACAATGCGGGGATAATCGCTGGTCAGGTGCGCTTTGGCGGCGGCGATCCCGGGGCTGGCGAACAGGCGCTTCGCGGCGGCCTCATAAGAATCAGCGGCATGGATGGGCAGGGCGATGACGCCCAGAAGGCACATAAGTGTGATGGACTTGCCGGTGATCATGCGCTTCCCCTGATGAACTGCTGCATAAAGCTGGCAGATAAAGGAGTGATGGGCAAGCTTTAGCGCGCCTGTTTCAGGCCTAGATACCACATCAGGCTGAGGAAGGCGCCCTTGACATAGGGCAGGGCGGCCATGGTGACGAGTCCAAGCGAGATCACCATGGTGGGCACCACGACCTGAAGTGGATATTCATAGAAGAAGCCGAACATGAAGGCCGGCGCGATGATCAGGTGGCCAACCAGAATCATGGTGACATAGGCCGGGCCGTCATCGGTGGGGTAGAGGCTGAGCGGAGTCTGGCAATGGCTGCACGCATCAACCACCTTGAGATAGCCGCGAAACGCCGGCGCTTCGCCACAGCACGGGCACTTGCGCTGGAGGCCGCGCAACAGGGCTGTGGTCAGTTTGACGCCATTTCTCATAGGGATACTTTCTATGCTGAAACCTCATAATGGTATATAAAGAGCAAAATTGCCATGCGTTAAGCTGACGCACCTAATTTTGGGTGCATCCAAAAAACGCTTGCATGCCATATAAAGATATCTTTATATGGTTATATGTTATCTCATCATGTCAAAACCGATTTCAATACTCTGCTCGAAGCGCTGAAGGCTGCGGGCGAGCCGACGCGTCTGCGTCTGTTGCGCTTGCTGGCGCGTGAGGAGTTGTCCGTGATGGAACTGGTGTCGATCCTCAGCCAAAGCCAGCCACGCATCTCGCGCCACCTCAAACTGATGAGCGAGGCCGGCCTGATCGAGCGTTTCCCCGATGGCGCCTGGGTGTTTTACCGCTTGTCGTCGGCCCCCACTATCCGCCCGCTGGTCGATGCCATCCTTCATCAGCTCGATGACGCCTATGGCGAAGACCTGCAGCAGCTTGAAGCGGTGCGGCAATCAAGGCGCAAGTCGGCGGAAGGTTACTTCGAGACGATCGCGCCGAAGTGGGACGAGATTCGCAGCCATTATGTTTCCGAGGCCGATGTCGAGGCGGCGGTGGTCAAGGCGCTGGGCGACCGGCCAATCAATGCCCTGATCGATCTCGGCACGGGTTCCGGCCGTATGCTGACCCTGTTGGCGGCCCGCGCAAAATCGGCTATCGGCATCGACCTGTCGCAGCACATGCTCAACATCGCCCGCTCGAAGGCCTTCGAGGCCCGGCTTGAGGGCGTCGATTTCCGCCACGGCGATATTTACGATACCCGCCTGCCGGCGCAGTCGGCCGATCTGGTGGTGGTCCATCAGGTGCTGCACTTCCTGGCCGATCCTGGGCGCGCCATCACTGAGGCCTCCCGCCTGCTCAAACCCGGCGGCAGCTTGCTGATCGCCGATTTCGAGCATCATAATTTCGAAATCATGCGTGAACAGTATCAGCACCGTCGCCTCGGCATGCTGGACGAGGACATGCGAAGCTGGCTGGACGCCGCGGGCCTGACGCTGAGTGCATCGGTCGCCCTGCCGCCGAAAGCCAGATCCGGACCCAGCCGCGTCGGCCTGACCGTCAAGATATGGCTCGCCGAAAAGACCCTCTGATCTGTCGCCTTCACAGGCTGAATTGAGACCAAATATTATGAGCCCCTCGCTGAACCCCAATCTCACCTCCGATCTGGCCCCGATCGCGCGTTCGCTCGCCGGCGGCGGCCAGAACCTGAAGGTGTCGTTTGAATTTTTCCCGCCCAAGTCGGAAGAGATGGAGACCACATTGTGGGAGTCGATCCGACGCCTTGCGCCGCTAAACCCTGAGTTTGTCTCGGTGACCTATGGCGCCGGTGGTTCGACCCGCGAGCGCACGCACCGCACGGTCAAGCGCATCCTCGACGAGACGCACCTCAAGCCGGCAGCTCACCTGACCTGCGTCGATGCCTCGCGCGAAGAGGTCGATGAGGTGATCCGTGGCTACTGGGAGGCCGGCGTGCGCCATATCGTGTCGCTGCGCGGTGATCCCCCTACAGGTTTCGGCGATTACACGCCACGCGCTGATGGCTACCAAAACGCCACCGAACTGACTGCCGCCATCAAAAAGATCGGCGATTTCGAGGTCAGCGTCGGGGTCTATCCGGAAAAGCACCCGCAATCGCCATCACTTGATTTCGATCTCGATGTCCTGCGCCAGAAGGTCGATGCCGGCGCCACACGCGGCATCAGCCAGTTCTTCTTCGAGCCGCATACCTTCCTGCGTTACCGTGACGCGGTGGCCGACGCCGGCATTCGTATCGACCTTACGCCGGGCATCATGCCGGTGACCAATTTCAAGGGCCTGCGCCGGATGGCGGCGGCGTGCGAAGCGGCAGTGCCCGGCTGGATGGAGCGCTTGTTCGAGGGGCTCGACGACGACGCCGAAACGCGCAAGCTGCTGGCCTCGGCCGTGGCGGTGGAGATGTGTCTGGGGCTTGAGCGCGAAGGGGTGGAAAACTTCCACTTCTATACGCTCAATCGCGCCGATCTTGTGTTTGCCATCGGGCGGATATTGGGATTGCAAACCGCATGAAGCAATTTTTCCTGGCTATAGCCCTGCTGTTTGCCCTGATGGTTCCGGTTTGCGCCGTTGCCGATGAGCGTGGGTGGGATGATCCGCATGCGCCCTACAATGTGATGGGCAACGTCTGGTATGTGGGCACCCGCGGTATCGGTGTTTACCTGATCACGACCCCGCAGGGGCACATCCTGATCGATGGTGCCACCGAGAAAGGCGCCAAGGTGGTTGAAGCCAATATCGTCTCACTGGGTTTCAAGCTTAAAGATATCAAATACATCGTCGAGACCCATGCCCATTGGTATCATGTCGGTGGTTTGGCAAAGCTCAAGGCGGATACAGGCGCTATCTTCATTGCCAGCGCCGGCGACCGCTACGGTCTGGAACACGGTGTCCATGTCGGCGACAATGTCTATGGTGGGGGCAGCTTTCCGGCCATCGCCGCGGATCGTGAGATCGGCGAAGGTGGAACGCTTACGCTGGGCGTCGTGGTGCTGACGGCGCATATGACGCCCGGCCATACGCGCGGCTGTACAAGCTGGACCATGGTGGTGGACGACAAGGGCGTGTCGCGCACGGTGATCTTCTTTGGCTCGACCTCGATTGCCGGCAACGTGCTGGTCGGCAATAAGGCCTATCCGGGCATTGCCGACGATTATCGGCTCAGTTTGAAGCGCTTGAAAGCGACTAAGGCTGACGTCTTCCTTGTCAATCATCCTGAGCTTGCCGATATGGACGTCAAACGCGCCGCGCAAGTGGCTGGTAAACCAGATGCCTTTGTCGATCCGCGCGCTCTGCCGGCGTTTATCAAGGAATCAGAAGCCGACTTTAATACCGAACTGGCCAAGGCGCGCCGTAAGGCGACCGGCCGAAAAGGAACTGCACAATGAACCGCACAGACCATATCGCCGCGCTGAAACAGGCCGCGAAAGAGCGCATCCTGATTCTCGACGGCTCGTGGGGCGTGATGATCCAGCGCCGCGAACTGTCTGAAGAAGACTTTCTCGGTGAGCGCTTCAAGGGCCATAAAGGCCAGATGAAGGGCAATAACGATATCCTGTGCCTGACGCGGCCAGACATCATCGCCGATCTGCACGATCAGTATTATGCCGCCGGCGCCGATATCTCGGAAACCAATACCTTTTCGGCCACCACCATCGCGCAGGACGACTATCATCTCGACCTGCAGGCCGTCATTGACATCAATCGCGAAGGCGCGAAGATCGCCCGTGCGAAGGCCGATGAATGGACTTTGAAAGAGCCGCACAAGCCGCGCTTTGTGGCCGGTTCGATCGGGCCCCTCAACAAGATGCTGTCCATGTCGTCCGATGTGAACGATCCGGGCGCGCGTCTGGTGACCTTCGATCAGGTCTATCAGGCCTATCGTGAGCAGGTGGCGGCACTCTATGAGGGCGGGGTCGATCTCTATCTCATCGAGACCATCACCGACACGCTGAACTGCAAGGCGGCGATCAAGGCTATTCTGGATCTGGAGGAGGAGGGCCAGGAGACCCTGCCGATCTGGATTTCCGGCACCATCACCGACCGTTCGGGCCGCACGCTTTCGGGCCAGACCGCCGAAGCCTTCTGGAACTCGGTCAAGCACGCCAAGCCCTTCGCCGTTGGCTTTAACTGCGCCCTGGGCGCCGACCTGATGCGTCCGCACATCGCCGAAATGGCGCGCGTCGCCGATTGCCTCGTCGCCGCCTATCCCAATGCCGGCCTGCCCAACGCCATGGGCCAGTATGACGAGCAGCCGCACGAAACCTCGCACGAACTGCACGAGTGGGCCAAGGACGGTATCGTCAATATCCTTGGCGGTTGCTGCGGCACGACGCCGGATCACATCAAACATGTGGCGGACGAGGTGCGCGATGTGGCGCCTCGTCAGATACCCGAACGCCCCAAGGCCTTGCGCCTTTCGGGCCTTGAACCTTTTGAATTAAGTTAGTTGCGTGGCGCTTCTTCGTCACCATCTAGGTGAGGGCGGGGGCCTTAAAGGACGTTTTTCATGAAAATACTTATGGTTCTGACCTCGCATGATCAATTGGGCGACACCGGGAAAAAGACCGGCTTCTGGCTCGAAGAATATGTGGCGCCCTACTATACCTTCCTCGATGCCGGCGCAGAGATCACGGTCGCGTCGCCCAAGGGCGGCCAGCCGCCGCTGGATCCGAAAAGCGATGAGCCGTCCGGCCAGACCGAGGCGACCGTACGCTTCAAGGCGGACAGCGCGGCACAGGCTGTGCTGGCGCACACTACCAAGCTCGCCGACGTCAAGGCGGCCGATTTTGACGCCGTTTTCTATCCCGGTGGTCATGGTCCGCTTTGGGATCTGGCTGAGGACAAGGCCTCCATCGCCCTGATCGAAGCCTTTGCCGCTGCCGGCAAGCCTGTCGGCGCTGTTTGTCATGCGCCTGGCGTTCTGCGTCATGTCAAGGCGGGTGATGATTATCTGGTCAAGGGCAAGCGCGTCACCGGCTTTACCAACAGCGAAGAAGATGCGGTCGGTCTGACCGACGTGGTGCCTTTCTTGGTGGAAGACGAATTGACGGCCAGGGGCGGGCTCTATGAAAAGGGCGCTGACTGGGGTGTTCATGTCGTGACCGACGGCCTTCTGGTCACAGGTCAAAATCCGGCGTCTTCCGAGGCGGGCGCCAAGGCTGTTCTGGGCCTGCTTCAGTCCTGACGCCTGGAGCGCGAAAGGGTGTTGCATCGGTCGGGCTTTAGCGGCATTGAGCTTCTTCAAGCCGTAAAAGGCTGACATTGTTTTTGAGACCTGATCTATGCACACCACTATCCTTTTTGGCGGCACCAGCCGCGAACGTCTTGTCTCCGTCGCTTCGGCACAGGCCCTCACTCAGGCTCTGCCTGAGGCGGACCTGTGGTTCTGGGACCTCGACGGCACGGTGTCTGAAACCTCGCAAGCCGCGCTGCTCGGTCATGACAAGCCTTTCGAGGAGGCTTTCAAGGCCGATGGCGCGCGTCTGGGCGCAATAGCTGAAGCGCTCGATAAGGCGGCCGCCGAGGACCGCGTTCTGGTGCTGGGCCTGCATGGCGGCACAGCCGAAAACGGCCAGTTTCAGGTGCTGGCCGAGGCGCGCAACGTGCCCTTCACCGGCTCCGGTTCGGCGGCTTCGCACCTGGCGTTCGACAAGACGGCGGCCAAGCTGTTCGCCGGTCTGGCGGGGGTCTATTCGCCGTCTACCGTCACGCTGGATGAGGCCGATGAGGCGCTGTCGCACTATGGCCGCCTGATCGCCAAGCCGGCGTCGGAAGGATCGAGCTACGGCCTGATCTACGTCAATTCGTCTCAGGATATCGCGGCGGTGCGGCGTGAATCCGCCAGCATGGCCTATCTGATCGAGCCCTTCATTTCCGGCCCGGAAGCAACCTGCGGCGTGCTGGAACAGGCTGATGGCTCGATCATCGCCCTGCCGCCGGTCGAGATCGTGCCGGGTGACGGCGCCTTCGATTACGCCGGCAAGTATCTCAAATCGACGACGCAGGAAATCTGCCCGGCGCGTTTCGCACCCGAGATCAACGCAGAACTGCAACGTCTGGCGGTCAAGGCGCACAAGGCGATGTCCTGCCGGGGGTATTCGCGCTCGGACTTCATCATCTCGGACAAGGGACCGGTCTATCTGGAGACCAACACCCTGCCGGGCCTGACCAAAGCGTCGCTCTATCCAAAATCGCTCAAGGCGCAGGGCATCGAGTTTATCGACTTTTTGCAGGGCCAGATCGATCTGGCGGTGAAGAGGGTCGGAAAATAATGGCGTCATGGGCCAGCGGACCGTTCGACAATGATGACGCCGCCGACTTCCTGATGGAGCTGGAGGCGGCGCCGTCATGGGAGATGGTCCGGCTGGCCTTTGCGGATGTCATGGCCAATGAGGACTATGTCGAATTGCCCGAAGGCGCACGCGGTTGCGCGGCGGCGGCCTTGCTCACCGTGGCGCTCGGCAAGAGCGACGTGTCGGCGCAGGATATCCATATGACGCTGGAGGCCATGGGGGCGCCACCCGAAGATCTGGCCGCCGTGGCCAAAATCGCTTTGAAGCGCCTGAGCACGGGCGATTCCGAAATCCGCGAACTCTATCTCGATAGTGGTTCCTACAACACATGGCTGGGCACAATCGCCGCCATCGATGAGGCTTTGAATTGACCCCTACCTTTATCAATATCGGCGAGCGCACCAACGTCACCGGTTCCGCCAAGTTCAAGAAGCTGATCGTCGAGGGCAACTATACCGCGGCGCTCGATGTGGCGCGCCAGCAGGTCGAGGCCGGCGCTCAGGTCATCGACGTCAATATGGACGAGGGGTTGCTTGATTCCGAAGTGGCCATGCGCACCTTCCTGAACCTGATGGCGGCGGAGCCTGATATCGCCCGCGTGCCGGTGATGATCAACTCATCCAAGTGGGAGGTGATCGAGGCCGGCCTGAAATGCGTGCAGGGCAAGCCGATCGTCAATTCGATCTCGATGAAGGAAGGGATCGACAAGTTCAAGGAACAGGCGCGCCTGTGCCTGAAATACGGCGCCGCCGTCGTGGTCATGGCCTTCGACGAGATTGGTCAGGCCGATACCGCCGAACGCAAGATCGAAATCTGCACCAAGGCGTACCGCGTCTTGGTTGATGAGGTCGGCTTCCCGCCGGAAGATATCATCTTCGACCCCAATATCTTTGCCGTGGCGACGGGGATCGATGAGCACAACAACTACGCCGTCGATTTCATCGAAGGCACACGCGCCATCAAGCAGACCCTGCCCTATGCGCGGGTATCCGGCGGCGTGTCGAACGTATCGTTCTCGTTCCGTGGCAATGAGCCGGTCAGGCGCGCCATCCACGGCGTTTTCCTTTACCACGCCATCGCCGCCGGCATGGATATGGGCATTGTCAATGCCGGTGACCTGCCGGTCTATGACAGCATCGAGCCGGAACTGCGCGAGGCGGTCGAGGACGTTATCCTCAATCGCCCCCAGCGCCACAATGTCAGCAATACCGAATGGCTGGTCGATCTGGCGCCGAAGTACAAGGGCGACAAGGCCGAGGCCAGGGTGGTCAATCTGGTGTGGCGCGAAGGCTCGGTAGAAGAGCGGCTGAAGCATGCGCTGGTCAATGGCATCACCGAATATATCGATCAGGATACCGAGGAAGCGCGGCAACAGGCCGAGCGCCCGCTGCACGTCATCGAAGGCCCGCTGATGGCCGGCATGAACGTGGTCGGTGACCTGTTTGGCGCCGGCAAGATGTTCCTGCCGCAGGTGGTGAAATCGGCGCGCGTGATGAAACAGTCCGTGGCCTATCTCATGCCCTATATGGAGGCTGAAAAGGAAGCGCATGTCGCCGCCGGTGGCACCTATCAGGCGGCCGGCAAGGTGCTGATGGCAACGGTCAAGGGCGATGTCCACGATATCGGCAAGAACATCGTCGGCGTCGTGCTGCAATGTAACAATTACGAGGTCATCGACCTCGGCGTCATGGTGCCATGCGACCGGATTCTGGCGGAAGCGAAGGAACATGGCGTCGATATGATCGGGCTTTCCGGCCTCATCACGCCTTCGCTCGATGAGATGGTGTTTGTGGCGCGTGAAATGCAGCGCACCGGCTTTAACATCCCGCTTTTGATCGGCGGCGCCACGACCTCGAAGACGCACACGGCGGTCAAGATCGAGCCGGGCTACAAGAACAATCAAGTGGTTTATGTGCTCGATGCGTCGCGCGCGGTCGGCGTGGTGTCGCAACTGCTCTCGGAAACCGACCGCGACAGCTTCGTGGACAGCACCAAGGCCGAATACATCAAGGTGCGCGAAGCCTATGGCAAGGGCAATTCAGCGCCGCGTTCGTCTCTGTCTGAGGCGCGTGCCAACAAATTCAGGATCGATTTCGCTGCCGAGCCGCCGGTGGCGCCGTCTTTCCTCGGTCTGAAGACCTTCAGCCCTTACGATCTGCAAGATCTGGCCGACCATATCGACTGGACGCCCTTCTTCGCCACCTGGGAACTGGCCGGCAAGTATCCGGCCATTCTTGAGGACGAAATCGTCGGCGAAGCGGCCACCGATCTCTTCAAGGACGCGCAAAAGATGCTGGCGCAGATTCTGGAAGAGAAGTGGTTCACGGCCTCAGGCGTCGTCGGTTTCTGGCCGGCCAACGCCACCGATGACGACGATATCGAGCTCTACACCGACGAGAGCCGCACCGAGGTGCTGGCGCGTTTCCAGACCCTGCGCCAGCAGATGAAGAAGCCGCGCGCCGACCAGAGCAATACGGCGCTGTCGGATTTTATCGCGCCGAAAGGTACGCCCGACTGGATCGGCGGCTTTGCCGTCACCGCCGGTCATGGCGAGATGGAGATTGCCCACAAGTTCAAGGCGGCGGGCGACGACTATAACGCCATTTTGGCCACCGCCCTGGCCGATCGTCTGGCCGAAGCCTTTGCTGAGGCGCTGCACAAGAAGGTGCGCCGCGAACTGTGGGGTTATGCCGCCGATGAAACCCTGTCGGTCGAGGAACTGATTGGTGAGAAATATCTCGGTATCCGTCCGGCGCCGGGCTATCCCGCCCAGCCGGATCACACCGAGAAGTGGCCGCTGTTTGATCTGCTCGACGCCCGCGCCCGCACCGGCATGGAGCTGACGGAATCGCTGGCCATGACGCCACCGGCCTCGGTTTCGGGCATGTATTTCGCGCATCCCAAGGCGCACTATTTCGGCGTCGGCAAGATCGAGAAGGATCAGGTGGCGGACTATGCCCGTCGCAAGGGCTGGCAAGTCGATGAGGCCGAGCGCTGGCTCAGTCCGATCCTGAACTACGTGCCGTAATCAGATTTAATCAGATTGACGAAAATTGATGACGGGTGGATATTAAGGCTGTCCCTGGAGATTTCGTCATGTCAACACGCACTGTCACTGCCCATATCCCGGTTGAACTTGCCGAGCAGATCGATGCCGCCGCCGAGCGCCTGGAGCGTCCACGCGGCTGGATCGTCAAGCAGGCGCTGCAAAACTGGATTAGTCTGGAAGAGCGGCGCCACCAGATGACATTGGAAGCCTTGAAAGCAGCAGATGAGGGAGATTTAGTCGAACACGACGTTATTGAGACGTGGGTGGCAGGTCTCGAATGACGGCCATGCACATCCGTTGGCTATCGGTTTCACAGCGTGATCTGGTTCGCCTCTATGATTTCCTGAAGGATGTCAATCCACGCGCTGCAGCACGAATTGTTCAGAATCTTGTGGCGTCGATTCGTAAATTACCAGACCATCCGCGTATAGGACATATCATCGATATTCACAGTCCGAGAGATGTGCGCCGGTTACTGGTGGATGACTATGAAGTCCGCTACGAAATTACGGGCGATACGATCGTCATTCTGTGCATCTGGCATATGCGCGAAGATCGCTGATCAGCGTTTCAGTTTCGCCTGCGCCTGATCCGAAAGCGTGATGGTGACCGCCGGGTCGGCAGCGGCCTTCTCAGCCTTGGCGGCTTTCAATTCGTCGGCGCGGTAATATTCCGGTCGGGTCGGATTGAAGATGATAGCGGTCTGGAGAGGCGAGGTACACGCACTTAAGGCTTCGATCGAGCTCATGATAAACCGGCTTTCTACCGCAGACTGTTAAACTCCCAAAACTCTACACTTACAAGCTGCAGTCTATCCACAGGCGATTAAGATGTGGTTAATGCGGTTTGCGCTGCAATATCAAGGTCTTGCGGTAACATAGGCCGGCTTGAAGGCTATTGTTTGGGCTTGTCGCTCCAGCCGAGACGATAGCCGAGCCCCTCCGACCACTTGCGTTTTTCGACGTGGTTAGGGTTGGGCACGGTGCCAGCGGGCAGGGTGGTTTCGCGGTCTGCCGGTTCGTCGCTGACGGCGGTCGGCAGGACGGGCAGGGTGGTGGCGGCATTGACGCGGCGGCCCAGGGTGTTGCTGGCCACCGGACCGTCACCATCTACCGGCGCGGCTTGCGCGGTCAGGACGGGTTTGGGCTTTTCGGCGTAGTCGTGCGGTCCGCCCGACTTGAGCGCCAGTTCGATGGCATCCAATTCCTTGTCGGTCGCCATTTCGGCAAACAGGTTGGGGTGACCGGACAGGCGGACAGCGGCGTGCTCGCAATCGCCCGGCAATTGCCAGTTGGCGTAGGCGTAAGCCGCTTCCGGTGTCGGCGCAGCCCGGGCGGCGGCCCATTCGTTATAACCGTAGTCGCGCACGTCTTCGGCCTTCTTGTGCTGGGCGGCGTCCTTGCCCTTGCCGGACAGGGTCAGGGCCGCCTCATAGGCGCGCAGGTAGGAGAGGCCGATGGTCTGGATCTGATCGTCGATGGGCATGATGGAATCGACCCGTTCGGCCATGTCCATATTGCCGGAGAGGATGCCATGGCACCAGGCGACGCGCAGGAAGTCGTCCTTGGGCGCATCTTCGAGGGTTGGCGAATGCAGGCTGCCATCGGCATTGCGGCCAGTGATCGCCGCCTTATCGGCTGCGGGTGTGGCGGGCTTGACCTTGGCTGGGCTCTTCTTGATCGCTGCGGCGCGCGACTTGGCGGCGTCAGCCGGTACAGCCGCCGGCAGGGCAAAGGCGCAAACGCCCAGAGACAGAAGGGAGGCGCGTAGAACAGAAGATCTCAGCAGGTGCAAGGTAAGCTCCGGGCTTCATAAGGCGTCAGGCGCCCCTGGGGAATATTGCGGCAAAAGCGCACATGTCTTCTGCGGTTAAGGCAATCTATACAGCAAGTAAGGCATAAAATCGCCATGTGTGATGTTTTTTTGAGCGCCTTACCAAAACTTAAGAACACATTGCGCCGTAATTCGGCTACGATTGACGCCTAACTATATCGCTGAACCCGTCTTTTTTGAGTAGAAATGTCGTTCTGGAAAAATCTGGCGCAACTGGCCGTTGGGCGTTTCGACGCCGCGGAATGCACCGAATGCCCCAAGGGGCCTCCGGGCGCTGACCCGGCGTTCGCCACGGCGGTAACGGCGCTTGGCGCCAAGCTGGCCATGGCCGATGGCCTGGCGCATGAGGTCGAGCAGACCGCTTTCCTGCATGTGTTCCAGCCGGACGACAAGGCGCGCCGCGACGTGATGCGTCTCTATGATCTGGCGCGCCAGACCAGCCTCGGCTTTGAATCCTACGCCCGCCGTCTGGCCAAGCGTTATGCGAGTTGCCCGCAAATCCTTGAGGATGTGCTCGAAGGCCTGTTTCATATCGCCGTATCCGATGGTCGCCTGAGCCATCAGGAAGAAGTCTATCTCGAAACGGTGGCCGATCTTTTCGGCATCAAGACGGCCGCCTATCGCCGCGTGCGCGCCGGTTACGTGCCTTTGAGTGATGATGATCCCTACTACATTCTGGGGCTCATGCCGGATGCCTCGGACGATGATATCCGTCTGGCGCGTCGTTCGCGCCTCAACGATTTCCACCCGGACAGAATCCGCGCGCGCGGCCTGCCGATCGACTTTGAAGCGCTTTATACGCAGAAAACCGCCCTGATTAATTCGGCTTATGACCAGATTGTGAAGGAACGGAGTGCGCTGGCCTAACGGCTTAATTTTACGGAGTTTTTGTCTTCCGAAGGCATGATTTCCGCTTAAATGCGCGGTTTCTGTCTTAAAATGTTATTAAAATTTATCCCCTCAACTGGTGGCAGAGGTTGACGCGGGACGTATTCATGCCAATCTGTTAATGCGAGGCGCGTATTGTCTCCATCGTTTAGAGGTATCAAGTTGATGACCAAGCGTGACATGTCTTTTGCCAGTTTTGCTTCCGGCGCCTACAAGCCCTGGGGTCAGCTCCGCCGCAAGAACCTGATCGCCCGCATCGTCTATGCCATGGGCATGGCCGTCGCCGGTCTGGCTGTTTTGGGCGTGGTTGCGCTTCTGGCCGTCTTCGCCGCGTCGGTGGCCGTGATCGGCGCTGTCGTGGTCAGCCTGATGGGCGCCATGGCGCTGATCCGCCGCAAGCCGTCCAAGGTGCGCGTCAATACCGATGACGGCAAGGGCGTCTATGAAGCCCGCAAGGATGGTTCGACCTGGACGGTCTACTAAACCCGTCTTTCCGCGATATTCGAAAACGCCGCTGTCGCAAGATGGCGGCGTTTTTATTTGTCCAATCGATGAAAATGCCGCTAAGACAGGCCCATGATCGAACAGCCATCACCCAATTTCAATGAACGCAAGGGCCCGCCGGACATGGTGGTGCTGCACTATACCGGCATGACGAGCGGGCCTGAGGCCATCGCCCGTCTGTGCGATCCCGAAGCGAAGGTTTCGGCGCATTACGCGGTCGAAGAGGATGGCTCGATCTACAGGCTGGTGGCCGAAGAACGGCGCGCCTGGCATGCCGGCGTCGGCTTCTGGAAGGACGAGACCGATATCAACGGCGCCTCCATCGGCATCGAGATCGTCAATCCCGGCCATGAGTTCGGCTATCGTGACTTTCCGCAAACACAGATCGATGCGGTCATCGGCCTGCTCGATGGCATCCGCGAGCGCTGGGATATTCCCGACTGGCGTATCCTTGGTCATTCCGACGTCGCGCCGGCGCGTAAAGCTGATCCGGGTGAGCGCTTCCCGTGGCAGGTGCTGGCCGAGCACGGCCATGGCCTGTGGGTGACGCCGGATATGCCGCCCGAGGGCGCGATGGGGCCGCCTCTGGGAATGGGCGAAACCGGACTGGGCGTTTTCTCGCTACAATCAGCGCTCGGCAAGCTGGGCTATAATATTCTGGCCGGAGGACCTTATGACGTCGAGACCGCCACCATCGTCACAGCCTTCCAGCGCCACTGGCTGCCCGAACAGATCGGCACAGATCTCGAAGGCCGTGCCGACGCCAAACTGCGCGTGACGTTGATGGCGCTGCTGCGCCATATGACCTTGCTGGATGTCTGATGTTTAGCAAGCGGCAGATTCTGGCATTGCCGGCGGCGTGGTTGCTCCTTGCGGGACAAGCGCAGGCTCAGACTCAGCCTCAGACGGTTGCCCGCATTGTCGTGTGGAAATCGGAGCGTCGCATGGTGGCCTATGATGCTGCCGGGCGCGCGCTCAAAACTTTCCATATTGCCCTGGGACCAAGCCCCAGGGGGCACAAATCGGAAGAGGGCGATGGCAGGACGCCAGAGGGCCTTTATCGGATATCCGGCCGCAACAAGACCAGTGCCTATCATTTGTCCTTAAGGGTTTCCTATCCCAATGCGGCGGATCGTGCTCAGGCGAAGGCGCGTGGCGTTTCGCCCGGCGGTGATATCTTTATTCATGACCAGCCAAACGGCGCCTTGCCGGGCAAGCTCAAAATCCCCTATGACTGGACCGCCGGCTGCATCGCTATCAGCAATGCCGAGATTGAGGCCTTATGAGCGATGGTGGCCAACGGTACGCCTATCGAGATCAAGCCATGAGGACAAGATTATGACCGGACAACGTATCATTCTGGCGATCGCCGGCCTGTGGGGCCTGACCGGCGTGATCATGCTGGCGGCCGGCTCGCATCCGCCCCAGACCGGCAATCTGGCCGTCGGCGGGCAGTTTCTGTTGTTTCACGCTGCGGCGGTGGTTGGCCTTTTGAGCACTGTCCTGATCACCGGTTGGCGGCGCGCCCTGCCTTTGGCCCTGCTCCTGACCGGTAGCGGCGTCTTCGCGCTCGAAATCCTGATCCATTCCCTTGCTGGTGTCGTCATTCCCGGTCTGGCACCGATCGGCGGCACGATCGCCATTCTGGGCTGGTTGGCGGTGGTGATTGGTGCGCTGGTTGAGCCCGCCAAAACGTAGTTTAGGCAAGCACCACCCTGCGCCCGAGCTTTTGCGAGGTATCTTCAATACTTGGAGTGACACATCTCAAGCTTGATTTCCTGGATATTTACGCGCAAAAGGCCTGCGGGCCAGATGACCGGGTGATCGCGGGGCGGGGAAACCTGCCTTGAGGAAAGTCCGGGCTCCACGGTAATAGGACGGCGGGTAACGCCCGCCGGGGGTGACCCCAGAGATAGCGCCACAGAGAGCAGACCGCCCTGATCCGTCAGGGCAAGGGTGAAAGGGTGCGGTAAGAGCGCACCGCGTGTCCGGTAACGGAGACGGCATGGCAAGCCTCGTCCGGAGCAAGACCAAATAGGAACGGCGCGCTTTTGGCGACAAAAGCAGGGCATTACCGCCCCAGACCGTTCGGGTAGGTTGCGTGAGCCGTCCAGCAATGGGCGGCCAAGAGGAATGATCGCCAAGGGGAGCAATCCCTGAACAGAACCCGGCTTACAGGTCATCTGGCCCGCCTGTGCCTTAAAAGCCCATCCCCAACCTTAAGATCGCATTAAGCCTACGGGCTTACAACCTTTGGTGTCTCATCGCCACGGGGACGTCATGTGCGTCTGCCTGAACAGTTGTGGCGTAACCTATGTCCAGTGCCCCCAGTAGCGTAGAGTTGTAAGGGGACAGGACTGATTAAAGTGCCATTTGGTGTGGGATAATCCGAGATCAGACGGGATATCGCGGGACGGGCCGTTGTAAAAATTGGGTTTTTGGCAAGATGCGTCCTGGCGGGGCGATCAAAATCAATGTCTAAAGTCGCGGGCCGTTTAGACATGGTTTGCGGCGCATGGGGCGCATTTGAGCGGGTTTGGCCTGATCTGGCGGAGGATCGTCTTAGGCGCGCTTTAAAAGGCCCTTAGAACGCGCCTTAGCCCGCCTTAATAAGGGTTCCATGGGGCGGGTTGTTTATGGGGCGGGCGGTTCATCGCCTCGGCGCCGGCCGAGCCGGGCTCGCCTTCATCATGCGGAACTGACCTTTAGGTCTGGTCAGTTTGAATTTTTCTGGTCAGTTTCATAAAGCCAATAAAAACAAAGCCCCGCTGACGGATCGCCAGCGGGGCTTGTTGTATCTGACCAGATCGAACTGACCGGAAAAATTTCGCAGCCTATTGACCGGCCAATTGACAGAAGTGCGGTGCTTCCGCGCCCCTCTCGGAACAGAACTCCGCTGCTTTTTGATGGCCAAGTTGTGTTAGGCGCACTTCAGTGACGTATTCGACCGCCGCCGCGAAGTTCATGCTTTTATCATCGCCTTTTCGAAGCGCCTGACCATCGACATCCAACTCGCCCAAATCCTTATTGTCGCCGTCAAAAAAACGGAACGTAATTTTTTTCACTTTTACGAACTGTGTTTTGTCATACTTCATGGCGGTGGAAACCCATCGTATTGTCGTTGCCGCCTCCTTGATGCCGCCCAGATCGCCTGGAATCATGTCGACCAAAACAAAGCCCCTAGATCCATCAACAGACACGAGCTCAATTCTTCTATCCATTGTTCTGTAAAAGCTGGCGTCAATCGTCGCTCCAGGTACTTCGACTGAAGGCAAGGGGGACTGTGAAGAATATGAAGCAGCAGCGCTTGAAAAGGGCTCTTCCGCTTGCTGTTGAGGTGAGCAGCCAGCCAAAATTGAAGCAAGAGCTAAACAAAAAAATCTCTTCATAGGTCCTCCCATTTCGCCAGCGTGGCTTGTTGTAACTGACCAAATCGAACTGACCGGATTATTGCAGGCTGATCTTCGTGCCATCCTCTGTCACGGCATACCAGGTGGCCGGATTGAATTTTGTCTTTGAGACCTCGAAGACATCGGCATCGAGCACCGATATGTCTGGATTGAGGTCGCTCATCATCTTCCGGTTCAGATCGACCTCTGACGCATAGCTGGCAGACTTGCCGCTATCCGGATTGTATTCTGTGCCGGCCTCGTCGATCAGTTTTAAACGAGGCTGCTCGAAGCTTTTGATCGGCTTGGCGCTGATGTTCTTAATCTTGTATTCAACCACAACCAGAACACCGCCCTCGGCGGCGCTTTCCTGAAGATACTGGTTGTCGCCACCAACCGTCTCGCGGATTAGCGCCTTAGTGACCGTTACCTCGACGTTTTTTGTGATGGCGGTTTTGCCAATAACCGGGGCGGTGTCAGCCGCAGGAACATTTGATACTGCCTGCTGCGCATCGGGTGTTGTGCTTGGTGACATCGCGCCAATCGCGGCCAGGACGACGAGGACACCAATGCCTCCCAATATAAAGGGCATTGCGCTTTTCTTCTTTGGGGCGGAGGCCAGCAATGCCTTCACCTTTGCGGCATCATCAGCGCTGATCTGTATAGAGCTGTTAGGCAGGGCCTCCAGATAGTCGCCGAGTTCGGGGCTATTGCGGACGGCGACCAGGGTAAAGTTGTGAGTGCCTGTGTCAGTGGTGACAACCACCTTCATTGGGGCCTTTGTGCCGTCGATAACGACGCTATGGCCCTTCAGTGTAGTCAGTCTCAGAATATTGTCAGTCATGAAGTCCCCTCCTAAAAAATTCTCGCCATGATAGCGGTTAAGTTTAATTACACAACTCTGTTGACACGCCTCATTTAATGGGAACAAATAGGGAACATTAGGCGTTACTAGCTGGGAGTGCATCAATGAGTAATGTGTCGAAATTCGTGTGCAACACATTGGAAAATAAAGGAACTGCTAAAAAAGAAGTCGGGTACTATTTACCGCTAAGACGAATGGCGGACCATGTTCTCATCATCGGGACCTGTGGCGACTGTGGGACAGAGCGTACGCAATCGGTGGGATGCTTTTTGAAGGCGGATGTTAGTCCGCTTGCGACCGTAGACACCTTAGACAAGACCGAAAAATGCAAGCGGATGGGCTGTGGCGGCGATATGAGGTTCCGAATTGATATGGGAGAGTAAGCCGCCCTGGGCGTGGTGTCAGAGTGTGGTGCCCGCCCAAATAGCCTTACCGATGATCTCGAAATGTTCGAAGTCATCATGCTCAATCCGCTCTGGTGGGTAGATCGGGTTTTCAGAGATCATCTCGATCCCTTTCCAGCCGACCGGCCGTAAGCGTTTGATGCGCAAAGTTTCGCCGAGGCGGAACGCAAATATACCCTCCCTTATTCGAGTGTCGCTACCGTCGATCAGTACCGGTGCGCCATCTGACATAAGCGGTTCCATGGAATCGCCATCGCAATTAGCGACAAAAAGACCTTCGACATTTGTTCGACCAAGACGGCCGAGCAGCTCTTTATCGAATAGCATCTGGCCGCGAACCATCGTCTCGGAATTCCAAGCGCCAGCGCCAGCCGCTAGTCGGATATTGAGGACAGGAACGGACAAGATATCCGAGATTTCTTGTCCACTTTCCTTCTTTTCGCCTCGGCCTAGCACAAGCCACTGCGGGCGGACGCCCAACGCATCCGACAACTCAACCACCAATTCGGCCGACGGCATGAAATTGCCCCTCACGTAATCCGATATTTTGGAGGTTGCGATGCGAGATTTGGCGGATAATTCCGCCTGCGACATATTATTTTCCTGAATTAAATCAAATAGTCGAGCGCCAAATTCCCTTTTTAGGGTCTTCGCATCTTTACTGTCCGATGTTTTCGTGTTCTGATCCGAGTTATCGGATTTAATAACATGATTGTCGGTCATATGGCGCGCATCCCGCATCCTGAAGAGATCAAAGCGTTACTGCGTATCGCAGAAACCAATATGACGGCGTTCGAAAAGCGGTACGACTTGCCACGTGGTTCTACATTCGATGTGTTGAGGGGGCGCACGACGACAGGGCGCACTATTGAAGCTCTCGCATCAGCCGTGGGCATTGATGTCAGTATCATTGTAAAATCCGTGAAGCGGGCCAATCGGCTGAGTTTGTCTAACTATACGTCCGAAAAATCGGATTCGCACCGTCTAAATGAGGGGGCGAAATAGACATGACTTCTCTCAATAAAATTGCGCCTGACCTTTCTCCAAAAGCTGAAATTATCGAGATGTTGGCGATCGCCGACATTGATCATTCTGAGCGCCTGCGTCCTTCCGATCCAGATTGGGTTCAAGGTATTGCAGCATCGTATGCTGTGGATGGTCAGCTTCAAGCGATTGAGGTTTGCAGGCTGGTCAATCAAAAGAGCGGTAAGCCTTACAAGCTGGGCTTCGGAGGCCATCGTATTGACGCTGCCATCTTGGCTGGCTGGACGCATATTGCCTGTGTCGTTCGCTCAGCCAATGCATTAGAGCGCCGTAGCCGCGAGGTCGCCGAAAACTTCTTTCGTGCGAAACTTAGTCCACTCGACGAGGCGCGCTTTGTTCAGGAACTAATCAAAACTGAAAAGCTTCGTCTTGGCATCCTGGATGATCAGGATGGTCGCGTGGCAAATGCGCGTGACGGCAAGAATGCTAAGAAAAAACAGTTAGATGATGATCTGTGCATCGTGCACAAATCATATGGTCTTCAAGAAATCATCGCCGGACGATTAGGTCTGCACCGCAGTTCTGTTTCTCGTCACCTGAGTGTGGCGGGCCTGCCTGCCTCCCTTACAGAGCGCGTGCGCAAGCTCCCGATCGGCACGAATGCAGCAGCACTCCGCGCACTCGCCAAAATGGAGCCGTCGGACCAGATCAGGGCGGTAACCTTAATGGAGGGTGGCGCCAAGGACATCAACGCCGCGCAGGCGATGATGCGCGGGGCCCCGGTGATCGACGCCGCCAAGAAGCGCCTGAAGACTTTCCAGGACACCTTCAACCGCATGGGCCGCGCCGAGCAAATGGAGGCCCTGCGGGTGCTTTCCAACGTGCTGCCCAAGGGCGTCGATCTTTATTTCTACAAGAACCTAGATGAGCGGTTTGCCAAGGAAAGTGCCTTGATCGCCTCCGACAAGCCCGCCGCCGTCGCGGCCCCGGTCACTGACCGGCCGACCAATGTGGTCGATCTCGAAGACATCATCAGAGGAGCTGCCGAATGACCCGTGACCAGCGTACTGATACCCTTTGCCAGCTTGTTATCTTCGTCGGCCTGTTTATCGGCCTTGTCGTGGCGGTAGTCGTATGACCAGCCGTGAAACGCCGACGCTAACCCAAGCGGACCCGCTCTGGGACGCGTTCAAGGCGGATTATTTCAGACCTGGCGCACCGACTTTCGCCGCGTGCTACGCCCGCCTTGAGGCGATGGCAGAGAGCAACGGCATGGTCGCGCCATCAAAGGAAACCCTGCGCCGCCGCCTACAGCTCCATCTTGAGATGCGTATGGGGGCAGAGCGCAGCCAAGCAATGCCTGACCTCGCGCGCCTGGCTGAATATCAGCAGCGCGATCTGGAATTGGACGGTATCGAGGTGAAATATCCCAAGCCGGGCAGCCTCCTGACGGGGCGCCACAACCTCCATACACAGCAGGGTAAGAACCGCTTCAAAAAGGAAACGGATCAGCTCGTGCTCGTCGAAATGACGCCGGAAGAAAAGGCGTTGCGCGCCCTTTACAAGAAGCTGAATTACTTCCCCACGCCGCCCTGGGCGACGCGGGCGCTGATCACAACATTGCCGGACGATCTCTTTGCCGACGTTGTTGGCGAAGTGTTTGCTCTCGATCCATGTGCCGGACGTTGCCATATGGTCGATGTGGTGCGCGAGTTTGGTTTCAATGTTACCGCTTCAGACATTCATGATCATGGCATGGGCTATGCGGTTCAGGATTTCCTGACAGCCGAGTATCCAGCCGACGCCGACGTTTTACCCTTTGATGCGGTGTTCATGAACCCGCCGTTCTCGCTTGACGAAGATCGCCCTGGCGAACCCACCATCGCGGACAAGTTCATTGCTAAGGCTTTGACCCTTGCAAACGACGTGTTTGTGTTTGGCCGCCTTGCCTTCCTGACACCCGCCATAAGGTACGAATTGATGCGTGACCATCTGGAGGCGATGTATGTCTTTTGTGAGCGCGTGCCAATCGCGCTCGGTCGCATCAGCAAGAAGTCCGGTGCCACGGATTACGCCTGGTACCATTTCAAACGCGACGCCGACCCCCTAAGCCACCCGGCCACTATCCTCATTCCGCCAGGTACACGCGACCGGCTGACACGCCACGGGGATGATCGTTCATAATGGCCGTCACCATCATCCAATCAGCAGTCGCGGAAATCATTGGCGGTATGCCAGTAAGCATGGCTGCATCCAAATACGGCATCGCGCTTTCGACGCTTTATAAGCACGTGCCTCAAGACCCGCAGAGCGCCCTGGCGCGCCGTTATGCGAGCTATGCCGCGCGGTCGCTGGAAAGTATGTCGAAGGCGCAGGCAGCGAAGGCGACCAGCCTCAAGGAAGAAATCCAGGCGGAGTCGGCTTTGCGCCGTCAGGCCCGCCAGATTGTACTACGCGCCAAGCAACCGCTGTTCAAAGCAAACGTCGATAAAGCTTCTGAGGCTCTGGCTTCCGGCTTCACCGAGCGGCAGATCATGATGCAGTTGACCGGGGGTGCACATGGGTAAGCGCAAGCCCGCCTTCCATCCTGACCAGGGAGATTTCTTCGCCTTCGAGCTGCCGAGCCCGACACCACCTGCCGATCGGGAAGGTGCGCTGGCCGGTATCGACAAGCGCGTGGCCTCGGCGGTCGCGCTGATGATCCTGCAATCCGGTCTCGGCCGGCATGAGGTGGCCATCAACGTGTCTGAAGTTCTCGACGACACCGTCACCAAGGCCATGCTTGACGCCTATGCCAGTGAAGCCCGCGAGGGGCACAACATCAGCGCCGGGCGTCTGCTGGCCCTGACAGCCGTCACAGGTGGCTACGGCATCCTCAACGGCCTCCTGCGCGAGATCGGCGCGACTGTTCTGGTGGGTCAGGAAATCCTGACGGCCCAACTCGGCCATAAAGAACGCCAGATGAAGATTTTGGCCGAAGAAATCGCCGTGCTGAAGCGCAGCGCGCCCCTGATCACGAAGGGCAGACGATGAGCCAGACCTGCAAAGTCTACACCCGCACCATAACGGCGCCGATCCGCATCGACCTGACCGTCGAAATGACGGAAGGCGGCCTGATCGATCATATCGAAGGCGAGATCGACGAAGGTCTCAGTGCCGCCGAAGAAATCCGCGTCGTTCGCGCCGTCATGTTCCTCAGTTCTATGGTCCAGGCCATGCAGAACCGGGGCGACCTGATCGAAGATGCCCTCAACGAGCTGCCTTCAGACGCAGATCTCGACGTCGAGCGCTCGATACTGGCCGCTCTGGCAGTCCTTCAGCGCGATATTGTCAAGACTTTCACCGGGAGGGCCGCATAGTGCAGTTGGCAATACGGGCTGGCGAGCCTGAAAAAGTATGGTTTTCGACCGGTGAGCTGGCTGACCTGGACCTTCCGGGTTTGTCTTCGAAGCGCAACCGCATGGTTGACCTGGTCAAAGAGCTGAAATGGTCTGAGAAGTGCGATCGCGCTGGGATGGCGCTGGCACGGCCGCGCGCCGGTCGTGGCGGCGGTCTGGAGTTCCATTTCAGCATTTTGCCCCAATCAGCCATCACGGAACTGGTCAATAGAGGCCTCTTAGCGGCCTCTTACGCCCCCGTTAATGACGCGGTTGAGGCGGTGGCGCCGGTCGGCAAGAACTGGACTTGGTACGACCAGCAATCCGATAAGACCAAGGCAGAAGCCCAGCGCCGCCTGATGATCCTCCAGCGCATCGAGCTGGCGGAGAAGGCCGGGTTCGGCGCCAACAATGCCGTGGCCGAAGCCGCCAAGCAGTATGAGGTCAGCCCCGCCACCATCTGGAACTGGCGCCAATTGGTGACCGGCATCGCCGCACAGGATCGCCTGCCAGCGCTTGCGCCACGCCGGGTGGGTGGCGGCCTTAAAAAGGGCATCGACGAGGCCCTTTGGCAGCAATTCAAGACGGATTTCCTGCGCAAGTCGGCCCCGACCTATGCGGGTTGCTATGCTCGACTGGAAGAGAGCGCCAAAAAGGCCGGCTTCATTCTTCCGACATGCAAGACGCTCCAGCGCCGTCTGGAAGCCGAGGTGCCCGCCAGCGTCATCGTGTTCATGCGTGAAGGTACCAAGGCGTTACAGGAGACCATACCGTCTCAGAAGCGCACCATTTTGGGGCTTCACGCCATGGAGGCCATCAATATCGACGGCCACAAGTGGGATGTGTTTGTGCGCTTCCCGGCCAAGAACGGTCTGCCAGAGCGCATCGCACGCCCCATGACCATCGCCATGCAGGACCTTTACAGCCGCAAAATGCTGGCATGGCGCACGGGTGAGGCCGAAACCTCCACCCTGACGCGCCTGACCTTTGGAGACCTGTTCAAAAAATGGGGCATTCCAAAGCATGTGACGTCCGATAACGGCCGCGCCTTCGCCTCGAAATGGATTACCGGTGGCGCCAAGACGCGCTTCCGCTTCAAGATCAAGGACAGCGACCCGACGGGTCTGCTCACCGCACTCGGTATTGTCACCCACTGGGCGACGCCGGCACATGGCCAGGCCAAGCCGATTGAGCGCTCGTTTGGTACGCTTGAAGAGGTTATCAGCAAGCATCCGCTATGCGAGGGCGCCTATACGGGCAAGAACCCTATGGCCAAGCCGGAAAACTACGCCGAGCGCGCCATCGATCTCGATGTTTTTGAGGCGCTGATCGCCAAGGGCATGGAAGTTTACAACGCCAAGCAGGGGCGCCGCACTGAAGCCGCCCAAGGCGGATCGTTCGATGATGCCTTCTTTGCCTCTTACAAGGTCAGCGCCATCGGCCGTGCCACGGACGAGCAGCTTCGCCTGGCGTTGCTGACTGCCGACCACGTCAGGGCGAACCGCAAGACAGGTGCGGTTCAGCTCTATGGCAACACCTATTATGCCCCGGCCTTGTATGACCTGGCAGGACAGATGGTCGCCGTCCGCTTCGACCCGGATGACCTGATGAAGACGGTCTACATCTACAAGGCCACCGGCGAATATGTCTGTGAGGCTCCGATCCAGGCGGCCGTCGGCTTCTACGATGTGGATGCCGCCAAAGATCGCGCCAAGCTCGGCGCCGGTCTGCTGAAAGCCACGCGCGAAGCCACGCGCCTTCAAAACCTCATCAGCGTTGCTGACCTGGCCGCCATGATGCCCCTCGATACTGAGGATGGCCCGGCGCCGGAAACCCCCATCATCCGACCCGTCCGGTCGCGCGGCAATGCCGTGCGCCGGCTTGCGCCAGATGTTGCCCAGAATGACCAGGCTTTGGTCATGAACGCCTTCAGGAACGCCATCGATCAGATGCCGGAACCCCAGAAGCGTCACCGATTTTCGATTGTTGATGGTGGGCTTAGCCCAAACCAAGAGCCAGAACGGCCAAACTAAAAGGGCGCGGGAGCTTGCACCTCCCGCGCCCGCGCAACTTGCCTCTCACCAGTGGTGTTTGGCCTCACACACAGGAACCCTAGCATGAATACCGTTACCAAAACAATCTTCAGCCCCGAACAGCTCGATGAGCTGCGCAAGCGGGTGCTCGACTACAAAGAGCAGACGCCCGCAAGCTGGTACGAGATCCACCAGACCACGGGTATCGGCGAAAGCACGATCCAGGCGTTTGCGCTGGGCACCTATAAGGGCAACAACCAGAACGTCGCGACCGAGGTCGAAAAGTGGTTCAAGAACGCCGAGACCATGGAGTTCTTCAGCGATATGTCGGTTGTCCCGGCCTATCAGCCAACGCCGACTGCCCTCAATATCCGCGCCAACCTGCTCTATGCCAAACGCGGAAATTTCAACACAATCCAGGGCAATCCTGGCGTCGGCAAGTCTGAGGCCCTGGATCACTTTGTCTGGGAATTCCAGAACGTCTGGAGGGTCACCGCGTCGCCGTCGCGCTCGACCTTCAATGCGATTATGCTGGCCATCCTCAACGCTTTCAACGTGCCGCCTGGGAACCGCACCTCGCACCAGCTTAGCGAGCTGGTCCGTCGCCAGTTTCGCAGCCGCACCGATGCGCTGCTGATCGTCGATGAGTTCAGCACCTAGGCGAAAAGGCCCTGGAAGAGCTCCGTGCCATTCATGACGACACCAAGGTTGGCCTTGTTTTCGCCGGCAACATGGAGGTCACCCGCAATATCGAAGGTAACCGCTCGGCGCAGTTCGCCCAGCGTTATTCGCGCGTGTCGATGCGGACGATCATTGAGGTGCCGCATCCTGGCGATGTCACCGTCTTACTGGCCGCTTGGGGCGTCATGAACTCCATGGAGACCAAGTTCCTGACGAATATCGCCATGGTGCCGGGCGGCGGCGCCCTGCGCTCGATGACGAAGTGTCTGGAGTTGGCGACCATCATTGCCCAGGGAAGCAAGGCCGAGCGCAATATCAACCACATTAAAATGGCCTGGGACCAACTCAGCGCGGGAGCGGTCGCATGAGCCAGATCAGACACACATCCAGCCTTGAAGCGGTCCTGCGCATCATGCGCCGCACCCGCGAGAGCGCCGATCACCACCACGAAACCACGCTTTCCATCGTTCACCTGGACACATGGATTTCGATGTTGGGCGCGGTTCATGCCGATCTGGCCGAACGCGAACTCGCGGTCGTGCGCGCTGAAGCGGGCCTTAAATCACCGGCCACCCGTGATGGCGATCGCCTCGACGCCGCCTATGCCGAAAACATGCTGCGCAACGGCATGAGCGCCATCGAGCGCCTGGCGCTTCAGGCGATGAAGCACCCGGACGCGACCCCGCAGGACCGCTGCGCCATGAAGATGGATGCCGCGGTGATCCTGGACGCGCTGGAACACCTGACGCTGGGCGTTGTCCGCCCTGAATTTAATCCCGAAACCGACACAGGAGCCTGAATCCATGGACGATCTCGAAATCATCACAAGCAAAGATGCCCTGGCTGATGAAATGGCCAGCATTGCTGCCGAACTAGATACCGAAAACGCCCCCAAGCTCGATGACGGTGTCGTCGAGCATGGGGGTCGCAAATACATGCGTCTGGCCAACGGTGGCCTGCAATTGGTGGAAAACATCCGTCCGCAGTCCCTGCTTCAGGACCAGGTTGTGCGCAAACTGATCGCCGAGGCCAAGGCTCTTTCCGGCAAGGTTCAGACCTTCCGCGACCATGCGCTCGACGAGGTCGAAACCTTCGTTGACGTTCTTAACGAGCGGTACGGCGCCAAGCGCGGCGGTGAGAAGGGCAACGTGTCTCTTGTCACCGTCGATCAGACCATGAAGGTCGAGCGCTCGATCGGCGAGTTCATCGACTTCGGCCCGGAGTTGGAGAGTGCTCGCGCGCTCTTCAACGAGTGCGTCCAGGAGTGGGGCGAGTTCGCCAAGGCCGAGCTGGTGTCCATGGTCAATCGCGGCTTCCAGCTCTCGAAGGGCAAGGTCAACCGCTCAGCCTTGCTTGGCCTGCTTCAGGTCCAATCGGAAGATCAGCGCTGGAAGGATGCACAGCTTGCTCTTCAGGAGGCCATCGTTGTCGTCGCCCGTAAGGCCTATCCGCGTTTCTATGAAAAGGACGCACGCGGCAAGTGGGTGGCCATCAGCATCGATCTGGCATCGGGAGCTGCGTCATGAGCCGGGCCTTCGTCAGACGCCGCCGCGCAGGCATAGAAATCACCGGCCGCCGCTTTAGCCTTACCGTCGCCCTGATCTGGCTCGGCCTGATCATGATCGTCGGTGGCAGCTGGGCCTCCTTCGTCATCTTCATCCAGAGTGTTCTGTTATGAAAATCACCCGTCAAATGTGCTGCCAGCTTGTCAGCATTTCCGCGCTTCAGGCGGCCATGCCTGACGTTCTGTCCCCCTTCGAGGCTGAGACTGTCCAGACCGCGAAGGATCGTGCCCTGGGGCTGAAGCGGGACGCGGAGACAACAGCCGAAGAGTGGCATGTCGTCGAAACGGCGCATGAGGTGCTTCGTAAGGCCCTGAGCGAACGCGGCACGCATTTCGCGGCCGACACAGCCTGACGGTGCCAGCCGTCGTCTAAGACCAGGCCGAAACGCCGTGACCCCGTGAGGGGCACTGGCGTCTTCCCGTTAGGCGGGGACTGACGAGGCCGTCAGAGATATCAGGAACACACAATGGCTAAGCCGTTCAAATTTAAGCAGCGCACGATCCAGATGCCTTGGTCAGAGTCGTGCCGTGCGTGGTTCGACCTTCATGAAGACGAAGAGTCTCCGGCCTTTTACAGCGTCATCATTCAACTGAAAAAGCTGACCTATACCTGTAGCGTCAAAGGAAAAGACGGCTGGCGCAATCATTACAACATGTCCAGTGCGAACTTCCTCAACCTTGAAATTTTGAAGGCGCATCAGTCATGAGCGCCGCCATCGCCAAAATCCATATCGCCAAGAAAGAGACCGGCATCCATGAGGATGATTACCGGTCTTTGTTGATGCGCCTTACGGGCCAGAACACGGCCAAGGGCCTGAGCGATGCCCAGGCCGGCCGCGTTTTGGAAGAATTCAAGACCCACCTGGGCTGGAAGCCGAAGCTTGTCCAGGGCGGCCGCAAGGCGACCGCAGCCCGCAAGGTCTCCGCCGCTAACCATCCGTCGGCCCGCAAGGCGCGTGCGTTGTGGATCTCGCTCTATCAACTGGGCGCCATTACCGACAGTTCCGAAAAGGCGCTGGAGGCCTTCGCGCGCCGCCAGCTCGGTTGCGATCGCATGGCCTGGGCGGATCAACAGCAGATGTTTAAGCTGATCGAGGCGCTGAAGGCCATGGCGGAGCGCAATGGCTGGAGCCAGGACGTCGCCGGCATCGCGCTCGCCGAACAAACCGCCGTGCTGAAGGCGCGCTTAGATGCCGCCATTCGCGCCAAGCAAGGGAAATAGCCATGTCCTCCGCCGCACCGCTGCTCGATCTGATCGCTGAAGACGCACACCAGGAATTGGTGGAAGTCGCGCGCGAAGACGTGCGTGCAGCGGAAGAGGCACGTGACAAAGCCGAACGTGACGTCTTAAGAGCCCCTCAAGGCAAGGTTAAGGCGCGCTGGGCGTTGTTCTATCGTGCTGCTCACACGCTCCTGAAGGCGGAGATTACACTGTCGCGGTTGATGAAGGAGAGCGCCAATGGGTGATATCTCGATGCAACATATCGCCGCCGCGATCGGTACGGACGCAGCCCGCAAATTTGAGGAAGTCCTGGGCGGCCGTCGTTTCGTCATTCCGCAAAAGATTGGTATCCATCACCCGATCGGCGACGTCATCGGCATTGAGGCCGGTGAAGTGCTCTCGGCCGCCCTGGCCGGATCGATCATCGACGTGCCCGTGACAGCCAGAAAACGTGCTCTTGTCGAGCGGGCCTTGTCAGAAGGCAAATCTGTCAATACGATTGCACGGACCTATCTATGCACCCCGCGCTACGTGCAGAAGATCAAGGCAACGAGATCGGCGGTGGAAGCCGAAGCCAAGCAAGGGAAGTTGTTCTGATGACCAGAGAGGATTTTGAGAAAGGCCTTGCCACTCGCCTCGCTAAGTTTGAAGGTCAGTCTCTGTCCGAGGCCGTTGTCGCGCCTTTTCATGCTGAATTGGCGGCAGCAATTGATGAGGCAGAACAGGCTGGTCTATCTATGCCGTTGTCTGCCAAAGGCGGTAAAGCCTATTTCCGGCCGCTCGCCTGAACCTGTTCAGGTTAGAACGAAGCCGCCAACCCGCCCATTGTGGCGGGCATGGCTGGGAAAAAATCACCAATTCTGACACCGCTCTACGGTAGCGACGCAAGGTTCATTCACCTGGCGGCGACCGTCCTTGATATCGAGGGCGGTTATTCGAACCATAAGAGTGATAACGGCGGCGAGACGCAATATGGCATCTCCCTTCGCTTCCTCAAAAGCGAAGGCAAGCTGATTGACCTCAATCAAGACGGTCGCGCCGATCTCGATCTGGATTTCGATGGCGATATCGACGGCGCGGATATCCGCCTCCTGACCAAGGAAGCCGCCAAAAACCTCTATTACCTCTGCTTCTGGGAGAGGCTAAGCCTCAAGACGCTGCCGACCTTTATCGACGGTGCTGTGCTTGACCAGGCTATCAATGGCGGCGCTTCGGCTGCTGTGAAGATGCTCCAGCGCGCCTGTAACCGTTTCGCCATCGTACCCGATCTGAAGGTTGACGGCGATCTGGGCTTCAAGACCCGTTCGCGCCTCTGGGAGATCAAGAGCTTTGGCAATGGTATTCCGAAGCTGATCTCTAACTATCGCCAGGAAGCCGAGGTCCGTTACAACGCCATCGCCAGGGCTGACCCTAAGCAGGTTATTTTCCTCGACGGCTGGGTCAAGCGGGCGCGGAGGCTTGGCGATGTCTGAGCCTGATCCCGTTGAGCCTGCTCCCATCCGTGACCCTTTGGTCGACCGTGCGCGGTCGATCTATCTTTATGTCGTGGCCCTGATCGCGCTCGTCCAGGGCGTCGGTATCCCCGTCGCGGCCGGATTCGGCATCACCATCCCCGCCATGTCGCTTATGGGCCTGATGATCATCGTGGCGCCCGCGATCGCCTTCATGTTCGGCAAGTCCTTTGAGCAGGTCATGAAGGCCTGGAAGGCGGTGCGCCCATGATCCGTTTCCTTGGCTTCGTCATTTTGATTGTGGTGATGACGGCGTGCTTTCTCACCGAGCACCTGGAGCCCGATCATGAAATTTGAAACCGGCCTGACCTTAAGTGCCGTCGCCCTGATCATCGCCGCCTGTGGCTGGGCAGCGGTGACCAGTGGCGAGAACGCCAAACTCACCAAACAAGCTGCCCGTCAGGATGGATGTACCGCTTATCTGGTCACCGGCCTGACAACCGGGAGAGCGGGGTCACAGCAGGATTGTGACCCCGCGCTCGTGGACCTGACCAACCGCGCGCGCGCCGCGCAGCGCTGTGACCAGGTTCTCGTGCTCGATGGCTACAGTTCGGACTGCTCACCCGCCGTCCAGGGGCTTTTCGCCCAGAAGGCCGACCTCCAGAGCCAACTTGAAACAACGGTCAAAGACCAGGCCGCCGCCATTATCCGCGCCGAAAAGCGCGCCACCGAATCCGCCTTGAGGAAATCCAAAGATGCTGAAGCGCTCACACTTGCGCCTCGCCGTGCTGACGGCCTTGTCACTTGTGACGCTGTCTGCCTGCGCGCCCGTTTTGAAGACTGAACCCATGGTCGCTGCGGCGCCGATCGAGCACATCCGCAACGTGCCGGTCTGCCCTGTTGAGGTGAAGTCGGCCGTGCCGGTTGTCCCGGCCGTGCCCGATGGCGCCGTGATCGAGGCGAATGATGCCGGCCATAACTGGCTGAGCGCGATCGTCGGCTATGCCCGTGATGCCTTCACCCGTGAGTCCGATGCCAAGGCCGCCTGTGAAAAGGTGGCCCATGGCTGACGAGATCGACCGCGCCCAGGAGCGCGACGAAAACTTCCGTGCTGAGTCGCTCGATCGCCTGAAGGCGGCCATGCACGAGGTCGATGAGATGTCGTCGAGCCCGTTTTGTGAAGACTGCGAAGCTGAGATCGGTATCGGGCGTCTGCTCGCCCAGCCGAAAGCCCGCCGTTGTATTGCGTGCCAGGAAGCTGCCGAGCGCCGTGGCTATCTCGGAAAGGTTGCCGGCTGATGAAGGATATTTTTTTCTATGTGCCGATGTTTGTGTCGCTTTGTTCCCTTGGTATCGCGGGGCTGACCTTTTTGCGTAATGGCAAGTGGAAGGATGGCGACGAAATCAAGACGGCGATCGGCAACGTCGATAGTCGATTGACGGAGGTGACTGACGTCCAGAGCCAGCACAGCGACCGTCTGGCCCGCCTCGAAACCGAGATCGAGCATGTCGCCACCCAGGGCGATATTAATGTCCTGCGCGCCGAGATCAAGGGTGTCGAAAGTACCCTTAGCGCCAAGGTCGAAGGCGTAGCGGCCCAGACAAAGAGCGTCGATGCCGGCGTTATCCGCATCGAGCAGCTTTTGATGAGTGAGGCCCGCAAATGAGTGGCCTTGCCGACATTATCGACCGAAGCCTGCGCTTGGCGCTTCTGCGCGTTCTCGCCGATCCGGACCTGAATTACCGCGCCAACTCGGCCGTTCTGCACGGTGTCGCCACGTCGCTCGGCTTTCACGTCAGCCGCGACAAGGTGCATTCAACGCTCGACTGGCTGCGCGAGCAGGGCCTTATCGAGATCGAAGACCTGGGCAATGTCCGGATCGCCAAGCTGAGGGCACGCGGCATCGATGTTGCTTTAGGTGCGGCCACCGTCACGGGTGTCGATCGCCCGACGCCGGGGATTTGACCCATGGGTGAAAAGCGCCATCGTGCCTCCAGCGTCGATAAGTTGCCAGAGCCGATCCGTCACACGGTCGGCCGTCTGATCGCCTCCAACTTCACGCTCGACCAGATCGTCGACAAGCTGAAGGAACTGGAGGCCACCGCCGAGATCGACTTTGAAGCGCCGTCACGTTCTGCCCTTGGTCGTTATGCCGAGCGCCTGCGCGCCGCCCAGGAGCGGATCGGCCGCAGCCGCGCGATCGCGGAAGCCCTGGCGCCGACCTTTGGTGAAAACCCCGACAACCAGGTCGGCCGGCTGGCTGCCGAAGTTCTTCAGACCGTCATCTTCGATATCATGACGGCCGTCGAGGTCGATGAGGAGACGGGCGAGTTCGAAGCCGGTACTGCTCGGTGCCAAGGAAGCCCAGTCCCTGGCGAAGTCGCTGCAAAGCCTCGCCTCGGCCCAGAAGATCGATGCCGACCGCGTTGTTAAGGTGCGCCAGGAGATGGCCAGGGAAGCCGCTAAGGCGGTTGAGAAGGTGGCCAATCAGCAGGGCCTTGGCAAGGATATGCGCAATGCGCTGATGGAAGCCGCCCTGGGGATCGCCACATGATCTTGCGCGGTCAAACCAAACCAGACGCCTTCGATGAAGCCATGGCAACCTTGAAGAAGCAGGAGCGGGCCAAGGGGCCGGCGCATTTGCTATTGCCCTATCAGGGCGGCGCCATCAGGAAGGCGCTGGATACTGCGCTCCTGGTCATCGAGAAATCGCGCCGGATCGGTCTGACCTGGGGCATCGCCTTTCTCGCTGCGCTCACGGCGTCCTCGATCAAATCGGCGGGCGGCCAGGACGTCTATTACATGGGCTACAACATGGAGATGGCCCGCGAGTTCATCGACACCGTCGGCATGTGGGCTAAGTCGATCGGCATGGCCATCGTTGGGTCTGGCGAACGCGCCTTGCCCGATCCGGACAACCCCGAAAAGTTCATCAAGACGTTCCGCGTCACCTTCGCGTCCGGATTCGAAGTCATCGCTCTGCCGTCCGTCGCCCGCGCCCTTCGCGGTATGCAGGGCATGTTCATCGCCGACGAAGCCGCGTTCATGACGGACCTGGACGAAATCCTCAAAGCCGCCATGGCTTTCCTGATGTGGGGCGGCCGCGTCATCGTCATCTCGACGCACAACGGCATCGACAACGCCTTCAACAAGCTGCTCGACGAGATCAAGGCGAAGAAGCGCGGTGGCGACACCATGCGAATTACCTTTGATAACGCCCTGGCCGATGGCCTCTATGAGCGCATCAAACTTGTCGTTCCCGCGTCGAAACCGAAAGCAGAGTGGATCGCCGAGATCCGCGGCATTTACGGCGACAATGCCGGCGAAGAACTGGACTGCATCCCCAAGGCGGGTGGCGGCTCCTGGCTCAATGCCGAGGATATCACCAAGTGCGAGCACGAGGATGCTGGCAAGCCTGAGCTCTACATGGGCGGGCTTTGCTACATCGGCCGCGACGTGGCGCGTCGGCGCGACTACTCGGTCATTATCTGCTTCGAGATGGTCGGCGATGTGCTTTGGGAGCGCGAGCGCTGGGAAGCGATCGGCGCATCCTTCGCCGACCAGGACGCTGTCATGGATGACATGATGAAGCGGTACAGGGTCGTTGAAGCCAGCATCGACCAGACCGGCATGGGCGAAAAGGTGGTTGAGGACGCTCAAGGCCGGCATGGCGTGAACCGCGTCAAGGGCGTGCTGCTGACAGGTCCTAACCGCATTACCATGGCCACCATTGTGCGCCAGCGCTTCGAGGACGGCACAATCCGCATCCGGCGTGACCCGGCCATGCGCACTGACCTGCTCGGTATCAAGCGCGCCAGCAACGACAATAAGGTTCTGGCCGAGGCCAAGGAAGTTCACCCCGACAGGTTCTGGGCGGTGGGACTGGCGGGCCTGTCCGCCTTCGGTGTGGTCATTGAATACGGCTACACGCCCGCGCCGCGCCCCGGCAGCAATGATGACGATGGTTTCGGTGGCCGCAAGGGCGGGCATCTCGATGTGGGCATGACGCGGCATGGCATGACGCGCGGAGGCGGCTTCTGATGGTTGATTTTCTTTCCCCGATAAAGGCGCTGTTCGCGGGCGCTAAGAGATCGGAGACGCCGCGTGCGTTCGAACTGGAGAGCCGGCCGGTTGCTGAAGGCCCGCTTGATGCTGAAGGCCGCGTCATCGACAAGGCCGTGCTCGCCCAGGAGATCGCCGCCCCGACCTTCGGCGGTGTGCGCTCGATCCTGTTCAACGGGGTGACGGGGGGGCTCGATCCGTTCAAGCTCCAGCGCATTCTTAATTCTGCCGTGCAGGGCCAGGCCGATGAATTCTACCAGCTCGCCGAAGAGATGGAGGAAAAGTACCCGCACTATCAGGCCACGCTTAAGACCCGCAAGCTGGCTGTGACACAGAGCGAGACGACGGTCGAGGCGGCCGGTGATGATCCACGCTCGCAGAAAGATGCCGAGTTGATCCGCGAGTATCTGAAGCGCGGCGACCTTGAGCTTGAGATGTACGACATCGAGGACGCCCAGGGCAAAGGCTGGAGTGCTACGGAGCTTGTCTGGCCAGAAGGCACAGCGCGGTTGAAGTATCCGATGCTGCCCCGCCTGAAGACACGGCCCCAGCAGTTCTTCCAGTTCGACCAGGTCGATGGTGAGACACTTCTCCTGAAGGGCGGCGTAGTTGGCACAAGCGCGCTGCCGGTACCTTTGCCCGGCTACAAGTTCATTATCCGTAGGGCGGCGGGCAAGACGGGGCTGACGGTTCGCGGTGGTCTGGCGCGCTCTGTTGCCTGGGCCTATCTCTTCCAGAATATGGCGCTGAAGGACTGGGTGATCCTGGCCGAGGTCTACGGCATGCCGGTCCGTATCGGTAAATATGACCGTAACGCCACCGAAACCGACCGCAACGCGCTGCTCAATGCCGTCGTCAATATCGGTACCGATGCTGCCGCCATCATTCCCAACTCGATGGTGATTGACTTCGTTGATGCCATGGCGAGCGCGTCGCCCGATGTCTACAAGGCTCTGTGCGAATATCTCGATCAGCAGGTCTCGAAGCTGGTTCTCGGCCAGACGGCAACGACTGATGCCACATCGGGCGGGCTGGGCGGCAGTCAGGGCAACGTCCATAATGACGTCCGCCAGGACTATCAACGCGCCGACCAGCGCGCCCTCAGTGCCACCCTGACCCGTGATCTGGTCATCCCGATCATCGTTCTCAACCACGGCGCGCCGCCGTCCGGTCTCTATCCGGTCCTTCGCCTCGGCCAGGCCGAGACTTTCACCAAGGAACAGGCCGACATGATCTACGAGTTCGTCGATCGTGGCGGCAGTGTCGAACTGTCGATCATCGGCGACAAGCTGGGCCTGCCCGATGCACCCGAAGGTCCTGATGTGAAGCTGCTGCAACCGCGCTCGAAGGGCGTTCAGGTGAGTGGCGCCGACAACGCGGCCCAGAACCCGGATGTAGGCCTTTCCGATGCCAAGGCCGCCACGGCCATGAATGCCGCCTCAAATCGCATCTTAGGCCACCTTAAGACCGCCTTAAGTTCTGTGGGTGGC